>NZ_JBFANH010000004.1:116032-386429 GCF_040674755.1 Nocardia sp. NPDC049737 | reverse complement strand
TGGTCGAGGCGGTCCAGGATGCTGGTGATGAATTCGGTTGGTGTGGGCCGTGTCCCGTTGAGGCGGGCATGCGCGGCGTGGGCTGCGGCGAGTGCAACCGCGACGGCACCGGTGATCCCTTCGGGATGTAGATGGGTCACCTGCGCCGACCGGACCGCTTCGGCGACAACCTTTTCCGGATCGCCGGCGTAAAAGGCACCCAAGGGGGCAACCCGCATGGCCGCACCGTTGCCACAGGAACCCTCGTCACCGAACGCGGCTGCGGCCGCCTTGCGCCAATGCACGCCATCGCGGACTCGACGCAAGGTGCCGACCGTGGCGAAGCCGTAGTCACGGCTCGGGTCGAAGCGTCGCGCGAAAGCGGTGGCAAGCCGATCTTGGTCGATCTCGCCGCGACTGGACAGCTCGGTAACCACGGAGCAGGCCATTTCGGTGTCGTCGGTCCACCCCCACGGTCCGGCAGGAAGATTGTCTGCCCGAAGATCTGCGATGGATCGGCGCATGATCGGGAACTGCTGCCCCAAAGCGTCCCCCACGGACAGTCCATCCAAAGAATCAAGCATCAACTCGACATGCATTGCGTCTGATGATAGCCAAGGGGAAGACGATCTACGCGCATGGCGAATGTGTGATCGAGGCAACCGTTTGGACAGTCGATTACCACGCAACTTGGGCGGCGTTGTGCGAGAAGCGAAATCCCTGAGCGCTCCGTCGGCACCGTTTCGGATTTCGGCCTCGGGTCCAGCGATGTGCGCGGGGAATTGCCTGCGACACAGCGCAACCACCTGCTTCGGCGGGTGCGCAAGGTTATGTTCTGGAGCTAGATCTGGCCGGGCCGCCGCGGCAGATGCAGAAGCTCGCGAGATCGACTGCTGGCTAACGTTTGTGCCTGATCGAACGCGTGGTCGCGGCATAGGACGTTCTGAGCCACAGCGGTCTCGGGCGGTGTGGTCGTCAGCGGGTTAGCTGGTGCGTTGATGGTCGTTCGCGGTGTCAGTGGGGGTGTCAGGTGTGTGTCAGGTCGGTGTCAGTCGGCCCGGCGACAGTGTGTACATCGAACAAAACGACCGGCACCGGCACGGTGCCACAACCGATTTCGAGGAGTACACGACATGTCTGTCACCATCACTCTGACCGACCAGGACAAGAGCACCCTGCGTACCGCCGCCTATGGTGCGGTGTCGCTGATGGCCGCCTCCGGTGCGCCGCACAAGGGCATCTCGCACGGCTCGATCGCCCTGACCTCGGCGACCGGGCTGGTCGGGCATGTGCTCGCCGCCAAGTCCAAAGACATTCACCTGCGAGGTAAGTCTGTCGCCGAACTCGCCGACCAGGTGCTGCCGGCCCTGACCGAGGCCATGCGCCTGCTCGGCGAGCAGCATCCGGGCGAGGTCGACAATTTCCGAGGTACCGTCCTGGTCGCCGTCGAAGCCGCCGTCGGGCCCCGCAAGGGTGAGTCCAGTCCCGCTGTGGCTGCGATGGCCCGCAAGATCACTGCGGCCCTCGACGCCGCCTGAGGGGTGCGGGCGGCGCAGTACAGCCGGTCGCGGGGTCCTCTGCGGACCCCGCAACTCGGCCACTGACCGTCGAACCTGGGGTGCGGCCGCGTGACCGTTGGAAAGCGACTTAGACGGCATCACTGCGCAGCCACTGCCCACGAAACTCAGCCGCGAGCCGCAGCAGCTAGGTCACTACTCGCCGGAGGCAATACGCCGAACACCAGTCATGGTTCGTGCTCGGCGGTGAGATCAGTCGGCGATATAGCGCGTCGCCCGATCCGGCAGGATCCCGGCCAGGACGAGTTCCTCGTAGATCCGCTGCTGCTCATCGTCGAGATTCGAGTACAGCATGTCGTATGCCAGATCTTCCTCGGCGAGCACCGCGGCCGGATCCCAGTCGTCACCGAGCGCCGCGACCACGGCGCTGCGCCGTCGTGCCTCGTCCAGTGTGAGGTCGTAAGCAAAATTGTGGTCGGCCATTTGGGCATCTCCAACCAGGTTCTTTCCAAAAACGAATTGACGACGATGCCTAACCACGCCTGCGCTGGCAATGACCTGCATCACCTTCCACGGTTGGACTTCGTCACATTTGATGGGCGTGCGCGGACTGGACCAGCATCCGCGCACAGCACGACGCGCTTCGCGGCTACCGTGCGTTCGGGTCGCTCTCCACTGCCTCGACTCGGCGCCGGAGCAGGCAGAATTCGTTCCCCTCCGGGTCGGCCAGTACGTGCCACGTTGCGGCGCCGGGCTGGCCTATATCGACCTTCCGCGCACCTGCCGCGAGCAGCCGTTCCAGTTCCGCTTCCTGATCGCGGTCGGTGGGGTTCACGTCGAGGTGTAGCCGCAGTTTGCCGCGCTTCGGCTCGGTGCTGCGACCGAACAACAATGTGGGCTGCGGCCCGCCGAAGCCGGTTCCGGGCGGGCCGATCTCCAGGTGGTCGTCGCCCTCCCAGCCGAGTTCGACGTAGCCGAGGACTTCGCACCAGAAGTCTGCCAGCCGTTGCGGGTCGGCGCAGTCGATGACCAATTCGGTGATCCTGCAAGACATGCGCGCGACTCTACGCGTGCGGGACTGTTCCGAACGGCGGTTTTCCTAGCCCTCTGAGTGCGCGCTCATCGGCGTGTGGGTGCGTTGACTTGCTATGTGCCTGAGGCCATGTAGTCGGCGAGGATGTAGTCGGGGCGGCGGTCGAGGTTTGTGCGAGCGAGCCGGCGCTTGTCAGCTTCCGCGTCGGCCCGCCGAAGGCGGCAACTCTCAGGATGACACTTCGTAGCAGGTGGCGATCGCGGCGGCGCGGTTGCGCAGGGCGGTGCGCAACCATTGCGGGGCAAGGGCTTCCGCGTTCGTGGCGAGTTGCCACAGTGCCCATTCGGCGTGTCTCGGATCTTGGAAGGTCACCTCCAGTCGCAGCCAGCCGTCTGTGTCGGCTTCTTCGGCACGGACGGTCAGCGCGGTCTCCACCAGTTCCTCCCGCTGTGCCGGGTTCACCCGTACCAGCACGGTGACTAGGTCGCCGCCGGTTCGAAACCGCGTGCTGCGTTCCAGCCAGGCGCGGTCCAGATCGACCCGGTCAGATCGCTGGGCGGATTCGGGAAGTTCCTCGGCGGCCAACACCCGGGACAGCCGGTAGGTGCGGTCCGCGCCGGACCTCGTGGCCAGTAAGTAGACCTGGTCGCGGACGGTGACCAGGCCGATCGGGTCCACGGTGCGCCACTTCGGGGTCTGGTCCACAGCCGCGTAATGGATGCGCAGCTTGTGTCCGGCGAACACCGCGCGCCGGACCTCGGTCACTACGGTGTCGGGCGCCTCTTCAGCGACCAGTCGGCGTGAGAGGAGGTCGGTATCCGGGTCGATGAGCAGTCGCTGGGCCGCGCCGGCCGCGGTGGCCCGATGGCTTTCGGGTAGCGCGTCGACCACCTTGCGCATGGCCGAAGTGAGCGCCGAGCCGAGGCCGAATCCCTGTGCGCCGCGCCGTGATCCGGCGACCAGCAGGGCAAGTGCCTCGTCGTGGTTCAGTCCGGTGAGCTCGGTATGGAAACCGGGCAACAACGCGAAACCGCCGTGCCGGCCGCGTTCGGCGTAGACCGGGACGCCGGCTGCGGACAGCGCCTCGATGTCGCGCAGCACGGTGCGGGTGGATACCTCCAGCTCGCGGGACAGCGCGGTCGCGGACAGCCGACCGTGCTGGCGCAGCAGCAGCACCAGCGAGACCAACCGGTCGGCGCGCATAACGAAAACCTTTGCAGAAATACACGACACAGGATGTCGTGATTCGTTGGGAGCCTTATCAGTATGACCAATAAGAAAGTGGCCACTGAGCCGAACGACCTGGGCAGGTACTTCATCGAGCGCGCCAACGCGGGCGACGTCGACGGGCTGGTGGCGTTGTACGAGCCGAACGCCGTGCTGGCGTTTCCGCCGGGCAACCTCGCGACCGGACATGCGGAGATCCGCAAGGTGTACGAGCAGTTTGTCGCGGCCGCGCCGGTGCTCGCGCCGGGCAGGCAGCATCCAGCGCTGGTGAGCGAAGACCTGGCACTCACAGCGTCCACGCTGACCACCGGCGAAGTGACCGTCGAGATCGCCCGTCGCCAGCCGGATGGGTCGTGGTTATGGGCCGTGGACCAGCCGGCACTCGTGCCGTAGCGGGGCGGCGGTGGGCCGTCGTGACCGTGTCCACCGCCGCACAGGGGCGCGCGTGCCGCGCCGCTTTCAGCGAGTGCCGAAGACTCGGGCTTGGCGTCCCGTCGTGTCACCGAGTTGGCCAGGTGCTGCGATGAGGCGCATCGTGACGATCGGCGTGTACGGCTTCACGGCCGGTGCCTTCATCGAGCAGCTCACCGGCGCGGGCGTGGGGTTGCTCCTCGATCTTCGCCAGCGCCGTGGCGTTCGAGGCCCCGACTACTCCTGGGCGAACTCGGCGCGGCTGCAGCTCGCGCTCGCCGCGGCGGACATCGGCTACCGGCACCTGAAGGAGCTGGCGCCGACGACCGAGCTGCGCCAGCTCCAGTACCGTGAGGACGACCGGCAGGGCGTGGGCAAGCGCAACCGCATCACGCTTGCGCCCGAGTACGCCGAGCGCTACACCCGTGAGATCCTCGACCCGTTCGACCTCGGCGCGCTCGTGGCCGACCTTCCGAGCGACTCGGCGACCGCCCTTTTCTGCGTCGAGCGCGATCCGGAGGCATGCCACCGCTCACTCGTGGCCGAGCGCGTGCGCACCGAGCACGGCCTGCCAGTCATCCACCTCCGCCCGTGCTGAGCCATGCCTATCACCGGCGGTGTTCGTGGAGTGGCTAATGGTCGCGCAAGAGGCGAGGAGGCCTCTGGAGGGAAACGGAGTGGTGTTGTGGTTCAACGCCGTGTTTTTTGCGGTCGGTGGGATTCGAGCCCAGGCGTCCGACTCGGCGACCGACCGCAGTCAGGGGGAACGGCGGTGTGTGTTCATTCGTCGCTGACGCGGATGATCGTCTTGCCGGGGCTGTGCCTCCCGGGATTGAAGGCGTGGGGTGCTTCGGCGAGAGGGTGGACGGCACCGACGGCCGGCTTGATGCGGCCGTCGCGCAGGCGCGTGGCGAGCTCGGTGAGTTGGGTCCGGTCGGGTTCGACGACGAAGAAGACGGCGCGTCCGTTGTCGGGCTGGATCGTAGGTGGCGTGGCGATGGTGACAAGTGTTCCGCCGGCGCGTACCAGGCTGGTCGAGCGATCCAGGATGTCTCCGCCGATCACGTCGAATACCACATCGACTTCGCCCACCTGTTCCAGCGGCTCGGTGTCCAGGGCCAGGAAGGTGTGCACGCCGAAGGTGAGCGCGCGGTCGCGGTCGCGGGCTCGGCCGGTGCCGATGACTCGGGCCCCGGCCTCGCGGGCGAGTTGCACCGCGATCGAGCCGACACCGCCGGCGGCGCCGTGGATCAGGACGGTCTGACCGCTGGTGACGCGGGCGTGGTCGAATAGACCCTGGCCAGGCGGTCAATCCCGAGATCGGCAGCGCGGCGGCCACGATGTGGTCTATATCCGCGGGCAGGGGAGCGAGATTGCGGGCTTCCACCGCGGTGTATTCGGCGAGTGTGCCGTTGCGGGTCCAGTCGGTCAGACCGAAGACCCGCTGGCCGACGGTCAGACCCGTGGTGCCGTACCCCAGCTCGACGATCACTCCCGACAACTCGTGGCCAGGCACGCTCGGGGTCCGGTCCCGGCCGGCGCGGTCGGTCCAGGTGCTTGGCCAGTCCAGCTCGCCGGTGGTGAACCCCGCGGCGTGTACTTTCACGATCACGTCGTTCTCGGCGGCGTGGGGGTAAGGCAGGTCGTGCGTCAGGGTCATCCCGGCGACGCCGGCGTCACGATTCCCAACGATGATGGCTTGCATGCTTGCTCCTTCGTTGTCGTGCATTGCCGCTGGTTGTTTTCAGCCGTAGGGCATCGAGCATGAGGTCGAGTAGTCGCTCCGTTTGCTGGGAGGAACCGCCTGTTGTGGTGAGAAGAATTCCGAGGAGCATCACCGTGATGTCCTCCGGTTCGACATCGCCACGCAGTGAGCCGGTTTCGGCTCCGTGGGCCAGCATTGTGGCTATGGCAGCGGTGATGCGTTCCCGGGTTGCCGGTACCGCGATGCGGCCCGAGGCCCAACCGGCACGAAGCGTGTCGGCCATGCCGCGCTTGGTCGCGACGAAGGCGGCGTATTTCCCCATCCACGCACGCAGCGCCGCATCCGGGGGGTGCTGCTGCAGCAGGACCGCGACGCTGTCGGTGACATCGTCGAGTTCCGCGGCGTACACGGCTTCGGCCAGAGCTTCACGGGTCGGGAAATGGCGATACAGGGTGCCGATGCCGACACCGGCGTCGGCAGCGATGCCCTCCAATGTCGCGGTGTCGCCGGCATCGGCGAACGCGGCTCTGGCGACCTCGACGAGTTTGTTGCGATTGCGCTGTGCGTCGGCACGGGGGGCGCGAGCACCGCGGGGCTTGTTCTCGGGGGACGTCGGATCGACAGCACTCAATTCGGAGGCACCTCCGGTATAGTTGGTGAAGCGGAGCATCCTCCGCTTCACCTATCGTCTCATGTGGGAGAACCCATGACCGCGAAGATCACGTCCCTCACCAAGCTCGCTCCCTCGGGCGTGCCGCGCCCCGGCGGGGCCGGGACGCTGGGCGACCACACGGTGTCGCGCATCGGATACGGCGCGATGCAACTCGAACGCCTGCATGCCGACCGCGCCGCCGCGATCGCGCTGCTGCGCCGGGCGTGGGAACTCGGGGTCGACCACGTCGATACCGCCCAGTTCTACGGTGACGGCTTCGTCAACGGGCTCATCCGGGACGCATTCGGCCCCGAGGACGGCGTCGTGGTCGTCAGTAAGGTCGGCGCCGACCCCGCGCCGGGTGCCGACATCCCGCTGCGGCCGGCTCAGCGACCCGAGCAACTGCGGGCCAGCGTCGAGGACAATCTCGCCTCCCTCGGCCTCGATCGGATCCCGGTGGTGAACCTGCGCCGCCTCGACGCCGGGCCGGGCCTGCGGGCCTCCGGCGACCAAATCGTCGAACTCGACGATCAACTCGCGACCCTGATCACGCTGCGCGAGGAGGGCAAGATCGGCGCGATCGGGCTCAGCGGCATCACCCTCGACGGCCTGCGCCGGGCCCTTCCCGCAAGGATCGCGTGCGTCCAGAACGCCTACAGTCTCGTCTCCCGCGCCGACGAGGGCATGTTGGAACTCTGCGCGGCCGAACAGATCGCCTGGGTCCCGTTCTTCCCGCTCGGCAGCGCCTTCCCGACCATGCCGAAGGTCACCGACGATCCGGTCGTCGCCGCCGCGGCGCAATCCCTCGACTGCACCCCCGCCCAGGTCGGCCTCGCGTGGCTGCTGCACCACGCACCGAACATCATGCTTATCCCCGGCACCGCCCGCATCCGCCATCTCGAAGCCAATATCGCCGCCGCGACGATCGCCCTGCAAGACACCGTCATGGCCGCACTCGACGCGATCCCGTCGACCTCCGCCGATATTCCGCTCGGTTGAGCACACCTGTTGGGATGTAACCGGCCCGGCCGCACAGGTACTTCTACGGAGAACGCCCTATTGACAGTTCTATGAATCGGACGTCTTCATCTTGTCCAGTATTCGGGGTTGCCATTGGTAAAACCAACTGAATTTGTAGGACTCTCCACGGGGCGACGAGGTCGCGGCATAGGTGAATCGACGGTCGGTCGTGCTGAACGGAACTTTGTCGACGAGTTGCTCGAAGTGCGGGTCGATCGGGACTGGGAGCGTTGTCGGGTCCGGGGTTATCACAGGGAAACAGAGGCGCTCGATCCGAGGAGATTCCCAGCTGATGGTTGCGTATATATCGAATGCTTTCTCGGTGAGTGCGAGGAATTGATCGCTCGGATCCGGAAGTCCGGCTTCTCGGTGCAGCGCCACGATCGCGCGGGGTCCGAAGTAGTCGGCCGGCAGTCCGGGGAAATACACGTTCATCGTCTTGTCGTGGTAGTCGATGCCGAGCAAGCCGACTCTGTCCTCCAAGCCGTGACGTGCGAACATGCGGGCGTGGTCGGCGAGACTGGGCGGCATGGAGGGAAGCGCGGCAAGCTCCGATACCTTTTGCACGCCATCGGCAGGAAAGAACGGCCAGATTTTTTTGAAGCCGCCGGCTACGCCGATATCGATTCCGTAGCTGTCGATGGGGCACTGTTTCTGGACCTGGTCCAGCAGAGCGCCAATCGGATGCTCGGTCTCGGGAAGCAGTTTGTTGGAAAGGGCGATGTTGTAAGGGTCGACGTCTCTCGGCAACGTCAAGAAACGGTAGTCGAGGTCTCCCGAGCGGCGGGCGTCGGTGACCACTCTGAAAGAGATCACGGACTGCGTGAGCATCGTGCCGTATGCGGTCAGGGTGGGCCAGACAGTGTCTCGCGCGCAGGGGACGTTCACTAGCCGCGCGGATTTCTCAATGGCCGCATAGAGATCGTCCAGCTCGGATTCGGTTGTGGTGAACATGCGTCCTTCCAGAGAGGGGTGCTACGAACAACATCGCGGTCTCGCCAATCCCGGTCGACCAGACAGCAAGTCATGTCCGGCTGAGCGAATGGGGTACGCAGACAACACTTTACGCTGCGACGTAGTCGTTGGCTTTCAGTCGACGGTCTTGCAGCGTGGGAGTCGAATCTCCATGTCGTGCCGATAGATCGCGCCGATCGGGCGGCTGCCTCAGCGTGTCTGGAATGCCAACCCGGCGTTCCGGTAGCACCCGTTTCTATTGCTCCCGAAGCACGAAGATGCCACCTCATGGACTGTTTGCTCTCGGCCGGTGGGGATACGGGGCATCGCATTCCGCCGAGCGCGCCGGAATTACGTGAGCGAATATTCTGTGCTACAGCGCATCTCGCACGCTCACCGCGCCGTAAGCGGCAGGCGCGAATATGCCCGCCAAGAGACCCGAGCAGTCGGCCGGTCCGGCTACGCGGGCGCAGGCACCGCGTGTGACGCGAACTGCGATGTGCCCCTTCGATTGTGGGTATGGTTCGGTGATGTCCCGATCAGCTGAGAGTGGCGCTCCCCGGCCCCGGGTCACTGCCGAGGACCTCCACCTTGCCGTTCAGTTGGCCGTGGCGGCGCTTCGCGAGGCGCCTGCAGCGGCGTGGGACGGTAAGGCCGGTTCGCTCGAATGGGACTGCTGGGAGACCGTCGAGCATCTCAGCGACGATCTGTTCGCGTACGCCGTTCAACTGGCCCCCGCAACGCCGCCCTTGGAAAGCGAGGTGCCGTTTCTCTGGGAGAGTCGACGACCCGGCGGCCCAGCGAACGCAGTGCACGCGGATCGTGCGGCTGGACCCAACGGCCTGCTGCAAGTGCTGGAGGCGAGCGGGACGCTGCTGGTTTCTATGGTGCGCACGACGCCGCCGCAGACCCGCGCCTACCACGTCTTCGGTATCTCGGATCCCGAGGGCTTCGCGGCGATGGGAGTTGTAGAGACCCTGGTGCATACCCACGACCTTGCGCAGGGGCTCGGATTCGCCTGGCACCCACCCGCGGTTTTGTGCACGCGGGTGCTTGCCCGACTGTTTCCGGACGCACCGGAATCCACCGATCCGTGGACCACTCTGTTGTGGGCCACCGGACGCGCGGAACTACCCGCGCACCGTCGGCTCGCGACATGGCGTTGGGACGGGACACCCCGTGAGTGAGCAGTCAACTCGGACAACATCTTTGAATCGCCGGGTCTGCCTGCGCCGCTGCACATGTCGTGGAATCTGCCGACAGTACCCAGGTCGGCCGGGCCGGCACCTACAGCTGGCACGTCCTGGCCGGCCCAGAGGGCAACGAATTCTGCCTCCTGCACGCCCGGCTCCAGCCCCTCTGACCACGTGCGTCCTGGCGCCGATCTACTCACCAGGCTCGACCGCCACGAACTCGAACAGGACCAGCCGAGCGAGACGACCGCTCGAGCCCGCGCCGCTTGACCTCCAAGGGAATTACGGGCGCGATCACTTAGCTGTTGGGCGTGCGACTGGTGAAATCGAAGGAGCCGCCGTCGATGCCCCACGAGATGATCCGTTCGGGATGGATCCGAATGATCGAGCGTTCCTGGGGAGGGAACGGCGGCTCCTGGTCGTCGAGCGCCTCGGCCGTGCCGCGCACTTCGATGCCGCGAATAACGTACGGCTCCAACGAGACCTGCTGGTCGACGACGAACGACACCCGACTGCCCGCCTCGACGTTGCGGTACTTACGGCTGGCGTGCATGCGCACACCTGGCCGCCGGGGCCGACCACGTCACCCTGCTGCTCCCGATCGGCACCGAATTCGCTCCTGGCATCGACCATCTCGTCCACCTCGCTCCGGCCCTGACAGCCCTCGGCTGACGACCCGGCACGCCCACGGTCGAAATATCCAGCGTGGCCGCCCCGCTGGGACTCCGTAGCGCACCAGTACGAATGCACTTAGGTTGCCGGGCGGCCGAACCACCTAGCCAGATGGGTATTCAACTCCGACTGCGCGTCCCCGACCCATGCCACATGGCCGTCTGGACGAAGCAGCACGGCGGGAGCGTCGAATTCGGTACTGGTGTCGACGATGTGGTCGACGCGATCGTTCCATCGATCGACCGACAGTTGTCCGGTCTGGTCGAGCAGCATTCCGCGGCCGGCGTGCATCAGGTCGTAGAGGTTGCCGCGGGTCAATGTGATGTTCCGCAGCCGCCGGCCCAGTAGGTCATGGCCGTCGCCGAAGTCGTAGCGGACCGAGATCGCGGTGATCTTCTCGATCAGGTAGCGGGTGACATCGTCGAAGTCCATCAGCTCAGAGATCAAGCGCCGCACCGCTTGCGGCCCCGCTTCGGTGGAAATCAACTCCGCCTGTGCACGCGTGTTGTCCAGCACGTCGGCGGCCACCGGACGCCGCTCGGATTCGTAGCTGTCGAGCAGGTTGTGCGGTGCCCAGCCGTTGATCGCGGCGGCGAGCTTCCAGCCGAGGTTGAACGCGTCCTGGACGCCGAGGTTGAGACCCTGCCCTCCCATCGGCGGGTGGATGTGTGCGGCGTCGCCGGCGAGCAGCACCCGGCCGCGACGGTAATGCTCGGCCAAACGGGTGGCGTCACCGAAGCGCGATAGCCAACGCGGTGAGTGCACGCCGAAGTCGGTGCCGGCGATGACCCGCAGCTGTTGCTTGATGTCGTCGAGGGTGGGCGCGACGGTGCTACCGTCGGCGACATCGGCTGCGGGCACCACGACGCGGTGCGCGCCATTTCCGGATGGTCCGATTCCGAATCGCTTCTGCGTTTCGCGGATTTCGGTGACTTTGGCGGCGAGTTCGTCCGCCGGCATGGTCACCTCCATTTCGCCGATCAGCGTGTCGGCCGTCGACGGCTCGCCGGGGAAGCCGACATCGATCAGCTTGCGCACGGTGCTGCGCCCGCCGTCGCAGCCGACGAGGTAGCGTGCGTGAAGCGTTGTGCCGTCGGACAATTCGGCGGTGACGCCGTCGTCGTCTCGATGGACCGCGACGACGCGCTTGCCGCGCCGAATGTCCGCGCCGACTTCGGTGGCATGTTCGGCGAGAATCCGGTCGATGTCGGGCTGGGGGATGCCCAGCACGTAACCGTGTGCGGTGTCCAGGTAAGGGGGTGCGGGTTTGGCGATGCCCGCGAAGAATCCGCGGAGCGGATACTTTCGGCCGTGCGCGAGAAATCTGCCCAGCAGGCCGCGCTGCTCCATGATCTCGATCGTGCGCACGTGGATGCCGAGGGCACGAACGAACGGAGCCGGCTGCTCGTCCTTGTCCAGCACCACGACCTCGACGCCCTGTAGCCGGAGCTCACCGGCCAGCATCAATCCGGTTGGGCCGGCGCCGACAACGATGACATCACTCATCCGAACCCTCCTCCGGGCAAGGCGTGCGCCTGCTCGCAGCGGACGAGTCTGCAGCATCACCAGGGTCTTGCCGCAAGCCCCGGGGTACGCGATATGGTGAAAGTGGCGGGAGGCGGACGAGCCTGCCCGCCTCTGGCATAGAACCTGTCGAGCCCCCAGAGGCGGGCAGTGGTGGCCTCAGGAGGTCTTGGTGAGCGATCCGATGCTCAGCAGGTAGCCGGTCCCTTGCGCGTCGATGCCGTTCACGACGGCGAATTCATGATGGCCGTCGCTGGCGATCGACCAGAAATTCACTGTCTGGGAGCCACACTGCTGTGGCGTGGAAGCGAGTTCGGCAGTGTTGCCGTCGGCTGCCAACATCCACACACATCCGTCGTCGGTTCGGGCCTCGACCTGGCCGCGATCACCGGGAGTGAAGGTCACCGATCCCGTTTTCGGGGCTCGCTGCGGGTTCAGGAGATTGATCCCCCGCGCAGGATCGGCCGGGTCGAAGGTCCACGTCCCGATGAAGTGTTCGAGTGTTTCGTGGGGCTTCTCGATTCCGGCTCTGGTACGACTGGCGTTGTCGAGTACGAACGGATACTGGCCGCCATTGAAATCGCTTGTCGCATGGACAGTTTCCCTTTCCCGTCTGCCGCGGACGGTGACGTGCCAGGTGTCGACGTTGTAGCCGGAGCCGATCACCTTGTTGAAGCAGTACTGGTCCTTGGAGGTCAGGTCGAGACCGTCGGACCCGAGCGCGAAGTGCCAGGTGCAACCCTGATCGCTACGACCGACCACACCGCCGGGCTCTCGTTCGAAGACGACCGTTCCGATCTGTGGGATCTTGTATTCCGAGGCCGGCAGCTGCATCACCGCTATGTTGGTTCCGCTGGAGAAGTCGGGCTGATCGTAATTCCAGGTGCCGAGATACTGATCGACATCGTGGTTGTCCGCATCCGCGGTCGCTGCCCCCGGCGAGAGGGCCAAAGCCGTACCGACGGCTGCCGCCATGGCGGCCAGCAGCCGAGTGAACGCGTGTGGACGGTGTGTCGTGATGAGTGTCATTGCCTCTCCTGGTTCCCGAATCGGATCCGCTGATGCGGATCCGTGTACGCGAGCAATAGGACGAGGCGGCGATCGGGAAAGTTACAACAGCTCCAGGGCGCCTGCGCGTAACTTTTATCGAGGTCATTTCGTCCTCGAGGTATGGAAATGACCCCGCACGACCGTGGCACCGCGTTCGATCAGGCCTGGCAGGGCAATCGGGCGTACCTGGTCGATCTGGCGTTCCGGATGCTGGGCGACATCGGTGACGCGGAAGACGTTGTGCAGGAAGCCTTCACGCGGCTCGGTAACATTGATATCGGCGTGCTGGCGGACGTGCGCGGATGGCTCACCGTCGTCACCAGCAGGATATGCCTGGACATGCTGCGGTCGGCGCGAGTCCGCCATGAATGGCCAGGCGACCCGATGCGGATGGAAGCACTCGACTCGCCTTACCGAGCCGCCGCGGCCGATCCGGCCGATCGGATCACTCTCGACGAGGACGTCCAATTTGCACTGCTGGTGGTGCTGCAGCGGTTACGCCCCGCCGAGCGGGTCGCATTCGTCCTGCACGATGTCTTCGCCATGCCGTTCGACACCATCGCCGAGACGCTCGGGCAACCGATCGGAACCTGCCGCCAACTGGCTCGTCGCGCGCGGCTCAAACTAGCCGGCACCCGGCCCGACACCGCCGCGCTCGCCCCCGAATACCGAACAGTCACAGCGAAATTCATCGATGCGTGCGCGAACGGCGACCTCACCACGTTGCTCACCGTTCTGCACCCCGAGGCGTGGGGCATCGCCACATTCCTCGGCGGCTCGATCGGTCCCCAGATCTCCCACGGACGGACCGAGGTCGGCCAGAATCTACTGACCTACTACACCAACCGGGCAGTCCTCGTGTCCCATTCGGTACTCGACCAGCCGGCCATCCTCGCCTTCATCGATCACCGCTTCTTCGCACTGCTCGTACTCACCGTCGAAGACGGCCTCGTCCGCAAGATCGAAGCGACGGTCAACCCCACCACCCGTCGATGAGGCGATACATCGGGGACTCGCGAGTACGGATATTCCTGCCGCCGCCGCGATTGAGTCTGTGGCGCTTGGTCTATGCCGCACGAAAGCCCCCGTCCAGCGGGGGGCTTTCGTCAAACCGTTGGAGACGGCCCTAGATTTTCGTCACCGGCTCGAGGTCGACCACTCCTTTCCCGCTCGGGATGTCGAGCGGCACCGAGACCTGATCGTGCGCGATCAACCACGTGTCGTCGATTTTCCGCAGACCGTAGGTGACCCTGACCCACATACCGCTCGTCGCCGTCCCGTTTTTCAATGTGCCACTGAGGCGCACGAAGGCGTGCCCGAATGCCACCTCGTCGCCTACGGTGAACGTCAGGTCGCGAACCTCATAGGTCACATTCTCGAAGAACAGGAACACGTTCGCCCAGTTCTCGAGTTTCGCCGTTATCCCGACATGCTGGAGTGGCGGCTCGACATCGAAGGACACGACGTCGGTTGTGTACACCTGCTTCAGTGCCTCGAGGTCCTTGGCTCGCAGTCCTTCGACTACCTTGTCGATTTGCTGGCGAATCTCGGCTTCATCCAACTCGCGTTGCGTTTCGATTCGGTCAGCGTGTGACTGAAAGTCGTTCGGCGTCGTCATGATTGGCCCTACCTTCGGAGTTGATGTGCGGGGTATCGGTGGCGGGCCGCCGTAGCGGCGCCAGGGCGGTGCTCCAGGCGATGAGCTGATCCAGCAAGGTGTTCAGCGCTGTGGTGTGGCGCTCGCGCGGTGTGAAGGTGGTGTAGTTCTCGAAATCGGTGAGCACCGAGATCTCCACCGGACGGCTCACATCGGCCATGCCCAGCGTGCTGCAGACCACCCGCAGCTGCGCCACCGCGCGGGCGCCGCCGCTCACCCCGTAGGAGACGAATCCGACGGCCTTGTCGGTCCATTCCCCGCACAGGTGGTCGATGGCGTTTTTCAGCACCCCGGGAACCCCGCCGTTGTACTCCGGGGTCACCATCACGAAGCCGTCGAACGGGGCGATCCGCTCGGCCCAGGCGCGGGTGTGTTCGTGGACCGACGGGCCGAACATGGGCGCCACGGGCTCGTCCAGATGCGGTAGCGGGTGGTCGCGCAGGTCGATGAGTTCGAACTCGGCGTCGCCGCGCTGCGATGCCGTGTCCAGAACCCACTGGGCGACCTGCGGGCCGTTGCGGTTGGGTCGGGTACTGCCGAGGATGATGCCGATTTTGGTCATTTCCGGAACTCCTGCTTTGCTGAAAGTGTCACGGCCTTCCGACGACACAGCCGTCCGGAATGTCAGGTCGCCTGACAAATCGGGTCGCTGATTCGTCGATTTCGGTGAGGGACGCATCGACCGAAGGAGCCGAACACCATGACCGATCCGCAACTGAGCTCGGTGATCAGTGAACGCCGTCAGCTGATCAATCTCGCCTATCGGCTGCTCGGCTCGCTCGCTGAGGCCGAGGATGTGGTGCAGGAGACCTATGTGCGCTGGTACGCGCTGTCGGAGCGGCAGCGCCGCGATGTGGCGGTGCCCGGTGCTTGGTTGACGACTGTCGCCGGCCGGATCTGTCTCGATCTGCTCGGCTCGGCGCGAGCCAGGCGGGAACGGTATGTGGGCGAATGGATTCCGGAGCCGATTCCCGGCCATTCGGAATGGTTCGGTGGTCCCGCCCCCGCCGATCCGGCCGACCGCGTCACCCTCGACGAGTCGATCAGTATGGCCTTCCTCGTCGTGCTCGATTCCATGACACCGGCCGAGCGGGTGGCGTTCGTCCTGCACGATGTCTTTCGCTACTCCTTCGCCGAGGTCGCCGATGTCGTTGGGCGCACTCCCGCGGCCTGCCGCCAGCTCGCCTCCAGCGCCCGCCGCCGCATCGACACCTCGCGGGGCTCGGCGAGCCCCCAGCGCTCCGAGGTGGTCAGGGACTTCAAACGGGCCTGGGAGACGAGTGATATCGAGGCCCTGATCGGTTTGCTCGATCCGACCGCGACCGCGACCGCCGACAGCGGTGGCCTGGCCCCGGCCTTCCGCCATCCGATCATCGGCGGCGAGCAGATTGCGCGCGCCTGGATCGAAATCGCCGCCCGAGGCCCCGAGGTAATGCTGCTCGAGCGCACGGTAAACGGCCAACCCGGGCTGGTGGCGCAGCTCGCCGACACCATCGTGTCGGTCTACGCCTTCGACATCGTCGACGGCCGGATCACTCGCATCTGGGCGATTCGGAATCCGGAGAAACTGCGGTCCTGGACAGTCGGCTGAACCGCTGGAATGCTCCAACGCTGAGGACAGCGATCATGGCGCTAGATATAGAGCGGCTGCCTCCTCGACCGTAGTCCGGCTCCTGTACCAGCCCAAGCAATCCGAGCGCCGCGTTGCCGCCACCGAATGTACGTTGCGCGTGCGTACGCCGCCCATATCTAGGACCCGGCGAAGAACACCAATCCCGTTACGAGCACTGTGCGGTGACCGAAGCGATCACCCAATGCGCCTGCGGTGAAGATCAAGCTGGCGAAGGCCAGCGTGTAAGAGCCTGTGGCCCACTGAAGTTCGGCCGGGCCGGCGTCCAGTCCACGTACCGGGTCTGCGAGTGTCTCGAAGTTAGTACTCAGGACGGTGTTGTCCAGCCAGATCAACAGCGTTGGCGGACGTGGTAATGAACACCTTCGAATGCGGTCGGTGAGAATTGACCGTTGGACCGTAGTCAATCGTCACACCCCTTTCAGTTTCCGACTTTTTGTCCAACCTATTGCGGCTGAACGGATTTCATGGCCTGCTGTGGGTGTCCGGTAATTCCTGAACTTGTTGTTCGACCACTTGCCATTGCAGGGATTTTATGGCCTATGCGGGTTTCCGACATCGCGAGTTGCGGGGCGAGCCGGTTTCTGGGCTGGTATACATCCGGAGCTGCGGCGTCGGGTTCGATACTTCAGCTGGTAGAAGGGTTCTCGGCAGTCGATCGACCACATGCAGCGCTTCAGCGATACCGGGCGGGCGGAACTCTGGAAACGTGAACAAGGCAGCCATTGGCATGGATTCATGCAGCCTCATGTGATCAAACGCCACCATTCATGGCCTGTAATCGGCATTACCGAGCGTGCGCACCGTCATTCATCTGTTCGGTCGCCGCAGCTTTTCGATCCACCAACGGCTGCCAATAGGTTCGCGCGCGACACAGGTTTTTATTTCGATGTGGACACGATATCGAGAACTGTCACTTGAGCTCTCCGCGTCCAGCACAGACTCGAACGGCTCCAAAGATCCAGTGATCACCTTTCATGCTTGGGCGCCTGTATAGGTTTGCTGACTCGAAAGGAACTGTGATATGAGCGTTCTGGGCACCCCACTCAAGAAGATCGTCGCTACCAGCGCGATCATCGGCGGGGCCGGCATGGCATATGTTGGCCAAGCTTCCGCCGCTACCGATCAGGAATGGGACAGCCTCGCCGCGTGTGAGTCCGGCGGTAATTGGAGTATCAACACTGGCAACGGGTTTCAGGGCGGCCTGCAGTTCGCGCCGGGCACATGGGCTGCATATGGCGGTGCCGCGTATGGGCAGACTGCCGATAAGGCCACCCGTGAGCAGCAGATCGCCGTCGCCGAGCGAGTGCTCGCCGTTCAGGGCTGGGGCCCTTGGGCAGGATGTTCGGCAGCGCTCGGCCTTCGGTGAGACAGTAGGGCTCTGCAGCCCGAGATGGCCTCGGCGCGTTGCGCTTCGGACGTCCCGCGCTCGCCGGTTCGGTCGGCGCGGAATGCGGCACGAGGGGATGTTGCGTGCTGACTGCCGCGGCCGGTCTGCCGGTCAGTTCCGCTTCAGGGTGCCGACACTCAGCGATCCGCTCGCAGCGGTCCGCAGCTTCTTCTCTGCCTCGCGGACGTAGCTGACGGGATCCTTGTCCACGGGCTGGACGCCGGCGTAGTTGCGCGCCTCGTAAGCGGCGAACGCGACGGCCAGCTGATGGCGGCGCGCCAGCCCGGCCAAGCGGCGAAAGTCGGTGAGGCCCTCGCGTTCTTCCTCGGCCATGTGATCGCTGTTGGCCGAGTTCGCTGCCGCGACGGCCGCATACCAGCCATCGGTGCCGACCTGATGACGCGCCACTTCGGCGATCGCGTCCCTGATCTGGTTGTGGTCGTGGATGGCGTCGAGTGTCTCGTCCTCCACCCCGCCCGCGCGCCGGGCCGTGATGCCCGCCTGCAGCAGCGCGGGGTAGAAGATCTCCTCCTCCGCCTGCGCGTGCAGCTCGAGGAAGGCGGCCAGCCTGTCCCAGATCGCGGAAAGCACCCCGGTCTCCGCACGATCAATCTGTTCCAGGATTGCGAACAGCCGCCGCTGCTCATGGTGGTCATCCAGGATCAACTCGGTAATGTCCATAATTCCTCCCTGATACCGCACTTCAGGTCAGCATTGAACGCCAGGGCAGACTGCCCCTGCGGGCATATCCCTTAGGGAGCCGACGATAACGCAACCCCGAGACGCCCCGCTGCCAACGCACCAGCCGCCCACGTCCGCTTCACCGGCCAGGGGATCGAGCGCCAGACGAGTGCAGTCGACGGGTCGGCCACCAATGCGATGGTGGTGTCGCCCGTGCGCTTGACATTGTCACTGTGTGAAGGCCTTCACTGGCTGTCGGAGGTGGTACCCATTAATTCGACACACACGAATCCACAGGACATGCGACTGCTCGACGCATTGGCGGCTGGGAACTCGTCGACGCGACTCGAGGCGGCTCTGGCGATCGGCACGCATCCCGAGCCCGGTTTCGTAGACGCGCTGGTAGGACGGTGCGCGATCGAGCCGGACTTCTTTGTGCGCGACATGCTCACGTGGGCGCTGACCCGTCTCCCGTCGGAGATCACGGTTCCGAAACTCCGCGCGGAACTCCGTTCCGAACGCGCACAAGCCCGCAGCCAAGCGCTGCACACGCTGTCCAAGATCGGGGACAGGGACACATGGCCTGCGATCACGCGGTCATTGCTGCACGACGCCGACGACGAGGTCGCGCGGAGTGCGTGGCGCGCTGCTGTCGTTCTCGTGCCCGACGAGGAGAAGCAAGCGCTGGCCGCGGAGCTGGCCACGCAATTCGGCCGCGGTGACCGGGAGGTACGACTGAGTCTGAGCCGTGCCCTCGTCGCACTCGGCGACGCGGTCGAGCCGGTCCTCCGGAAGGCGATGGCAAGTCACGACCCGACGGTGCGTGCGCACGCGAGCGCTACGGAGCGGCTTCTGCGTGACCCGGATGCCGGATTCGATCTCGCCGTCGGTGAGGCGAGACGGGTGGTCGCGCTCGGTCCAGAACGGGAGGAGACAACTGCGTGCTGATCGGCGAGGTGGCGCGCCGCTCGGGAGTGAGCGCCCGGATGCTCAGGCACTACGACTCCCTCGGGCTGGTACGGCCGACCGGGCGCACCGTGGGTGGCTACCGGGAATACTCTCTCGAAGACCTCCGGCGCATCTTCCATGTGGAGGGGCTGCGGTCCCTGGGACTGTCACTGAGCCAGATCGGACGCGCGCTCGACGGTCCCGGATTCACTCCGTCCGGACTGGTCGGCGACCTCATCCGAACAGCCGAAGAACGACTGAACCGGGAGCGAGAACTCCTCGAGCGGCTGCGTACGGTCGATGCAGCCGAGCCCTCCGACTGGCAGGACGTCTTGCGCCTCGTCGAGCTCCTGCACGGACTCGGTTCGCAAAGTGCCACCCGGCGGCAGCAAGCCGTCCTGGCCTCGGCCGAGGATGTGTCGGTGCCCGCCGAGCTGCTGGCCGAGGCGGTTCTCACCGAATCGGATCCGAACGTTGCCGGGGCCCTGCGGTGGGCCCTCACACGGGCCGGCGGTGACGGTGTGGCGAGCGTGGCAACCGGCATGGTCTCGGAGGATGTGGACGTCCGGCGGCGCGCGGTCCTGGCGCTCGCCGAGCTACCGGGCGGTGAGGCGACCGCAGTGCTCACGGACGCGCTCGGGGACGCGGACGCGACGGTCCGTAGACATGCTGCTCTCGCATTGGGTGCGCGGGGCGTGACCCGGGCCGTGCCGGAACTTGTCGGCACGGTGGTCGAGGGTCCGAGCGACGTCGAGGCGGCCGAGCTCTTGGGAACGTTGGCGCGGGACGCGGAGTGGGCAGGCCGGATCATGAGAGCGCTGGTCGACGAGTTCACCGCCCACACAGCGGACTCGGCGGTGCGGATACGGCTGACCCAGGCTCTCGCCGAGATGCCGGGAACGATCGCGCTGGAAACCCTGCAGCAACTAGCCCACGACGATGATCGAGCCGTGGCCCTCATCGCCTCGGCTCTGGTGGAAACGCTCGAAAAGCGGGACGACGAGCTCGGGCAGCCCTAGAGACGTTCGCTCATCAGCATTTCCGTGCGTTCTTTGCCAGCCGGCCGGTGAGCGCTCCTTCCGCCGATCCGAGCTCGCTCCCGAGGCCGACCTGGCCTCCTGACACGGCGGGTGACGGCGGGTAGTCAGTAGTCGAGCTCGCGCTTGCCGCGTAACAGGGACAACGCCCGCGCGTCGTGAGAACCGGCCAGGTATCCGGGCTATTCGGGGCCGTGCTCGCGTCGGGTCGAGGTGGGGTCAGGACTGCAGGCTGGTGCGGATCGCGTCCACCGTGGCGTTGAGCCGGATCTGGTGCGAGCCCTGCCAGTAGATCCGCCCGCAGCCGCGGCACTGGCGAAACGTGTCGTAATGGCGGCGGGTGAGCGGCTGCAGCCGATCTTCGACCTCGGCTTTGGCGACCGCGACGATGGCGCCACCGCAGCGCAGGCAGCGGGTGAACGGCGCTAAGCGCTCGACGAGGTCCAACCGTCGGATCAGCTCGACGATCTGATCGATCGGCTGGTCCGACCGGATGTATACGCCGTGAGTTACATTGCGCCGCTTCAGCAGTCCACGGTCGCGGGTGAGCAGGATACGGTGCTCGGCCGCCGACAGCTCGGCGAGTGCGGCATCGTTTACGTCCCACCGACAGTGCACGTCCAGGCCTATCAGCCGCATCAGCTTGGCGAGGCCGCCGAGATTGACATCGGCGATGAAGCGCGGCTCGCGCAGTGGGTGTGGGCGCACCCTGGTGACCCGGCCGATGTCGAGAGTCTCGAATACCGGATAGGCGGTGATCCGATCGTCGTTGCGTGGGTGCTGGGCAAAGGTCACCGGTTGCCCGTTGACCAGCACCAGGTCGACCTCGGTGTGCGGGATGCCGGCCGCCTCGATGACGTCCTTCACGGTCTGATGCGGACGGAAAGGTCGACGCAGTACTGTGTACCGCTCGTCGGGCCGTAGGAAATCGTTCAGCTCGGCGTAGACCCGCAGGTCGACGCTCATTCGACGAAGACCGCCATCGATGCAGTGAATCCGTGCAAGGCATTTCGGCCGGCGATGGGGCCGATCTCGCCCGCCGCGAAGATACCCGCCAGTGGTATGCCGTCGAGCAGGTCCTCGATCGCGGCGGCGTCGTGGTTGGCGACCCCGAACATCCGGCGACCCCGCCCGTTGCAGGTGAACAGCAACGCCCCCGCGGGGCGTCCTGGCAGGTCCGAACCCACTCGGACGAGGGCAGCACGCAGATCTTCATCTGCCCCGACCGCGTCGCGGACCTGGAACTGCACGGTCGTGCCGACCTCGATGAGTTCGCCGATCTCGATCGCGCCGCTCGATGGGTCGGCACCGAGGAGGCCGCGGATCAGGAAATCGCCCTGCCCGGGTACTGCCAGATGCTCGTCGACCACGATGCCGATCTGCAAGCCCTGCGTCACCAGCTCCTGCTGGTCGGGCGGCATCACCTCGACGATCTCACGTAACCGCTGGATCGGCGATCGGCCGCCCAACTCGGTGATCAGCGCGCCACGCGCGCCGGTGATGATATACGGATAGCCGATCGGTCGGCAGCCCTGCGACACGATGGGAACACCGTGCAGTCCGGGAATTCGCACGCCGACCGCGCCGGAGGTCAGCACATCGCGGTCGTGGAAAAGCCTGCAGCCGCCCGGCCCCTGCGCGCCGCTCACCAGCCCGCCCATCACGGTGGTGCCGGGTAGATCGGTGTTCAGGTGCTCGAGCAGAATGTCGGCGGGGAAGGAGAACGGGTCCGGTAGCAGCAGATGGAAGTCGCGTGCGGCCTGGTCGAAGCGGTAGCCCGCGAGTAGCCCTCCGGTCGCCGTGCGGACGAAGTCGAGCTCGAATGTCTCGACGGCGGGCAATCCGGATGCCAGCCATACCACCACCGCGGGCTCGTTCTCGATCTCGCGGCGGCCGGCCACGATCGCCTGTGCCACACATCCGACGAGTGCGGGCACCCGCACCGTCTGGTGGACTGCGGCGAGTACGGCCGCGGCATCGTCGGTATGTGCTCGTGATGCCAGCAGCACAGCAAGCGACGGCGTCTCGCCCGCGATCTGATCGCGTGCGTGCGCTGCGGCTTCCGCTCCTGCCTGCCACGCTCCCGGGGCGGTGGAGAGCCCTACTCCTATCCGCACATCTCCATCGTAGCCACCCGGGCCGGGTGTGCGGGTAGTGTTGCTGCACAAGGTATTTCAGCGGAATCGGACCAAAACACGCCGTCGGAGCGTCGGGTATGGGCATCGGTAGGGGATCCAGCTCGGCCTCATGTGTGGTCGTCTGGATGCTGAGGGCGCCGTAATCCCGGCACAACACGCTGTAGGCGCGTACTTGGTCGGCGGGTCCTGGTTAGCGCAGGTGCTCACGCTGAGAATTCCCGGTTCTCGACCGGGGGCGTCCTGCGCCGATATCAGCGCGGCGCCGCTCGCGTGCCGGAGATTGCCATCACGGGGTGAGGTTCAGGTCCTTCGTGCGGGGCTGCAGACTGGTTGGCAATGAAACTGCCCGAGCTTCCTGATCTGCCCGTGCGTGCCGCGCTCGACCGCATTGTCGCGACATTGACCGAGCGTGGCACCGCCGTATTGGTCGCGCCGCCCGGAACCGGGAAGACGACATTGGTGCCGCTGGCGTTGGAGACTCTCGGGCGGGTGGTGGTGGCCGAGCCTCGCCGTTTGGCGGCGCGAGCCGCGGCCGGACGGATGGCCGCGTTGTTGGGTGAGTCGGTAGGGGAGACGGTCGGGTATTCGGTCCGGGGAGATCGGCGGGTCAGTGCCCGGACCCGGATCGAGGTTGTCACGTCCGGGTTGCTGGTGCGGCGGTTGCAGGGCGATCCGGAGTTGGCGGGCGCGGATGTCGTTGTCCTCGACGAATGTCATGAGCGGCATCTCGACGCGGACCTGCTCTTGGCCCTGCTGCTGGATGCGCGGGCCGGATTGCGGCCGGATCTGCGAGTGCTCGCTACATCGGCAACTGTTGCGGCCGGACGTCTTTCGGTGCTACTGGGTGATGCGCCGGTGGTGGAAGTGCAGGGGCGGGCCTATCCGGTGGACACGGCGTATGTTCCGTCGTTGCCGAGGGAGCGCAGCGAAGCGCAGGTGGCCCGTGCTACACGGGCGGCGCTGGTCGGGGGCGACGGGGATGTGCTGGTCTTCCTACCCGGAGCAGCCGAAATCCGCCGGACCATGGATCTTTTGGCTGATGCAGACGTGGATCTGGTTCCATTGCACGGCAGGCTTTCCACTGCCGGGCAGGATATTGCGTTGCGGCCGGGCCCTCGGCGACGCGTCGTGTTGTCTACCGCGGTGGCCGAATCGAGTTTGACGGTGCCGGGGGTACGCGCCGTGGTGGATTCGGGGCTGGCTCGCGTGCCGCGTATCGATCGGGGACGTGGGTTGTCCGGCCTTGCGACAGTTCGCGTTTCGGCTGCGGTCGCCGAGCAACGGGCTGGGCGCGCGGGACGCGAGGCTCCGGGGAAGGTATGGCGCTGCTGGCCGGAGTACGAGAACGGCACCCTGTCCGCCTATCCGGAGCCGGAGATTCGCACGGCGGATCTGACGCGTCTCGCATTGGAGCTCGCGTGTTGGGGAACACCCGATGGCCATGGCCTCGCGTGGTGGGACGCACCGCCGCAGGGCGGATTGGCCGCTGGCCGAGATGTGTTGCGCGCGTTGGGAGCCGTGACCGAAGCGGGGGAGGTCACTGAGCGCGGTCGACACATGGCACGAGTCGGATTGCATCCCCGATTGGCTCGAGCGCTGCTCGACGGTGCCGCCGAGGTCGGCACCCGGGCGGCGGCGGAAGTTGTCGCGGTCCTCGACGATGACACCCTCGTGTCCGGCGTCGATCTCGTGGCCGGTCTGCGCGCGTTGCGGCGTGAGCGGCCACCGCGCTGGCGGCGGGAGGTCGAGCGTCTGTCCCGGCTGGTCGACGCGACGGATGGTGACGACGATCCGGCTTTCGTTATCGCACTGGCACATCCGGAGCGGCTGGCACGGCGACGTAGTCCTGGCTCGGCGAGCTATCTGATGGCCGGAGGCACGGCGGTGACCCTGCCTCCGGGTTCCGGATTGAGTGACGCGGAGTGGCTGGCGGTCGCGGTGGCGACACGCGATCCGGGTCGTTCCGACGGGCAGATCCGGTCGGCCGCGGTGGCCGACGAAAAGCTCGCGCGCCGTGCGGCATCGAATCTTTTGGAGCTCGCGGACGAGGTGGATTGGATCGACGGTGACGTGGTTGCCCGCCGGGTCGAACGTCTGGGCGCGATCATGTTGTCGGAGCGACAAATTCGTGATCCAGATCTCCAACTGCTCAGTGCGGCAGTGCGAAGCGGGCTGAGCTCGATCGGACTTGCTCTGCTGCACTGGGATTCCGACGCGGTCGCCCTCCGTCAACGCCTTGACTTCCTATACCGCACACTCGATGCGCCCTGGCCGCCGGTCGACGACGAATCACTGCTTACCGATGCCGACTCCTGGCTCGGCCCCGAACTCGCCGCCGCACGCCGCCGCGCCGACCTCGAACGCATCGACGCGGGGCAGGCATTGCGTCGCCTGCTGCCGTGGCCCGATGCCGCGCGCATGGACGAACTCGCGCCGGAACGCCTGCCAGTGCCATCCGGCAGTCGCGTCCGTCTCGATTACTCGACCGATCCGCCGGTGCTCGCGATCAAGGTGCAGGAAGTGTTCGGCTGGACGCAGACACCGTCGCTGGCCGATGGGCGAGTCCCGATCGTGCTGCACCTGCTCTCACCCGCCCAACGCCCCGTCGCGATCACTGCGGATCTGGCGTCGTTCTGGCGCACCGGATGGCCGCAGGTCCGCAGCGACCTGCGCGGTCGCTACCCCAAGCACGCGTGGCCGGAGGACCCCACCAGCGTGCCCGCTCACCGCGGCACCGCCCGTAACGCCGGCTAGGTCCCGACGCATCAGTCCGGCGAATTCGCGTCTGCCGCAATGCGGCTCGCGAGGACGGCGGCCTGGCTGTGGTCGACGTCGCGGGTGGCGGTCAACAGCACAGTCGGCGATCATCGATTCAATCAATGATTGAATCGATGATGGGAACGTGGTTGACTACGGTCATGGTGGAACAGGCAGCCACGGCGGGCACACGCGAGCGGCTATTGCTGGCCGCCGAGCGACTCTTGCTGACCGAGCGGTACGACGATGTCTCGGTGCGGGCGATCTGCGCGGCGGCCGGGGCCAATCCCGCCGCGGTGCACTATCACTTCGGCTCGAAGGAAGCGCTGGTCGCGGCGTTGCTGGAGGATCGGCTCGGGTCATTGTGGGCCGAACGGCTAACCGAGGTGACGGTCGCACACGGTTCGGTGTCGACGCTGGTGGACGCGGTGATCGAGCCGTTCATCGGATTGGCGGCCGATCCGGTCGGGCGGCTGCACCTGCGGCTGCTGGCCCAATTCGTACTCGGTCGGCACCCGACGATGTGGCATCGGCACTGGTTCCGCATGGACACCTGGGTCGGTTTGTTGCCGCAGCTGAGCGAACGCGAGAGTCGGCGGCGCTGGGGATTGGCATTCGACCTGATCATCGTGCAGTTCGGCGGCATCGGCACTGGGGAGCGTGAACTGTCGGACGAGGCGGTGCGCACATTGCGCGATTTCGTGGTCGCCGGACTGACCGCGGCAGGAGAGAAATGACGAACGACGTATTCGCACCGACGACGCTCGGCCCGATCACCTTGCGCAACAGGGTGATCAAGGCCGCCACCTTCGAGGGACGAACACCGGAGGCACTGGTCACCGACGATCTGATCGACTTCCATCGGGAAATCGCGGCTGGCGGAGTGGGTATGACGACGGTCGCCTACTGCGCGATATCGCCGGGCGGTCGCACCGACCGGCACCAGATCTGGATGCGCCCGGAAGCCGTCGCGGGACTGCGCAAGCTCACTGATGCCGTACACGCCGAAGGTGCCGCCGCCAGCGCCCAGATCGGCCATGCGGGGCCGGTGGCCAATGCCGCATCCAATCGTGCACCCGCGCTGGCGCCGAGCCGAATGTTCAGCCCACTCGGTATGCGTCCCATGCATGTTCCGGACTTATCCGAAATCGCCACGGTCATAGCCGACTACGCGAATGCCGCGCGACTGGCCGAGCAGGCAGGCTTCGATGCGGTCGAAATCCATTTCGGCCACAACTATTTGGTGAGTTCGTTCCTGAGTCCGCTGCTGAATCGGCGCAAGGATCGATACGGCGGATCCCCGGTCAACCGCGCCCGCCTCGCTCGTGAGGTCGCACTTGCCGTGCGCGAGGCCGTCGGCGACCGCCTGGCCGTAACCGCGAAGCTGAATATGGAAGACGGTGTGCGCGGCGGACTTTCGCTCCCGGCGTCATTGCAGGTGGCCGCCTGGCTGGAATCGGACGGCGCACTGGACGCCTTGGAACTCACCGCAGGCAGCTCCCTGCTCAACCCGATGCTCCTGTTCCACGGCAGCGCCCCACGCAAGGAATTCGCGAAAGTCCTTCCCGCACCGGCACGCTGGGGCTTTCGCCTGATGGGCCGCGTTTTCCTTCGCGAATACCCGTACCACGACGCCTACCTACTGGATCGCGCCCGCCAGTTCCGCAGCGAACTATCGATGCCACTGATCCTATTGGGCGGCATAACCGACCTCGACACGATGCGCACGGCAATGGCCGAGGGCTTCGAATTCGTAGCCATGGGCCGCGCCCTCCTCCGCGAACCAGACCTCCTGCTCCGAATCCGAGCCGATCAAGCCACCCGATCAGCCTGCATCCACTGCAACGAATGCATGCCCACCATCTACACCCGCACCCACTGCCCCCTCGTCTGACAACTGGCCGAGAATGTATTGGTGGCGGGCCGAGTCGAGATTTGCCGCCACCGATACATGGTGATCGGGTGTCCAGGTTCCAGGACCGAATCGCGGCCTGAATTAACGTGGCGGTGCTACAGCTTGTAGCCGATTTGGCGCAGTAGTTGTTTGCGGGCTTCTTTGTCGGTGGGGCCTTCGACGCCGAGTGGCGCACCGCCGTCGACAACTCCGATGATTCCGCGTCCCAATTCGGTCTCGGCAATCAAGACTTCGACCGGGTTTGCCGTGGCACAGAAGATTCCACAAACTTCGGGAACCTGTCGTACCGCATTGAGGACATTTACCGGATAACCCTCACGTAGGAAAACAATGAACGAATGTCCCGCGCCGACCGCGACGGCGTTCTTGGTGGCGAGCTCGGTCAGATCGTCGTCATTGCCGGAGGTCCGGATCAGCCGCGGCCCGGACGCCTCCGCGAATGCCAACCCGAAACGCAGATGCGGACTGGTCCCGACCAGCGCCTCGTGCAGGTCCTCGACCGCCTTGATGAAGTGGGCCTGCCCGATGATGACGTTGAGATCGTCCGGTTTATCGATGTGTACCGAAGTCAGCTCCATCGAACTATCCTGCGCCGCATTCGAGTCTGTGCGCCAGGGCGACACGCCCGTCCCTTCCAGGCGCGCAGTACCCCTGGTACCAGGAAAAGTGGGCTATGTCGGATTTGTCGAGTACGTTGCGAGGCGATGAACACAAGGAGTTCGCGGATGAGGGCGGCAGTGCGCGGTCACGCACGACCAGCGGCACCGAGCGGGCACATTACGGTGTACATGCCGGTTGACCACGCTGTAAGCCGTTGTCGCTGTTCGGGGTTCGGCGGCGTGGGCGCGGTTGCGGTGGGCGGTCGGTGTCGATGCCAAGTACGGTGTCGGGATGCCGTGTTGATATCGAAACGCGGGGGAGTTCGAAACGAGAATGTGTCGAAGTATGTATTTTGAGCTATCCCGTGGCCTGCGAAAAGCGGTCGGCGGTACCGCGCTGGCCGGACTCCTTATGGTGGCCGGATGCGGCACGGACACCGACAAACACTCTGCGGAGCCCAGCATCACCGCGGCCGCCGCGCACACCGACCAGCAGCACCTATCCGTCACTGTGCCGGGCACGCTGGCAGCCGGTTTCCAGGAACTGCAGTTGAGTGTGCACGGCAAGCTGGGCATGGCGATCATGCCGGTCGGCGGCGAGAAGATGGTGACCTTCGGCGACTGGACCACCGGACCCGCCTGGTCGACGATGAAGGTGCCGCTGGTCATCGCTTCGCAGCGCAAGAGTTCGGCGAGCTCGAGCTACGCGGCGAAGGCGGCGATCACCCAGTCCGATAACGCCGCGGCCGATACCCTCTGGCAGTCGCTCGGCACCGGCCAGGAGGCGGCCAAGGCGGTCGAGGCAGTGCTGCGCGAGGGCGGCGATACCAAGACCACGGTGCCCGCCACCAAGACACGCTCCGATGCCTCCGCATTCGGACAGGCGGATTGGGCGCTCACCGAACAGGTTCGGTTCGCGTCCCGGCTGCCATGCCTATCGCAGAGCTCGGACGTGATCGATCTGATGGAACAGATCACCTCGAGTCAGCGCTGGGGCCTCGGCGAACTCGAGGGCGCGGAATTCAAAGGTGGTTGGGGGCCCGACACCTCGGGCTCCTATCTGGTCCGCCAATTCGGTCTGATCCAGGGACCGGCCGGTCAGATCGCGGTCGCTATTGCCATCCAACCCGATTCGGGCAGCTTCTCCGAGGGAACGAACATCCTGGACCGGCTCGCCACAGTGATCTCCCAACACCTCGACGAATTCTCCGGCGGCAGCTGTTCCTGATCCCGTCGAGTCGGCACCCTCAGGTTCGCGCGGCGGCCCAGTGGGCGCGCACACTTGATCGGGTAACGGTGGCACCCGAGAATCCCGACTAATGGGTGAGATCGCCGGACCACGACCGTAGGGCGGTTCGGCGAGGTGGAGGTAACGGGGTGGACGAAACGCAGTCGCGGGCCGGTACGCGATTCGGACCCTACGAATTGCGTGCGCTACTGGGCCGCGGCGGGATGGGGGAGGTCTACGAGGCGTACGACACGGTAAAGGACCGCCTGGTCGCGGTCAAACTGCTGCCCATGGCGCTGGCCGACGATCCGCGGTTCCAGCAGCGATTTCGGCACGAGTCGCGGGTCGCCGCGCGGCTGGCCGAACCGCACGTCATTCCGATCCACGACTGGGGCGAGCTCGACGGTGTGCTCTATATCGACATGCGGCTGGTCCGTGGCAGCGATCTGCGCTCGGTGCTGCGCGAGAAGGGGCCGCTGAGCCCCACCCGCGCGGTCGGCATCATCGAACAGGTCGCGGCCGCATTGGATGCCGCGCATGCCGGGGGTTTGGTGCATCGCGACGTCAAACCCGCCAATATCCTGGTCACTCCTTCGGATTTCGCGTACCTCGCGGACTTCGGCATCGCCCGTTCCGAGCGCGACCCCAGCGTCACCGCGACCGGCCAAGCCATCGGCTCCTACAGCTATATCGCGCCGGAACGATTCGACACCGCACCGATCGGCGGCACCGCCGATGTTTACTCCCTGGCCTGCGTACTGTTCGAATGCCTCACCGGCACACAGCCTTTCCCAGTCGACGGGATGAGTTCGCTGATCCGAGCCCACCTCTCGACACCGCCGCCCCGCCCGACCACCAAACGAGCCGGACTGCCGGGCGCACTGGACGAGGTCATCTCCCGCGGCATGGCCAAGGAACCAGCCGATCGCTATCCATCGGCCGGTGCACTTGCCTCAGCAGCCAGAGCCGCAGTCTCGGGCACGTCGTCCGTGCCGAACTCGGACTTGCCCACCAGCCAGATCTCGAAGCACACCCCCGCCCCAGCGACCATCATCTTCCCGACCTTCGGACCGGAATCGCCAGTCGCGCGCCAATCGCCGAGCTGGCCGCAACAGTCGGGCGGGTCACAGTCAGCAGGAGACCAACAGCAATCTGGTGGATCGCACCAGTCGGGCGGCCCGCTGCAGGCAGGTGCTCCGCAGCAGTCGGGTCGGTCGCAGCAGTCGAGCAGGTCGCCGTCAGCAGGTGATCTGCAGCAAGCAGGCGGTTCGCCGCAGTTGGTTCCGTCGCCTTCGACAGATGGGGCACAGCAGTCCGCTGGATCGCCACAGTTGGGTGGGCCGCAGCAGGCAGGTGGCCCGCCACCGGCGGTTGGTCCACGGCAGCTAGCTGGTTCGCAGTCGGCAGGTGGTCTGCAGCCTTCGGGAAATTCGCAGCAATTAGGTGACCAGCAGCAGTCAGTGGCGTGGCGGGCGGGCGGTGCGGCGTCGGCGCCTGGGCCACAGCGAGCAGGCGTGCAGCAGTCGGCAGGTGGTCCGTGGGCGGGTGGCCAGCAGCAGGCGAGTGGCCAGCCGCTAGGGAGCGGTTCGCAATTATCGAACAGGTCTCGATCGCATATCGGGCAACAGTCCACCAGCAGACCGGAGCAGACAACCGGGCTGGAGCCGACGCTCGTGCCCGAGTATCCATGGGATCCGACGCGCCGCGACATTCCACCGCACGACGCGACGACCGAGGCGTTGTCGAGAACCGTCGGCATGCCGATGCCGCAATCCGAAGCACCGGATCCGTCGGATCCGACACCCGTGCCTGCGCGTCGATCGATGCGCATCGTCTGGATCGGCGCGGTGCTCGTTGTTCTGGCGATCGGGGGCGTTGTCGGCTGGCAGGTGCGCAACAGCGCCGAGCATTCTGGCCAACCGACCACCACGACCATGCCCGCGCACCTGCCAGCCGGTGCGAAACCGTGTGCCCAGCTGTATCCGGCGCTGGGCCGCTTCACTTCGTCCGCGATCGGCACCACCGTCACCAGTTGCGCCTTCGCCGAGGAGGTGCGCAAGGCGTATGCCAATGGCGGTGACAGCGCCATTACCGACCGATCGGTAATGGCGCACAGCCCGATCAACAATCGGGATTACAAGATGAATTGCACGGCCGGTGATCAGTTCGCGACCTGTAGCGGTGGGGAGAACGCCATCGTCTATGTGTATTGAGTCGTAGCCGTTACCCGGTGTTCACGGGGGTGCGGCCGCGTCATCGCGCGAAGCGGGGCAAGATATTCGCCATGCGCATCGGAGTGTTGACCGGAGGCGGCGACTGTCCAGGACTGAACGCGGTCATCCGTGCCGTCGTTCGCACCGCGAACGGACGCTACGGCGACGCGATCATCGGCTTCCAGGACGGTTGGCGCGGACTACTCGAAGACCGAAAAATCACCATTCAGAACGACGATCGCACCGACCGCCTGCTCACCAAGGGCGGCACGATGCTCGGCACCGCACGCACCAACCCCGACAAACTGCTTGCCGGACTCGACCAGATCAAACGCACCCTCGACGACAACGGGATCGAGGCACTGATCCCGATCGGCGGCGAGGGCACGCTCACCGCCGCGAGCTGGCTGTCCGATGAGGGCGTCCCGGTGGTCGGTGTCCCGAAGACCATCGATAACGACATCGACTGCACCGACGTCACTTTCGGCCACGACACGGCGCTGTCCATCGCCTCCGAGGCCATCGACCGGCTGCACACCACCGCGGAATCGCACCAGCGCGTCATGCTGGTCGAGGTGATGGGCCGCCACGCGGGCTGGATCGCAATCAACTCGGGTGTGGCGGCGGGCGCGCACCTCACACTGGTCCCCGAGGTGCCCTTCGATGTGGACGAGGTGTGCTCGATGATCAAACGCCGCTTCCAGCGCGGCGATAAGCACTTCATCTGCGTGGTCGCCGAGGGTGCGCACCCCGCACCCGATTCCGGATTCGCACTGCGCGAGGGTGGCATCGACGAATTCGGCCACGAACGGTTCACCGGCGTCGCGCAGCAGCTCGGCACCGAAATCGAGCGACGCATCGGCAAAGAGGTCCGCACCACGGTGCTCGGCCACGTGCAACGCGGCGGCAGTCCGACCCCGTACGACCGGGTGCTGGCCACCCGCTTCGGTCTGCACGCCGCCGAGGCGGTACATGCCGGACAATTCGGCCAAATGGTTGCTCTGCACGGCACTTCCATCGAATTGGTTCCGTTGTCCGAGGCCACCAAGCAGCTCAAGCGGGTGCCCGCCGAGCGCTACCGCGAAGCGGAGGCATTTTTCGGTTGATTCCGGCGGTTGTTGCACAATCGAGACCTGCCGAATTACTTGTCGCACAGCTACTCTGGTCGTCGTGGCTCAACTCCAGGTATCCGACCTGCCCACCGATGCTGTTGCCGTATTCCGCCGCCGTGCTCGCGTCGCGGGCATATCGATCGAAGCTCAGCTCCGTCAGGAACTGATCGCGATGGCGCGCAGGCGAACTTCCGTGGACACGATCGTGGAATTCCTGGAAGCCCAGGGCCGCGATCTGACCCCGGAATTCGACTCCGACGCCGTAACCCTCATCCAGGTCTACGATCTGCCCGCCGACGCCCTCGGCATGTTCGGCCGCCGCGCCCGCGCCGCCGAACTTCCCCTGGGCGCCTACGTCCGCCGTGAACTCCTCGCCATTGCCCGCCGCGGCGGCATCTCCGACGCGATGCTGGAATTCCAAGAGGCGCAAGAAGACGACCCCACCCTCGAACTCGACATGGACGCAATCGCCGCCGCAGTCCGGTACGCCCGCGGCGCCTGACCGTCAGCGATCCGCTGGAATCTTTGGGCCGCCGAAACGGCGATTGCCTGGAATGGAAGCGATTGTCGCGTCGGTTCGACTCGCGTGATGGGTATCAGCATTGCCCCGCATTCCGTCCGTGCGGGCTGCCCGTTGTCGGTCGAGGTGGTCGAACGGTCGGTGGTCAAGATCAGAGAACGACTATATGACTACCGTCGGCGGACGGGCGACTGCGCGGGCGGGGCGACAGTGGTGCCGGGAAGTGGCGGGAATGCTGGTGTGGACCGGACCGTTGTGCGCGCCCGAGTTTCGTCCGAATTGTCGGCGCGGATCGGTAGTGTTGCGGCATGCGCACTGGGCGATGGCTCGTCTCGGTTCTGGTCCTGATCGTCGCGTTGGTTGCGGGGTGTTCGTCGGATAAAGACGAGACACGCTCGCTCACAGGGGATTGGCACGGGTCCATCGAGGTGCCCGGTGCGCCGTTGGCGGTCGGGGTGAGTTTCGCCGATAACGGCAGCGCCACCATCGACATCCCGTCCCAAGGTGTGAGCGGCGCACAGCTGAAAGATGTTTCCGCCGAACCGGATAGGGTGGCCTTCGCGATTCCGAACACTCCGGGCGATCCCGTGTTCGAGGGCAAGTTCGACAAGGGTGCCGACCGGATCAGCGGTGAGTTCCGACAAGCGGGCCAGAGCCTGCCGTTGTCGCTCGAGCCCGGCAAGATCGGGGCGTCCGCACATCCGCAGGAGCCGAAACCGCCGTACCCCTATCGCTCCGAAGACGTCACCTACCGCAACGGTGATATCACCATCGCGGGCACGCTGACCCTGCCCGAGGGCAACGGTCCCTTCCCGGCGATTCTGATGATCTCCGGCAGCGGCCCGCAGGACCGCGACGAAGAACTCATGGGCCACAAGCCTTTCCTGCTGCTGGCCGACACCTTTACCCGCGCGGGCTATGCCGTACTGCGCACCGATGACCGCGGCGTCGGCGGCACCAGTGGCAAACTCGACGACGCCACCTACAACGGTCTCGCCGATGACGCGACGGCCGGCGTGCGCTTCCTACACGCCCGCCCGGATATCGACCCGGCCCGCGTCGGACTTTTCGGCCACAGCGAGGGCGGCTACCTCGCGCCCCTGGTGGCATCGCGTCCCGACAGCGGCGTCGCTTTCGCGATCCTGATGGCTGGTCCCTCGGTACCGGGTTGGGAGGTGCTGATCGAGCAGAACCGCGCACTGCTCAGCGCGGCCGGCGCACCGCAGTCCCGAATCGATGATCAGGTCACCTACATCACCGACTGGACCAACCTGATCCGCTCCGGTGACCTGGCCGCCGCCAAGGATCTCGCGAACCGCCACAACGAATCGCTCCCTCCGGACCAGCGCGCCTCCGCGGAAACCCTCGACGCCTACAACACCACCTATATGGCGTCCTTCATCACCTACGATCCGGCCCCCGCGCTCTCCGCCCTGCGTATCCCGGTCCTCGCCTTCTTCGGCACCAAGGACAAGCAGGTCCTCGCCACCCAGAACGAACAACCGATGCGCGAGCGCCTGGCCGCCGACCCGGACGCCACCGTCCACGTCTTCCCTGACCTCAACCACCTCATGCAACCCGCCGACTCCGGCCTCCCCAGCGAATACACCGGCATCGAAACCACCATCGCCCCCGACGTCCTCACCTACACCACCACCTGGCTCGCCCAACACACCCAACCCCGCTGACCGAACCGTCCGTCCAGAGCGCTACCGCACATCCAGTGCGCGCCTTGCAGAAGTTCCAACTTCTGCGAGGCGCGCACTGCTTATGCGCCAGCTCAGCAGTCACCAGGCCGATGCGGTCGCGAGAGGCACGGCGGGTGCTGACCGCTTGGCGGGAGCGGCGGGCGGGTCAATAGACTGATCGCTATGAGTGCACCCACCGTCGACTTGATGGACTATGCCGATGTCATCGACCGGTTCGAGCCGGTGCTCGGCATGGAGGTTCACGTCGAGCTGAACACGGCCACCAAGATGTTCTGCGGTTGCCCGACCGAGTTCGGCGCGGAGCCGAACACCCAGGTGTGCCCGGTGTGCCTCGGTCTGCCGGGTTCGCTGCCAGTGGTGAACGAGCAGGCCGTGGAGTCGGCGATCCGGATCGGGCTGGCCCTGAATTGCGCGATCACCCCGTGGGGCCGGTTCGCGCGCAAGAACTACTTCTACCCGGACCAGCCGAAGAACTACCAGATCAGCCAGTACGACGAGCCGATCGCCACCAACGGCCACCTCGACGTGGTACTCGACGACGGCAGCATCTTCCGCGTCGAGATCGAGCGCGCCCATATGGAGGAGGACACCGGCAAGTCCACCCACATCGGTGGCTCCACCGGCCGCATCCACGGCGCGAGTCATTCGCTGCTGGACTACAACCGGGCGGGCGTGCCGCTCATCGAGATCGTCACCAAGCCGATCACCGGCGCGGGGGAGCGGGCGCCGGAGGTGGCGCGCGCCTACGTGACCGCGCTGCGTGAGGTTCTGAAATCACTGCAGGTCTCCGACGTCAAAATGGAGCAGGGCTCGCTGCGCTGCGATGCCAACGTTTCGCTGATGCCTATCGGCGCAACGGAATTCGGCACCCGCACCGAGACCAAGAACGTCAACTCGCTCAAGAGCGTCGAGGTCGCCGTTCGCTTCGAAATGCGCCGCCAGGCCGCTATTCTCGCCGACGGCGGTTCGATCGTGCAGGAGACCAGGCACTTTCACGAGAGTGACGGCACCACCTCGCCCGGTCGCCGCAAGGAGACCGCCGAGGACTACCGCTACTTCCCCGAGCCGGACCTGGAACCCGTTGCGCCCGCTGAGGATTGGGTTGAGGAGCTGCGCGGCACCATTCCGGAATACCCGTGGCTGCGCCGCGCGCGCATCCAGTCCGACTGGGGCCTGTCCGCCGAGGTCATGCGCGACCTGGTGAACGCGGGCGCACTGGACCTGATCATCGCGACCGTCGATGCGGGTGCCCCGGCCAACGAGGCCCGCTCGTGGTGGGTCGCCTACCTCACCGAAAAGGCCAAGGAACGCGAGGCTTCCCTGGAGGAGCTGCCGATCACGCCCGCCCAGGTGGCCGAGGTGATCAAGCTCGTGGAATCGAAGACGGTCAATAACAAGGTCGCCAAGCAGGTCGTCGACTTCGTGCTGGCGGGTGAGGGTGATCCGGCGAAGATCGTGGAGACCAAGGGCCTCGGCATGGTCAGCGACGAGACCGCGCTGCAGGCGGAGGTGCGCAAGGCGCTCGAGGCCAATCCCGACATCGCCGAGAAGATCCGCTCGGGGAAGGTGCAGGCCGCGGGCAAGATCGTCGGTGATGTCATGAAGGCGACGCGGGGACAAGCCGACGCGGCCCGGGTGCGCGAACTCGTGCTCGAAGCCTGCGCCTGAGTTCGGTCCGCACCGGCGAAGCCCAACTACCGAACTGAAGTGGGCGGGTCCCTGAGGACCCGCCCACTTTGTTATCGGCGCGGTTAGTCCGGCCCGGTGCCCTGCGACGGCGGCGGGATCTTGATCACCCGATCGTCGAATGGCCCGTGATTATCGTCATTATTGACGGTGGTCGCCCAGATGGTGCCGTCCGCACCGGCCGCCGCACCGCCGAGCCTGCCGTATTTGTCCTGCACGGTGAACGTCGGCGCCGCGGTGATCGCATGGGTATTCGCATCCGGGTTCGCGATCGCCAGCGCCTTCGCCCCCGACATCGCGATCGCCACCACATCGGGTCCGGCCGCACAGCCACCGACGCCGGGTCGATCCGGCCAGGTCCACGCGGTGATGATCGATCCGTCCCGGCCCAGGCGCTGCAGACGATCCTCGGTCGGGGTGCGATCGGTGATCCAGACGCTGTCCTTACCGTCGTCACACAGATCGCCCGCCGTGCCGAGGCCCGACACCACGACCTCCGGACTGGCTCCCGGCGACGGTGAATTGATCCGCAGCACCTTGCCCGCCAGTGACGAGGGCGCACTGGCCAAGCCGGGATTGCCCGCATCGCCGGTCAGCACCAACAGCTCGGTCGGCGAAATGAATTCCAGTGCACCGTGATTGCCGATCGCCCCCTTCGGAATTCCGGTCAGAATGGCCTTAGGCGGTCCGTTCTCCGCGATGCGCACCACCCGGTTATCGGATCCGGTGGTGATGTAGGCGTAGATGAGTCCGTCCTCGCGATAGGTCGGCGAGAGGGCGATGTCGGAGATGCCCCCGTCACCGGAGCCGTCCACATCCACCTGCCCGACCAGTATCGGCGGCGACTGCGGATCGCTCGGATCCACCGCGACCGTCTTGTAGATGCGTCCGGTGCGTCGCTCGGTGACCAGCGCGTCCTCGCCGAGCGAGATGATGCCCGCAGTGGAATCCAGGCAGGTCGTAATCACATTCGGGTCCGGATCGATGCACGGTCCGGTCGGGCGCGGGCGCTGCGAGGGGCTCTGCTGCGGCGGTTTGGGTTCGGCGGGGTTGAAGGTCGGTTCGGGTGTGAACGGGCTGGAGGCGGAATCGTCGAACCGAGCGCAGCCGACCAGCGCGACGGTGCTGAGCGCCAAGCTCAGGGCGATACGCCCCGCGACAACCAAACTCATGGTTCAGACGTTACGGAAACCGCGGCCGATGTGCTGCTCCGGGTCGATTAACGGACACGCCGTCGCGTCGAGACCGCACACGCGCATGCGCGGCCGCATAGGGTATCGACCGTGACCGAAGAGCCCAAAGACACGTCCGTGCCCAAAACCGAGGGCACGGCAACGCCCACGGAGGAGCAGTCGGCGGCGTCGTCCACCGGTCGTGGCGTGACCAGTCCCTATGATTCGCCCACCGGCGTGCTGCCCAGAATGTCCTCCGATACCGCGCCGAGCCGCCCCGATTCAACCAAGGATGTGCCGCGCACCGAGGAGGAACTCGGCCTCGATCCGGAGATCCCCTCGGTCGGTGAACAGACCAGGGCGAATGAATCCGCGGCCTACGCCTACGCCAGCATCCCGCCTGCCGCGGGCGCTTCCGGTGAACCGAGCCGCCCCCTGCGCCGCCGCAATGGCGACACCCGCCGCGGCACCCTCGATCTCGGCCTGTTCGTGCTGCGCCTCGTCGTCGGCGGCACCTTCATCTACCACGGCCTGCAGAAACTAACCGGCTGGTTTCAGGGACCGGGGCTGGACGGCACGCGCGACATGATGGCGTCGGGCGGCTGGAACCACGCGACCCTCTCGACCATCCTGGTCATCGCCGGTGAAGTCGGTGGCGGCGCGCTGCTGGTGCTCGGCCTGGCCACTCCGCTCGCCGCGGGTGCGGTGCTCGCGGTGATCATCGACGCGTGGTTGTGGAAGCAGGGCATGATCCCCGGTTTCCAGTACAAGTCCTCGGTCAAGAGCGGTGTGGAACTGGAGTCCATCCTGGCGGGCACTGCCGTGGTCCTGCTCCTGACCGGCCCCGGCCGCCTGTCCTTCGACCGCAACCGCGGCTGGGCCACCCGCCCCGCCTACGGCTCCTTCGTAGTCCTCATTCTGGCCATAGCCGCCGCCATCGGCACCTGGTACTGGCTCCACGGCGGCAATCCGCTAACCGGTATCGGGCCCTTCAACTAACCTGCCCCCAAAACAACCGGCGCCCTTCAGTATCGGAGGGCGCCGTTCGTCTTTCGGGTCAAAGTTTGGTGAGGCACAAGGCATGCCACGTCTGGCGCACCGGCGCCGTCACACCGTCCGCCAGTTATCCACCGGCGCGCAGAGGTGCGGTGGAACGGAAACGGCGTCCCTCATGTGGTCACGAGGGACGCCGTTGGTGTTCATGACGGGACTAGGGCACCTGGCGAACGGCGCCCTTATCGGCTGAGGTGGCCAGTGCGGCATACGCGCGCAGGGCCGTGGTGACCGGGCGGACGCGATCGAGCGGCTGCCAGGGCCGTTCGGAGGCATCCATTTTCGCGCGACGCTCGGCCAGGATCGCGTCGTCGACCAGCACCTCGAGGGTTCGGGTTCCGACGTCGATGCGGATCTGATCGCCGTCTTCGATGAGTCCGACGGCACCGCCCGCTGCGGCCTCGGGCGACATGTGGCCGATCGACAGGCCGGAGGTGCCGCCGGAGAAGCGGCCGTCGGTGATCAGCGCGCACTCCTTACCGAGTCCCGCGCCCTTCAGAAATGCGGTGGGGTGCAACATTTCCTGCATACCTGGCCCGCCCTTGGGGCCCTCGTAGCGGACCACGATCACATCGCCCGGCTTGATCTTTTTGCCGAGGATCGCCGAGACCGCCGCCTCCTGGGATTCGACCACGACGGCCGGGCCCTGGAAGGAGAACAGCTCCTCATCGATGCCCGCGGTCTTCAGGATCGCGCCGTCGGGGGCGATGTTGCCACGCAAGACAACCAGGCCGCCCTCGACCGTGTAGGCATGCGCCTTATCGCGGATGCAGCCGCCCTCGGCGTCGGTATCGAGTTCGGACCAGCGGTTGTTCGTGGAGAAGGGCTCGGTGGTGCGCACGCCACCGGGCGCGGCGTGGAACAGCTCCAGCGCCTCATCGGATGCCTTGCCTGAGCGGATATCCCAGGTGTCGAGCCATTCGTCGAAGCTCTCGGTGTGCACCGTGGTGACGTCGGTCTCGAGCAGTCCGGCGCGGCGCAGTTCGCCGAGGATCGCCGGAATGCCACCGGCGCGGTGCACATCCTCCATGTGGTAGTCGGAGTTGGGGGAGACCTTCGACAGGCACGGCACTGTGCGAGAAATCTCGTCGATGGTGCTCAGCTCGAAGTCGATCTCACCCTCCTGCGCGGCGGCCAGGGTGTGCAGCACGGTATTGGTGGAGCCGCCCATCGCGACGTCCAGCGCCATCGCATTGCGGAAGGCCTTGGCATTGGCCACATTCCGCGGCAGCACCGACGCATCGTCCTCGCGGTACCAGCGATTCGCGATATCGACGATCACCGTGCCCGCCCTCTCGAACAAGGCGTGGCGGGCGGCGTGGGTGGCCAGCGTGGATCCGTTGCCGGGCAAGGCGAGGCCGAGCGCCTCGGTGAGGCAGTTCATCGAATTCGCGGTGAACATGCCCGAGCAGGAACCACAGGTCGGACAGGCGCTGCGCTCGACCTCGGCAAGACCGTCCTCGCTGACATTCATATTGGCGCTGGCCGCGATCGCGGTGATCAGATCGGTCGGCGCCTGTGCCACACCGCCGACGACCACGGCCTTACCGGCCTCCATCGGCCCGCCGGAAACGAAGACGGCCGGGATGTTCAGGCGCATAGCGGCATTGAGCATGCCGGGTGTGATCTTGTCGCAGTTCGAAATGCACACCAGCGCGTCGGCGGTGTGCGCGTTCGCCATGTATTCGACCGAATCGGCGATGATTTCGCGCGAGGGCAGCGAGTAGAGCATGCCACCGTGGCCCATCGCGATGCCGTCGTCGACCGCGATGGTGTGGAATTCCCGTGGCACACCGCCCGCGGCGCGCACCGCATCGGCGACGATTTCACCGACATTCTTCAGATGCACGTGGCCAGGTACGAACTGCGTATAGGAGTTCGCGATGGCGACGATCGGCTTACCGAAGTCGGTGTCGGTCATACCGGTGGCGCGCCAGAGTGCGCGCGCGCCCGCGGCATTGCGGCCGATGGTGGTTGTGCGTGAACGAAGCGGTGGCATGTGGATCCTCAGGAGGTCGCGGGGGCTGATGTGCGACTGCGCGGAGTTCGCTCAATGAGCGAATTCAGCGACCGACCACGTTACTCCTGCGTGCGGGCGGGACTTTCGTGGCGGTCGACGGCGCTGATCGCCATCGGTCTGTGGTTCGGGATGTGTCGCCGCGAGGGTGGTCGTCGGCGCGGACGGTGTCATCGGTCGTGTCGGTTCCGGCACCGTCGGTATCCACTGGTCCGGTGCGTTCGGGCGGGGATTGTCCGTCCGACGCGGTCACCGGATCGCGCATCCGGCGGCGAGCCTACCGGCGGCGGTCGCTATCCCCAGCGCCGGTGAACCGCTACGAGTCGGAGTCGCGCGTGTCGGTGGCAGGTACCTCGGCATCGGCGCTGGTCCCCTCCGCACCGGCATCGGCTTTGCGCGCATGTGCTTCGGGTCCGGTCTCGGCCGTTTCCGCCTCGGCTTCGGCCTCGGGCGCTTCCGCTCCGGCCTTGGTCGCCTGCGCCTCGTCCCCGCCCTTGCGCGCCGCGTACTCCGCGTCCCGCGCCGCCGCCTCCGCCGCGAAAAGATCCGGAATCCGACCGTTCGACGCGCGGATCAGATCACGCAACCGGTCATAGCTCACCGCGGGCAGCTTCACCTCGGTGTCGTCGCTGAGATGCGCACGCACGAATCCGCGCTTCGGAATACTGACCCCAGCGACCTGCCCCCAGTCCAGGTGCCGAGAACCGAAAACAGTGCGCAGATCCAGCCCGTCCTCGGCCACCGTGGTACGCGTGCGTTCGATCCATACCGCCGCCGCGACCGGGAGCAGCAGTAGCCACCACAGTCCGATCGGCCAGCCGACGAAGGCAAAGAAGACACAGAACAGCAGTACGACCACACCGAGGTAGGCCATCTGCGTAATGCGGATGACCTGCACCGCCCGCTTCGGCTCGGACGGTTGCGGCGAACTACCCGTCTCCGATCCCGCCTCGGGCGTGTGGGACGATTTAGCCGGTGGCACGGACTGATGCGGTGATGACACACCACCATCCTCGCATCATGGTGAACGGACTCGAGCACCCGCTCGGTCTCACATAATGAGACCTGTTTGACTGATCGACTCGCGCACACATACCGTCATGCGCGTGAATCGAAACGAGTTGCTCGTAATCGGCCGGCGCGTCCAGCGTTGAGCCTGACTGCCTGAGTCGAATACGTCAGCTCGCGTTGCGACGCGCCACCCTCGAACAGCCATGGCTGTCGGGGGCTTTTTTGTGTTCGGGACAAAAGTCCTGGCATGTGGCCGCTTCGCAAGGCACCACGTGCAAGCACAGTTGTCCGGGGTCTAGTACGAGCAGTTAGGAACGAAGACGGTGAGTGCACCAACCGCACGGCCCGGGCCCTCGGCCCGCAGGCCGGCGCCTTCGGCGAATCAGCAGGCCGCGCCCGCTGGCGGTCCGGCGAACGCGGCGAACCGCCGCCAGGTCCCGCCCGAGCGGGTCACCGGCGCGCAGTCCGTCGTCCGCTCCCTCGAGGAGCTCGGCGTCGACACGGTATTCGGCATTCCCGGCGGCGCGATTCTCCCGGTCTACGACCCGCTCTTCGATTCCACCAAGGTCCGTCACGTCCTCGTCCGGCACGAGCAGGGCGCGGGGCACGCGGCTACCGGCTATGCGCAGGCCACCGGCAAGGTCGGCGTCTGCATGGCAACCTCGGGTCCGGGCGCGACCAACCTGGTCACCCCGATCGCCGACGCGCAGATGGACTCGGTTCCGATCGTCGCCATCACCGGCCAGGTCGGGCGCAGCCTGATCGGCACCGACGCATTCCAGGAAGCCGATATCTCCGGCATCACCATGCCGATCACCAAGCACAACTTCCTCATCACCGAGGGCATCGACATCCCGCGCATGATCGCGGAGGCCTTCTACCTGGCCTCGTCCGGGCGTCCGGGCGCGGTGCTCGTCGATATCCCGAAGGATGTGCTGCAGGCGCAGACCACCTTCAGCTGGCCGCCGGAGATGCGGCTGCCCGGCTACCGCCCGGTGACCAAACCGCACGGTAAGCAGGTGCGCGAGGCCGCGCGGATGATCCTGGAGTCCAAGCAGCCTGTGCTTTACGTCGGTGGCGGCGTGATCAAGGCCGACGCCTCGCCCCAGCTGCTGGAACTGGCCGAGCTGACCGGCATTCCGGTGGTCACCACCTTGATGGCGCGGGGTGCGTTCCCCGACAGCCACCAGCTCAACATGGGTATGCCGGGCATGCACGGCACCGTGGGTGCGGTCGCCGCCCTGCAGAAGTCCGATCTGCTGATCACCCTCGGCGCGCGTTTCGACGACCGGGTCACCGGTCAGCTGGACTCCTTCGCGCCCGACGCCAAGATCATCCACGCCGATATCGACCCGGCCGAGATCGGTAAGAACCGGCACGCCGACGTCCCGATCGTCGGCGATTGCCGCGAGGTGATCGTCGAATTGATCGAAACGCTGAAGGCCGACCCCTCCGGTGCGCCGAAGCTGAACCTCACCGACTGGTGGCAGTACCTCGACGGCATCCGCAAGAGCTACCCGCTCGGCTGGACGACGCCGAGCGACGGCTCACTGTCGCCGGAATTCGTCATCGAGGCGCTGGGCCGCCTCGCCGGACCCGACGCCATCTACTGTGCGGGCGTCGGCCAGCATCAGATGTGGGCCGCGCAGTTCATCAAGTACGAAAAGCCGCGCACCTGGCTGAATTCCGGTGGTCTCGGCACCATGGGCTACGCCGTTCCGGCGGCCATGGGCGCCAAGATGGGCGCGCCCGAGAAAGAGGTGTGGGCGGTCGACGGTGACGGCTGCTTCCAGATGACAAATCAGGAGCTGGCCACCTGCGCCGTCGAGGGCGTGCCGATCAAGGTCGCGCTGATCAACAACGGCAACCTCGGCATGGTCCGCCAGTGGCAGACCCTGTTCTACGAGGAGCGCTACTCCAATACCGATCTGGGCACGCACACGCTGCGCATCCCCGATTTCGTCAAACTCGCCGAAGCCCTCGGCTGCCACGGCATCCGGGTCGAGCGCGAGGAGGACGTAGAGGCCGCGATCCGCGAGGCGCAGTCCATCAACGACCGTCCCGTGGTGATCGACTTCATCGTCGGCAAGGACGCCCAGGTGTGGCCGATGGTCGCCGCGGGCACCAGCAATGACGAGATCATGGCCGCGCGCGGCATCCGCCCACTCTTCGACGAGGACGAGCAGGCCGCCGAGCCCGCCGTCATCCATGAGGCGATGTCGCACGACAAGAACAAGGGGACCGAACAGTGAGCACGACTCACACCCTCAGCGTGTTGGTCGAGGATAAGCCGGGCGTGCTGGCACGGGTCGCGGCGCTGTTCTCCCGCCGCGGCTTCAATATCGAATCGTTGGCGGTCGGCGGCACCGAGATCCCGGAGATCTCGCGCATGACCATTGTCGTCACGGTCGAGGATCTGCCGCTCGAGCAGGTCACCAAGCAGCTCAACAAGCTGATCAACGTCATCAAGATCGTCGAGCAGGACGCCGACACCTCGGTCGCCCGCGAACTGATCCTGGTGAAAGTGCGTGCGGACGCCAGCGTGCGGACCCAGGTCATCGAGGCGGTTACGCTCTTCCGGGCGAAGGTGATCGACGTCTCGCCGGACGCGCTCACCGTCGAGGCGACCGGAACCCGGTCCAAGCTCGACGCGCTGCTGCGGATGCTCGAGCCGTATGGCATCCGGGAGATCGTGCAGTCCGGTGTGGTGGCCGTGGGCCGTGGGCCGAAATCCATCACAGCGACGCGCTAGCGCCTGATCCGTCGATCATCACGACCAGCTAGTCTTGCTGCGATCGACGGTCGGCGTGCCGCGCTCCCCGCGCACGCGGGGGACCCGATTCGATCCGAATTTTGCAAACTCATCACCTGTGCCGAACAGGTGTTCCCCGCCGAGGCGGGGATGATCCGAAGGGAACCTACAGTGGCAGTCGAGATGTTCTACGACGACGACGCCGACCTGTCGATCATCCAGGGCCGCAAGGTCGCTGTCATCGGCTACGGCAGCCAGGGGCACGCGCACTCGCTGAGCCTGCGCGACTCCGGCGTCGAGGTCCGCGTCGGCCTCGCTGAGGGTTCGAAGTCGCGGCCGAAGGCCGAAGAGGCGGGCCTGACCGTCGGCACCCCGGCGGAGGTTTCCGCGTGGGCCGACGTGATCATGGTGCTGGCCCCCGACACAGCCCAGGCGTCGATCTTCACCAACGACATCGAGCCCAACCTGAAGGATGGCGACGCGCTGTTCTTCGGCCACGGCCTCAACATTCACTTCGGCCTGATCAAGCCCCCGGCCAACGTGACCATCGGTATGGTCGCGCCGAAGGGCCCCGGCCACCTGGTGCGTCGCCAGTTCGTCGACGGCAAGGGCGTTCCGGCGCTGATCGCGGTCGAGCAGGACCCGAAGGGCGAGGGCCAGGCGCTGGCGCTGTCCTACGCCAAGGGCATCGGCGGCACCCGCGCCGGCGTCATCAAGACCACCTTCAAGGAGGAGACCGAGACCGACCTGTTCGGTGAGCAGGCCGTGCTCTGCGGTGGTACCGAAGAGCTGGTCAAGACCGGTTTCGAGGTCATGGTCGAGGCGGGCTACGCGCCGGAGATGGCGTACTTCGAGGTGCTGCACGAGCTCAAGCTCATCGTCGACCTGATGTACGAGGGCGGTATCGCGCGCATGAACTACTCGGTCTCCGACACCGCCGAATTCGGTGGCTACTTGTCGGGTCCGCGGGTCATCGACGCCGACACCAAGAAGCGCATGCAGGACATCCTGCGCGACATCCAGGACGGCACCTTCGTCAAGCGCCTCGTCGCCAACGTCGAGGGCGGCAACAAGGAGCTCGAGGCGCTGCGCAAGGCCAATGCCGAGCACCCGATCGAGGTCACCGGCGCCAAGCTGCGCGGCCTGATGAGCTGGGTCGACCGCCCGATCACCGAAACCGCGTAATACGCGCTGACGCCACAGTGGCCCATCCCGATCGTTCGGGGTGGGCCACTGTGTTTTGGCGGCTCGGCCATTCCGCGGCCACGCAACTGCCGGTTCCGCGGTACCTGAGGAATATCGGCCTCGACCGAAGACCGAAATCGAGGAGTCTCGAACCAACGCTTAATTGACCTCGGTGTTTGCGGGGTTCGAGGCCGTCGCGGATCTGTCTTTCTCGGCGGGATTCACGTAAAACCGATCCGTCTCCAGATAATCTCACTATCCGATTCAAGATGCCATGGGTACTTCCAAAATCGCAGGAAGGATCGAATCATGCGCAGCCGAGTATTTGGATTGACAGCAGCTTTAGCGGGAACCCTCATTGGGGTCGGGGGTGGGACGGTCACCGCACCACACGCATGGACGCAACCGCCCGGGGAGCAACCGGTCGCGGAGGCCGGTGATTTCTATCTTCCACCGCCATCACTGCCGGACGGGCGGGGCACCATCGTTCGCGCCGAACCGGCGCAGATGGCAATGTCGGCGCCCGGACAGCCGGGAATGGTCCCCGCAGCGGCTACGCGCATCATGTACGTCAGCAGTGATACCCACGATGCGCCTACGGCGGTTGTCGGTACGTATCTGCAGCCGAACGTGCCATGGACCGGCCCCGGCGAGCGGCCGCTGATCGCGTACGCGGGCGGTACCAAGGGACAGGGCGATCAATGCGCGCCCTCGAAGTTGATGTCGCAGGTCGTCCAGCTCCAGCCTCCGTTGGACATAATCTTCGAATACGATCTGGTTGCAATCGAAGCACTGCTCAACCGCGGTATGGCGGTAATGGTGACCGACTACCACGGTCTCGGTACGCCCGATGTGCACGACTTTCTCAACCGGAAATCACAAGCCCACGCGGTACTGGACTCCGCGCGCGCCGCGCTGCAGTTACCCGGCACCGGCCTCCATCCCGGCACGCCGGTCATTCTCTACGGGTATTCGCAGGGCGGTATGGCCTCCGCCGGTGCGGCCGAGCTGCAATCGAGCTACGCCCCCGATCTGAATGTGCGCGGCGCCTACATCGGTGGGCCGGTCGTGGACGATGAATACTTCATCGGATACAACGACGGTCGCGCCGCTATGGCACCGGCATTCGCCTGGGTACTCAACGGCATTGCCGCCGACTACCCGGAAACCCGCCCGGTGCTCGACGCCGAACTCAACGATATCGGCAAGGCGATCCTGAACGAATCCCTTGGCAAATGCGCGGTTCCGTTCGGACTGGCCCAGCAACATCAGCGCACGTCCGATTGGACCATCAGTGGAGAACCGCTGACCGCTGTTATCGATCGGTCTCCGGCGTTGCAACAGGCATTCGCCGAGCAGCGTATCGGCACACGTGCCCCGGCAATTCCGGTACTTGCCGCGTCAGCCCTGAACGACGAGGGAGCGCCATTTGCGCCGGTGCGCGAAATGGCCGCTGGTTGGTGTGGTGGCGGCGTGCCCGTTCAGCTGGAAGCGAACACCGAAATTCCTCCCGTATCCGGACTCGCGGGCACCCACGTGATGGCCTTCTTCCCGTCGCTGGCGGCCTCGCAGCAGTGGTTGACCGATCGGCTCGCGGGCATGCCCGCCCCATCCAACTGCGCGGCGCTGCCGTAGCACGGTGATTTTCGTGCGTAATACGCGGCGGCGGGCCGGTTTCGAGGCCGAAACCCGCCGCCGGGCACCGATTACGCGTTCGATCTCCGGCCGCGGCAACCACGGGCGCGGCGATGATGCGCTACTCGGCTGCGGAAAGCCGCCAGGTCAGAATGTCGATTTCGACAGATTGCCGGCAGCCCGCACGGACGCAGCTATTCTGTAGCGACAAGTTCTACGGCAACGGATTCCCGCGGCCGGACCCCTCTGTCGGTGTTGTTCTGTTGGATGCCCGAGGCGGATATGTCAATCTTCGAGAATACGGAAAGACGCGACCCCAAGCGGTATCTGTGGATACTGGGGTTGATCGCTCCGACTTGCTCGGTACTTCCTTCACAACTGGTGGTCCATACGGGCCTCGAAATATTCTGGTGGATCGGCCCGATCATTGTGCTCATGGTGATCCCGCTGCTGGACTGGGCGATAGGGAATGACGGGAGCAATCCGCGCGACGAGGACTACGAGTCCTTGTCCAACGATCGCTACTACCGTTGGTGCACTTACCTTTTCCTGCCGCTACAGTTCATCGGCCTGTTGATCGCGGGATATCTCTGGGCCAGACCGGCGCTGAGCGTATCGGACAAGCTGGGTTTGGCCGTGACGCTCGGGTTCGTGTCAGGCATCGGCATCAACGCTGCCCACGAACTCGGCCATCGAGTCGAGCACCTCGAACGCTGGCTTGCGAAAGTCGCTCTGGCGCAATCGGGCTACGGGCACTTCTTCGTCGAGCACAACCGTGGCCATCACGTGCGCGTCGCGACGCCGGAAGATCCGGCAAGTGCCCGATTCGGCGAATCGCTGTGGGAGTTCCTGCCGCGCAGTATGTTCGGCGGCTTCCGCTCGGCCATCGTTTTGGAGCGTGAACGCCTGTCCCGTAAGGGAAAGCGCTGGTTCAGCCGAGAGAATCATCTGCTGCAGGCCTGGTCGATGAGTGCCGCGCTGTTCGGCTCGCTGATATTGCTCTTCGGGCCTGCGGTGATCCCATTTCTGGCACTGCAGGCGCTGATCGGCGCGGGGCTGCTCGAGACGGTGAACTACGTCGAGCACTACGGTCTGCTCCGCCAGCGCGGTCGCAATGGCAATTACGTGCGCTGCTCCCCGCGTGACAGCTGGAACAGTGACCGTCTGGTCACGAACGTCTTCCTGTTCCATCTACAACGGCACAGCGACCACCACGCGAATCCGGGCCGCCGCTACCAGACCCTGCGCAGCTCTGAACAGGCGCCACAGCTACCTGCTGGCTACGCAAGCATGATCCTGTTCGCGATCGTCCCACCTATCTGGCGCGCGGTCATGGATCGTCGTGTGCTGGCCCACTACGGCGGCGATATCAACCTCGTCAACACCAAACCCCGAAACAGACGATATCTCCTCTCGCTCCGCCGGATACGTCCACGGGCCGCCGCACCGGAGCGGGTGACTACTCGCCCGTAGCGGCGCGGTTGCCTATTGTCTGGCGAGGACAGCGGAGTCGAATTGTCAACCGAACAGATCGTGAGTCGTGAGCATCTCATCCAGCACCCTTGTCCCCGGATCCGTTCCGAGTCCGGCTGCGGCCGGTCGCCGAGCCGAGGCTATCCACCGCTTTCTCGTCAAACCGGCCGATGCGGGCATCGCCGGTTCGGTCGACGGCGGCAAGCTACTCGAATGGATCGACAAGGTCGCCTATGCGGCGGCGGCTCAGTGGAGCGGTTGCTACTGCGTCACCGCCTACGTCGGCAATATTCATCTCGACCGCCCGATCGCGGTCGGTGAGCTGGTCGAACTGCATGCGAATCTCGTGCACACCGGGCGCACCAGCATGCATATTCTCGTCAGCGTCTATTCGACCGACCCCACGCGACGCAAGCCGGTGCAGACGGCGCAGTGCCTGACGATCTTCGTCGCGATCGATGACAATCGGCGGACTGTCGAAGTGCCGCAATGGAATCCGACGTCGATTCTGGAACTGGAGCGGCATCGGCAAGCGCGGGCACGGGTTTCGGTTCGCAAGCGAATCGAGGAGGCGATGGCCGCGCAGCAGTACACGGCGGCGGGCACAGCGCCGAGGTCGATTTTGCGATTCCTGGCCGCGCCTTCGGATATCAACTGGGGCGGCAAGGTGCACGGCGGCCGCACTATGCAGTGGATCGACGAGGCGGCGTATATCTGTGGTGCCGATTGGGTTGGGCAGCACGTGATTACGTCGTATTTCGGTGGGATCCGGTTCTACCGGCCGATTGTCATCGGACATATTGTCGAGGTGAGTGCGCGGCTGATTCACACCGGGCCGCGGAGTATGCACGTCAGCGTGCATGTGACGTCGACGGATACGCACTCCGATGAACCGGCGCTCGCCGCGCACGGTCTCGCGGTTGTCGTCGCCGTCGATGAGAGCGGTAAGGCACGGCCGGTGCGCCAATGGGTTCCGGCTTCTGCGGAAGATGAGGCGCTCGATGCGCATGCGCGGCATCTCATCGAATTGCGTGCCGAGGTGGAGCGGTTCACGCAGGCCAGTGATGTGCCCGCGGATGCCGAGCCCAACCATTTCCGGGTGCCGATGCCGTGACATTCCGTGGTGGCTGCCTGGTGTGCGGATCCGCCGTGGTCACGTGTGGCTGAGGTCGGACCACCCTGGTGCGCGGATCCGCGGTGGTCCGGCTCGGTTCAGGCCGGACCACTGCGGCACGGCCTAGCTGTTATCGGGTCTGTGCTGGTTGCGGGGGTTCATCGGGCTGTTCGGGTTGGCCGGATTGTTGGGGTTCAGCGGGCTCATCGGATTCGCCGGGTTATTGAGGCTGTGCTCCCACTGGTATTGCGGGTTGGCCGGGCTGTTGGGGTTGGCCGGGTTGTTCGGGTTCAAGGGGCTCATGGGGTTGGCCGGATTGTTCAGATTGTGCGCCCAGTCGCGAGCCTCCCTGTCCCGCCGGGCCTGCTCGTCCCGCCACGCCTGCTCGCACTCGTCCCGGTGCTCGGCGCTTTCGCAGTCATCCGTCTGCCCTGATCCTGCGGACCCCGTTGCTGGTGCGGCCGACGCCGGAATTGCCGAGGTGGTCAAGGGAACAGTGATGAGAGCGGCGGCCACGGCCACCTGGGCCAGCATCCGGCGAGGCGTCATTGTCATGCTTTCACTCTTGCGTGTGCACGCCGAAAAATCTCCTGCCACAGTGGGATTCAGGGAAATTTCAGTCGAAAGTATGAGTGGCGATGGGACTGGCGTAGGGGTGTCCCCCGAGTCGAATCGATCCTAAGTCGGTTGCTTCTCAGGGGTCCGGGCGACAACGACCCGGCACCTGTGGTGCCGGGCCGGTTGCTCTCGATCAGCTGCTGCCGAAGGTCCCACGGGGGAACAGGTGGCGGGGGAATCGCCACGGGTCGTTCCAGCGGCCGGGAAGATCGCAGTCGTCCCAGCGGCCGGGACTGTGGTTCCAGTCGTCGAAGAAGCCGGGGCGGTCGCAATCCCAATCGTTATTGTGCGGGTGCCGCACTTCGGTCACACCGGGGTCGCTGGCGGCAGGGTCGGCCGAGGCGGGAACGGCCAGTGCGGTCAACGGGACTGCCGCGAGGGCGCCGGCCATGGCCACCCGGGTCAATCGGCGGGAAGTCGTTCTCGAGAACACCGTGGATCCTTTCTATCTGCGCGTCCGCGAAGACGCCGTCGTTGCTCGTCGGATAGCCCGGCGACGCAACGATTTGCACGTTCACACTCGGCCGCGCCCGGTCGAATGGCAATGGTGTGAGCACGATTTCAGGAAGATTCATCCTTTGGTATGACGAGTCCCCGAGACGGTGGGTTTCGGCCTCAGGGATGGAGTGGAAACCCGCTGGTTCTAGACTGTTACCGATGAGTAAGTTCTTTGGCTCGGTCGACGAGGTGACGCGGCGGCTCACCGACGCCGGATACCTGCCCTCCACCGACATCGCCACCGCGGTGTTCCTCGCCGGTCACCTGGGCAAGCCCCTGCTGATCGAGGGTCCGGCCGGTGTCGGCAAGACCGAGTTGGCCAAGGCGATCGCCACCGCCACCACCTCCGACCTGGTGCGCCTGCAGTGCCACGAGGGCATCGACGAGGCCCGCGCGCTCTACGAGTGGAACCATGCCAAGCAATTGCTGCGCATCACCGCCACGGACAACGAGAGCTGGGACAGCACCCGCGACCACGTCTTCACCGAAGAATTCCTGCTGCAGCGTCCGCTACTGGCCGCGATCCGGAATCCGCATCCGACCGTGCTGCTCATCGACGAACTCGACAAGGCCGATATCGAACTCGAAGGACTGCTACTCGAGGTTCTCGGCGACTACCAGGTCAGCATCCCCGAACTCGGCACCGTAACCGCCGTGCGCAAGCCCTTCGTCATCGTCACCTCGAACGCCAACCGCGACCTCTCCGAAGCGTTGAAACGCCGCTGCCTCTACCTCCACATCGACTATCCGACAGCGGAGTTGGAGCGCGCGATCGTCCGCATGAAGGTGCCCGAGCTCGACGAAACCCTGGGTGAGCCGGTAGTGCGAACCGTCGCCGCCCTGCGCGAACTCACCCTCCGCAAACCTCCCTCGATCGCCGAAACCGTCGACTGGGCAAGGACTCTCGTAGCCTTGGGCGCCCGAAACCTCACCGGCGCCATCGTCCAATCCACCCTCGGCGTACTACTCAAATACCAAGCCGACCACCGCATCGCCATCGCTCGCCTCGAACTCCCGGGACCCGATTCCCGCGAACGCAGACCATCATGACCGCCGCTGTTCCAATTCGGATCGAACCCCCGCGCCCCGCACGCGGATACCGACGGGGTATGCGATGCGCCGAACAGGCACGCGTCGGCCATCAACTGCCGCAGGACTTCTCGGAGCCATTGGCGGGAACCCGCGGCGCTTGCGGAACCCGGCAAGCGGTACAGCTGGTAGGCAAGGCGGTTCGGAGCGCCGATAGTGTTGGTTCGGCGGTCGCAGTGGGGAAGCGTTGTGCGCATCGAACATTCGGGGCGGCGGTATGTCAACTGTCGCACCGCTTCTCGGGATCGATACTCCGTGAGGCCACTCAAAACGAGGGTGGAACGCCAACAAAGACCGCAGCCGTCGATGGCGGGGGTGACGAGTGGTGACGTCATCTGGGCGGCGCAGCCCTGAGCAGGGCATCGACACGATGACCGATCGCCTGGTCCAGTTCGTCGGATTGCTTCGCGACCACGGAATCTCTGCGGGACCAAGCGAAACCATCGACGCCGCCGAGGCAATACTCGCGCTCGGCCTACACGACCGGAACCGCCTGCGCTCCGGCATGGCCGCCTGCCTCCTGCGCCGCAATGGTCAGCGCGCCGTCTTCGACCAGCTCTTCGATCTCTACTTCCTGACCGCGGAGCAACCGACAACCCCGGCGCCTCTCGAATCCACCGATGACCTTCGCGACCGCTTGGTGGAAGCACTCGCCCGAGATGACCGCACCGCCGTCGCCGAACTCGCCCGTCAGGCCCTTACCGCACTGGGCGGCTACGGAGGAGTCGGGACGGGCGAGCCGTCGAGTCCGGTCACCACCGCATCGGGTGCTGGGTGGTCTTCCTATCTGACCATGAAATCCCTACGGCCAGAAGAACTTATCGATCGCGTCGGCGAGCGCATGAGCGGCGATCTCGACCCCACCGTCCGCACCATCGAAGCCGACCGCCGCGTCCGCGAATTCCGCACCGCCGTCCAAACCGAGGCGCGCCTGCGCTCCGCCCAACTCCGCGGCACCGAATACATCGCCCGCCGCGGCGTCGAATCCAGCACCGACCAGGTCGACTTCCTCGGCGCCCGCGCCCAAGACCTCGCCGAAATGCGCCGCCTGGTGAACCCTTTGGCGCGCAAGCTCGCCACCCGCCTCGCCGCCCGTCGCCGCAAAGCAGTCCGGGGCCAGATCGATATGCGCCGAACCCTTCGCCGCTCCATGGCCACGGGGGGTGTGCCGATCGATCCGGTCCTGCGCGCCCGCAAACATAGTCGCCCCGACCTTGTCGTGCTCGCCGACTTATCCGGCTCCGTAACGGGTTTCGCCGAATTCACCCTGCAACTAGTCCAGGCGCTGCAAGACCAATTCAGTAAGGTCCGCAGCTTCGGCTTCATCGACACCTGCGACGAAATCACCGCCCACTTCATCCCTGGCGAACCACCCACCCCCGACCTTGCCGCACGAATCGTCCGCCATACCAACGTCGCTCGCTTCGGCAGCAGCAACTACGGCGAGGCATTCCAAAGCTTCGTCGACAACTACCTCGACGCCCTGGGCCCGCGCACGTCCCTCCTCATCCTCGGTGACGCCCGCACCAATCGCACCGACCCGAATCTCCCCGCTCTACAAACAATGTCGGACCGAGCCAAACACGCCTACTGGCTCAACCCCGAGCCCGCCCGCTCCTGGTCGACCGGCGACTCCGCCGCACACATATATGCCGACCTCATCACCATGCACGAATGCCGCAATGTGAAACAGCTCGCCGAGGTAATCGGTCGGTTGCTGCCTGCTTGACCTGTCCGTTCGATGAGCGGACCACGCGATCCACCGCCCGGTAACCCCCCGCCGCGTCGGATGCAGCGGACTGGGACACACTGCGCCGTGCCCTGCTCAACATCCCTGAGCCGACCGCGCCATTAGCTGGCGCGATGACGGTGTCAGCGGAAGATCGGCATAACCGTGTCGACGACGGATTCCGGCGTCGGCAGGGCCGCGACTATGTCGGGTGGGCTCAGCTGACGTTGCAGCGCTCGTTGATGCGCCGCACCAACCAACAGCACAGCGACAGCTCGTAGATCCACCGAGGCGGACACGAGCTGGTCGGCATGCGGCATCGACAGATGCGCGACAACCGCGTCGACCGCACGATGCGGCCCGATATCCAGCTCCCGGCTGCGCTGCGCGAACTTCGCGCGCAATTCCACATCCGACTGCACCGCGGCCATCACCGGAATGGCATCCAGGAAGAACTCCTCCAAAGCCTCGACAAGCGCTACCAGCCCCGCCCGCAACTCAGGCAGCTGCTCGACCTCCCCGAGCACATCCTTCACCGGCCGCAAATGCCGCTGAATCACCGCCTGCAACAACCCCATTCGATCCCCGAAGTGGTAGAAGATGCTCGACTCGGCCACCCCCGCCCGCTTCGCAACTTCCTTCGTGGACAACCGAGCCACCCCCGCCTCCACCAAGATCTCCTGCGCCGCGACCACAACCGACTCCCGCACCCCCGTCGAAGGCCGGCCCCGCCGCCCCCGCGCACCATCCGCAGCCGCCACCACCGCAACCTCCTCTCCGTGCCGATCAATCCCTTGCAGTATGCCCCACACGGACGTATTTTCTGAGTATCAACTCAGTAATTATCCGATCACCGGAGCCACCCCCATGACCAGCACCAAAACCCCCACCACCCAATCCCGCATCCAACGCATCGGCGACGCCGTCGTCCGCTTCATCCTCCGCTCCCCACTACACCCCCTACTCAGCAAAAAGCTCCTCATCATCACCGTCTCCGGCCGCAAAACCGGCCGCGAATACGCCAACCCCGTCGGCTACGCCGAACACGAAGGCCACCTCCTCATCGGCACGGCCGCCAGCTGGCGCCAAAACCTCATCCCCAACACCCCCGTCCGAATCCTCCTGCGTGGCACGAACATCCAAGCGACCCACGAAGTCATCACCGACGAACCCCGAGCCGTCACTCTCTACCGCGAAATCCTCACCCAAAACCCAACCCACGGCCGCTTCGCCAAAATCCACCTCGACCCCGACGGCACCGTAAACCTCCCCTCCCTCCGCGCAGCCCTATCCCGAGGCACCGCCATAGTCCGCCTCCACCCCTTGTGACCTGCCATGGTCTTCAGCGCCTCCCCACAACTGCTCGGCCAACTAGTCCGAATCCATAGTCTTCGCGCCGACCGCGATCGCCCGAGCCCTCAGGCTGGCATCCGATCCACTGGCCGCGAAGACCTGCCGCGCAGCTTTGGCGAGACGTACGTCAGCCGTCCACTATGAGCGTGCCCCAGCCGAGTCGAGTGTCGGATGCCACGATGGCCGACAGCACGAATCGCTTCCCGCGTCTTCCCAGGAATTGTGTGTGAGTCGAACGCTATTCTGACTCGGGTGCTACCCGCATCACCTGACCGGTGTGTTGCGCGGATCTTGTGAGCGGGAGATTCAGCGGTTTGGTGCACGCACGCTTTGCTCCGACCGCGGCAATGATCGGCGTTCGGCAAGGTAGTTAGGGGAGAGCTGACAGATGGCCCGTATTCGCGAGATTGTTCCCAGTACCCAGAACGTTCGGGCGCACAAGCTCGAGGACGCCGTCAGCTGTCAGTACAAGGTGATCGAGGATCCTGACGGTGCAACCCTGGTCCACCTGTCGACGTTCGGATCCGAACAGCGCGAGTCTGCACCCAAGAGCAGTCAGTCGATTCAGCTCAACCGCCAGAATGCGGCAGAGCTGATCTCCATATTGAGCGCAGCGTTCGGGTTCGCTTGGCGGCCTAGGCACGCTGCCGTCGTGGAGGATCAGCCTGCAATCGATGCCGAGGCCCACGTCGAGCCTGAGTTCCTCGATGCCACCGACGAGCTCGCCGCGCAGTTGTACATGCCGAAAGAGTGGCTGCAGGAGTGCATCGACCTACTGCGGGACCGATCGCAACTGATCTTCTATGGTCCGCCGGGCACCGGAAAGACCTATCTCGCAAAGGCTATCGCGAAGCATCTGGCCGGTGCAGAGCACGTCAAGATGGTGCAGTTCCATCCTTCGTATTCGTACGAAGACTTCTTCGAGGGGTTCCGTCCGGTCGAAACGGAGAACGGTCAGATCGCGTACGACATCCACCGGGGTCCGCTGCGCCAACTGGCTGCTACTGCGCGGAAAGATCCAGAGAATCTGTACGTCCTCATCATCGACGAGGTCAACCGAGGGAATCTATCGAAGATCTTCGGCGAACTCTACTATCTGCTGGAATATCGGGATGAGAGCATAAATCTGCTTTACTCCGACAAGGTAGAAATGTTCAGCCTGCCGAAGAACGTGCTTATCATCGGAACGATGAACCGAGCCGATCGCTCTGTCGCGCTGGTCGATTCGGCGATGAGACGGCGTTTCGCTTTTGTGCATTTGCATCCATCGAAGGAACCGATAAGGAGCGTGCTGCGGAACTGGCTGAAGTACCATGGGGAAAACGAAGTGATTGCCGACATCGTGGATGAGCTGAACGAATCCATCGCCGATGAAGACTTCAAGATCGGCCCTTCGTACTTCATGCGCCGAGGCGCCACTTCCAAGATCGGGATGGACGTTGCGTGGCGCACCACCGTTCTGCCGCTCATGGAGGAGTATCACTTCAACACCGACATCGACGTTCACGATAAATATGCTTTGGCCAAGATCGAACAGCGTGTGGCTTCCCAAGACGCTGAACCGGATACCCAACTGTGACACTAACAGTCGATCTTGTCGAGCATGGTCGGCCAGGAACGATCGATCTTTCGGACGATCAGTGTGAAGCCCTCCACCGCGTCAAAATCGCTGGGATAAGTCCTATCTCGCGAGGCAGGTACCGAATCAAACCCGGACAAAAGGTTGGTTCGGTTCGGCTGGGCGGTGTGCAGATCAACGTACGTCCGAAGATCGCCGAGCTGAATCGAATTCTGTTCTTCATCGGATACAGTTCGAACCCTACGATCTGGCGCGACGAGTTCGTCCGACTCGCTAAGGCTGACGGACTCTTTCCAGCGGTCGCGGAATCATTTGTCCGCCTGGCATCCGATGCTTTTGGGCGTGGGTTGTTGCGTGGTTACCGCTCTACTGCCGATTCTCTGTCGGTGGTACGTGGGCGGGTTCGATTCCAGGAGCAGATCACCAGAAACTATGGGTTGCCGGTCCCGATCGCCGTCGAGTACGACGACTTCACGGCGGATATTCCGGAGAATCGGGTCATCCTGCTTGCCGCGTTACGCCTGCTCAGCATGCCGGATATCGGCACCGGCGCGCGGCAGCAGCTCAGTCGAATACGAGCGGTCCTGGACGAGATAACGATCGTTTCACCTCGTGAACGAAGACCGCCGTACGGATTGAACCGACTCAACCTGCGTTACCACGATATTCTCCGGCTGTCCGAAGTGATCCTCGACAACAGTTCGTTCGGCCAGCAGCACGGGCCTCTCGCTGTCTCGGGCTTCGTATTCGATATGTGGAAGATCTACGAGGACTTCGTCACCGGCGCGATCAGCATGGCGATGCAGCAGTTCGGAGGATTTCCGAAGACCCAAAAAGATCATTACATGGACGCGGCGTCGAGGATCAAGTTCATCCCGGACCTCGTCTGGTGCAACGCTGATGGCGACCCGCTGGCGGTCCTGGACGCGAAGTACAAGGCCGAGAAGCCGAAGGGATTTCCTGAAGCCGATCTCTACCAGATGCTGGCTTACTGCTCGGTTCTCGGTTTGAAAGAGGGCCACCTGATCTACGCCAAAGGCAACGAGCCCGCAGTCGAACACGCCATCAAGACCTGCAACATCACTATCCATTGCCACGCACTCGATCTCTCCCTGCCTCCGAACGCTCTGCTGAAGACCATTGACACGTTGGCACGCACAGTCCTCCATAAGTAGTTGCGAGGAATTCCGCTGGTCCTGTGTGGCTCAATCCGGAGCCAGCTCGCCCCTGGTCCGCGACTCCATTTAGGCCCAAGCAACCTCCTGTCGATCCTGTCTGATTTCACCACAAGATTGGTCGGCATTCATCTGCGGGAAAGTGCCTATCGCAAGAAATTTGGAGGGTGATCGTCAAGCCAGTCGATATCGTTGTCGCGCTCGACGTAATGGCCGCCGGGCGGATTTTCGTACGCGGTCAGCAAGATCGCTCGAGTACTCGGCGACGCAGCCGAGAGGTTTGAGTCTCTGATGTCCTTCCAGTCGCTCCAATCCCATCCGGCACCTGCGTCGATGTTGAATATGGTTGCTTCGTGCTCGACTCCATTGACGAATACCTGTGCTTCGGTTGGCCCATCGGGATCTCGGACAATGACCACCTCGACATGCGGCATCATGTGACGCCGGGGCAACCAGTTCATCAAAGCGGCAGCAATCATTGGATCGGTCCTTCAGGTGGGCGTAGGGCGTCGATGTCGAGGTGTACGAAGTCTGCCCGCAGTGGTTCTGAGTGGCAGGATGGCGATTAGTTGTCTTCGTCCGCGTCGCCGCTGTAGGTCGGCCAGCCATCCTCGCCGACCTCACACCGCGAACCGTCCGCCCGATGGAGTACCGGCCGGCTGTCCGAGGGTGCCTGTTGCAGCTTCTCGACGGTGTCCTCGTGGAACGTGGCAAGCAATGCCTTTACAGAGGGCGCGATTACGTTTGGTGGACAAGGAAACTCGGGCATTGGATCTAAGCTCCCGACGTCCCGCGGCCGATGTCGGCCGGATTCAGCAGCGCCGCCCAGTAGTCGTGCTGCAGGGCGTCCCACAGATCGCTGTGTTTTGGAAGCATCTGTCGCGCGTCGGTCAGGTCGGGGTAGGCATCGAACAGGATCGTTCCTGGTTGCACGGCTGGGAGCGGGGTCTTGGATGGCAGTCGATGTGCTGTGAACGATTCGGGAATCAGCTGCACCCGCAGGATGCGGGTAGTAAGCCCGATTAGCTGCCACATCGCGACTTTGCGTCCGTCGCGGGTTTGCGAGGTACGCAACGCGGTTCGCTGCATGATCAGGCCTTACATTCCTGGTGTTCGGTGCCAGAACTCACTGCAGCTCGACACTGAGCTGATTGGGCCGCCCATCGTTCGACGGCGGCGGCGACACGCGTGACGAGTTCGACTGGAGGCAGGTCGATCAATCGTGGCGGTATGCAGTATTGACCCCGAACGCGTTGCGGCAGTTCTTTACTCATCGCAGCCTCCCCTTCTGGCATCTGTTGTCGTGTGGTGCAGAGGCGACGACAGCAGTCTTGGCTCACTGCCAGGGGAACTGCTGTCGGCGCGACTCTCGGGCGTGACTTCAGCGTCGATCAGTTGCCGGGGCGTTCCTACTGCGTTTCGGGGACGTTTGGGACGGTTCACGATAAAGTCCCTGCTGTCCCGAGGGCGGAGGGAGGCGTACCGTGAACCATGCTTTGCGGCAGGCCATGGCGAAGGCCAAGATCACCGAACAACAGCTCGCCGAAAGATGTGAAGTCGACGCCAAAACGGTTAATCGGTGGTTGGCAAACCCCACGCGCGTACCGCATGCCCGTCACCGTTGGGCGGTATGCGAAGTTCTAGAAGCTGAGGAGGCAGTCTTGTGGCCTTCGGCTGTGCGCCTAACCCTGAAGACCGGGCCGGATCGCGAAGTCGTTCAAGTCTTTCCCTACCGATCCGCCGCACCGGCCTCGCTGTGGCGATCGTTGATCACCAAAGCCAGCCGTGAGCTGACGTTTGCGGGCTACACCAATTACTTCTTGTGGCTGGAACAAGCGAAGCTGGCCGACATCCTTCGCCGCAAGGCCGCGAACGGTTGCCGCATTCGATTCCTGATCGGCGATCCGAATGATGACGTAACCCGAGCCCGCGAGCGCGAAGAGGATGTCCCACTTACATTGTCGACACGTATTGCGGTGACCATCGGCGAACTGCACAAGCTGCGCGGTGTGGACAGCATCGAGGGCCGTTTCACGAACGGGCATGTCAACCTGTCGGTCTTTCGGTTCGACAACGACATGATCGTGACACCGATTCTCGCGAGACGAGTGGGCCATGACTCGCCGATGTTCCATCTCAGACGTGAGCAGGACGACGGTATGTTCGACCGATTCTCCGATCATGTCGAAGACTTGTGGTCTCGAGGCCGCAATATTTGGGAGGCGATCGAGCATGGCACGACGTGATTACGAGAACGATCCGAATGCGCCCAAAGCGAACAGCCTGGTTCCGGCGGCTTCGGTGGTCGTAGTCGACGAAACCGGGCAGATCCTGTTGCAGCGTCGGGTGGACAACGAGATGTGGGCATTGCCCGGGGGGAAGATGGAACTCGGCGAATCGCTCGCGGAGTGCGGTATCCGGGAGACCAAGGAAGAAACTGGCATCGATATCGAAATCACCGGGATCGTCGGCACCTACACGAACCCCGGCCACGTGTTTGCCTACGATAACGGTGAAGTGCGACAAGAGTTTTCGATATGTCTCCTGGGGCGGCCACTCAGCGGAACCATCCGCGTGTCCGATGAATCTACGGAAGTGGCCTGGTTCGATACATGTGAAATCGACACGCTCCCTATGGTGGCGAGTATTCGTAGACGGATTGATGACTGGCGATCTGGAAAGGCTCCCATCGTCAGGTAGTGTCGCAATTCAGGACCTTGATCAGAGTGTTTCAGTTGATCGGCAGGACTGCTAGGCGGTCGATCGGTGATCGTCGCCCGGGTCAGCGGCGGACTTATTCGACCGCCACACTTCGGCGCTAATGCAGCGAAAGTTTGCACGCCTCAGCGACATAGAACGCCTGCAGTGCACATCGGCTGGGAGCAGGAGTGAACTTTGCCGGCCGCTGTGGAGAGGAACGCGGCGAACTCGTCGGCATACGCCTGACGGAAGCGTTCCATGAAAGAGGATTACGTCCATCTGTATTCCGAGATAGGCGCAGGCAAAACGAGTTCTACGAGTGCGCGATTGGATCTCGGGGTCAGAAGCGGTACGCTGCCGCCCGGTGACCGGCCTTGGTTGCTGCCGACGAACTCGATCGAAACCGTGCCTACTACTGCATGACTGGGAGGGCTCAGCGGCCGGCGTGTTTATGCATCCAGGCGGCCAGAGCGAGGGAGGCTACTTCTAGTAGTAAGAGGAGGACGCCGGAAGTCATCAGGCAGGTGGAGATTTGGGAGAGGCGGGTGGAGCGGGAGCGGGTGGTGAAGTAAGCGTCGGTGGGGAGGTTGTCGCCGATGAAGCAGGACTTGGCGGCTTGGGTGGCTTTAGTGGCGAGGGAGTCGGTGGCTACGGATGCGGTCAAGGCGGTGACTGCGGCGGTGATGCAGAGGATCGAGATAGTGATGAGTGCGGCGAATAGCATCAGACCCCCGAGGATTTCGGCTTCTAGAGGTCAGCGGATGGTCGTGCTGACTACAAGAAGTGTTGCAGCAGGGTGTGACATCTTTTGCGGTACAACAGATTCGTGAGCGAGCGTCGGTTTGTGCGGTTCGAAGCTGCGGAAGCGAACCGGCATGGGCGGCATCCGGGTGTGTTCGGGCTGGTCAATGGGTTGGCGTGGGCGGGGGTGTTGACAGGGGAGCAGGAGCGGTTTCGGCGGGTCAACAACGATTGGTACAACGCGAATCTTGTTGATCCGAGTGAGGTGGATCCTGGGATCTACGACCGTGCGGTTCATCCAGGAGCGGCGTCGTGGTTCAATGCGGCGGCTGTGGGGATGATCGGGCGGGTGGAGGGGTATCTCGCGATCCTTGACGCACATGGCGTGGGGTGGGTGCGGTTGGATTCCGGTGCGCCAGGGGAGATCCTGTACGAGGATTCGAATCAGGTGGTCGCGGTTCAGCGTGCCGGGGGCGAAGCGGATGCCGCCAAGGATTCCCGGTGATCGTCCGTCCAGCTAGGTGGGAGCCCAGTGCGACGCGGACCTGTCAGCGGCGGACTCCGGCCACGGCAACTGGCCGATTTTCGTGTCGCGAAAGTTCGCATGCTTCAGCGATATAGAACGCTTCGAGTGCGTCGGCGGGCGTGCAGGGGCTGGCGAGTTCGCCAGATACTACGGAGAGGAACGCCGCGAGTTCGTCGGTGTAGGCCCGACGGAAGCGTTCCATGAAGCTGGGGTAGGCGGGGTATGGCGAAGGGGCGTAGTCGGGTTCGACGGAAGTCAACGGTGACCGGTCGTCGAGGCCGACGACGGCATTTCCGAGGGAGCCGAGGGCTTCTAGACGGACGTCGTAGCCTGCGCCGTTGTAGCGGCCGAGGGAGACTGTGGCCAGAGCGCCGTCGTCCAGGCGCAGCAGCACCGCTGCGGTGTCCACATCGCCCGCGTCGGCGAAGAATTGCTCGCCGCGGTTGGCTCCGGTTGCGTAGACCTCCACTACTTCGCGCCCCGTAACCCACCGGATGATGTCGAAATCGTGTACGCCGCAGTCGCGGAAGATGCCACCGGAGTGGGGAATGTATTCGGCGGGTGGGGGAGTGGGGTCGAGGGTGGTGGCGCGCAAGGTGTGCAGCCAGCCGAGTGAACCGGAGGCGATGGCATCGCGGGCGGCGCGGTAGCCGGCGTCGAAGCGGCGTTGGAAGCCGATTTGGACTGGAACGGTGGAGTTTTCGAGGTGGGCGATGACGGCGCGGGTGCCTTGAATGTCGGTGGCTACTGGTTTTTCGCAGAAGACCGGGATGCCTTGATCGACGGCGCGGGTGATGAGTTCGGGGTGGGAGTCGGTGGCGGTGGCGATGATGAGGCCGTCGAGTGGGGCGGCGAAGAGTGTGTCGATGTCGGGGACGGCTTGAACGCCGAGTTTGGTGGCGGCGGCGTGGGCGCGTTCGGCGTCGGCATCCGCGACGATGACGGTCTCGACACCGGGTAGGTGTTTCAGTGTTTCGGCATGGGAGGTGCCGATACGGCCGGTGCCCGCCAGGCCCAGCGTGACGGTATGTGCTGATGTCATCGGCTCTCCTCCTGGTGAAATGCGAATGGCGGTGGGTATACGAAAGCGTCAGTTGCGTGGTGCTGCGGTCGTCGCGCGAACGACCAGTGAAGGTTCCAGGCGGCGGCGCATTGGGTCGGTACGGCCGTCGCGCAGGCGCTCGACCAATGCCTCGATTGCCAAGCGGCCCATCTGAATTCGCGGCTGATCGATGGTGGTAAGGGAGACGTGGCGCAGGGCGGCAAGAGAGGTGTTGTCGTAGCCGATGACCGAAACATCGTGCGGCACCGAAAGTCCGGCTTCTTCGAGTGCCGACATCGCGCCGACGGCATTGAAGTCGTTGCCGCACACCAGTGCGGTGGGGAAGTTCTCACGAGAGAACAGATTCAGCAGTTTCTGGACCGCCGTGATGCCTCCCGAGTCGGTGTCCTCGCTGGCGATGATCATGGGCTCCAGCCCTTTTCGTGCCATCGCGGCACGGTAACCGCGACGGCGCGCGGCAGCGGTGAAGGCCCCGCCGCCGTCGAGATGCACGATCCGGCGGTGGCCGAGCGAGACCAGATGATCCACGGCCAGCGCGGCGCCGATCTCGCCGTCGTCATTGACGGTATCGACGTCCGCGATCGTAGAGCTGCGCGAAATGAGCACGATCGGGCATTTCTCGGCGGCGTCGCGAATGGCCGCCACCGGCAGTACGGGTGAAAGCAGGATGATTCCGCCGGGGCGGAAGGACAGCAGGCTTTCCAGTGCCGTGCGCTCACGGGCGGCGCTGCGGCGTCCGGTATTGAGGATCAGTTCCAGGTCTGCGTCCTGCGCGGCCGCGTCCATACCCTCCACCACATCGGCGAAGAACGCGTTGCGCAGGTCGGAGACCGTGACGCCGATGATGTTGGAGGTCCGGCTGGCCAGCGACCGCGCCATGATGTGCGGCTGATAGCCGAGCTCCTTCGCGGCCGCCAGCACCGCGCGGCGACGATGTTCGCTGACCTTCGGGGAGTTGCGCATGACGAGGGAGACCAGCGCGCGGGACACCCCGGCGCGGGCGGCGACGTCTTCCATGGTCGGTCGCGCCATCTCGCCTCCGTTCCGCATCCCACCGTGCTCCTGCAGTGTCGGACGTTACAAGGTTGGCCTGGCCTTATCAATAGAGCGCTCTAATCCGACATTTTTCTCACCGTCAGCGTCGGGTATTTTCGCTGCAAATACGAATTTTCGCAGGTAGCAGCGATGAAACAGCGACCGATGCAGTACTTGACACTCTATGACCTACGTTACATAGTTGGAGCGCTCCAACAGCGCCAGATCGACACCGAAGGTCGGAGAGCCGGATGACCCAACCTCGCTATCCGCTACGTATCGCGGCCGCACCGATCTCCTGGGGCGTCTGCGAAGTCCCCGGTTGGGGTCACGTGCTCGACGCGCGGACCGTCCTTACCGAGATGTCCGCCCTCGGCATCTCCGCGACGGAACTGGGCCCACCCGGCTACCTACCGCAGAATCCAGCCGAATTGCGCTCGCTGCTCGATGATTTCGGCATCACCGCGGTCGGGGGCTTCCTCGCCCTCCCGCTGCACTGCGGCCCGGCACAGGCAATCGAGACCGCCCGCGAAAACGCCGCGCTTTTCGCAGCGACGGGTGCGGAGGTGGTCGTCCTCGCGGCCGCGACCGGGCTCGACGGATACGACATGCGCCCAACACTTTCCGATGAAGAATGGCGGACCCTGATCCGAACCGCTGGCGCCATCCGAGATGTCGCCGCCGAATTCGGATTGCGCACCACCCTGCATCCGCACGTCGGCACCTACATCGAGAGCGACGCCGAAGTCGACAGGTTCCTTACCGATTCCGATCTGGACCTCTGCCTGGATACCGGCCATCTGCTGATCGGCGGCACCGATCCGGTGCGTCTCGCGCAGCGCCATCCGGATCGCATCGGACATATCCATCTCAAGGATGTGCGCAACGCCATTGCCGACCGAGTACGCAGCGGCGCAATGGAATACAGCGATGCCGTCCGCCGCGGCATCTACGCCCCGCTCGGCGACGGCGATATCGACATCGAGGCTCTGGTACGCGGCGTACACGCCGCAGGCTACCGCGGCTGGTACGTCATCGAACAGGACACGGCATTGCGCCCGAAGGATTCGGCAGAACTGCCCAGCCGCGACGCCGCCCGCAGTCTGATCCACCTTGCGGGCATAGCTTCCGCGCTGGGCTCAGTCCGAATCTAGATGGGAAGTGATGACAACGATGTCGCTGGAAATACGCACGGCATGGTGGCGGCGATCCCGTCGCGTGCTGCCGTGGCTGGCTGCGGCCACCCTCCTCGCCGCGTGTACGGGTCCGGGTGCGGATGTTTCCGCCCCGACCCAATCCCCGGTCGCGCAAGGCAAATTGGGCTCCGTCGCGGTGGTGACCCACGGCAGCCCAGGCGACGCCTTCTGGAACGTCGTCAAGAATGGCGCGGAGGCGGCGGGCAAGGATCTCGGCGTCCGCGTCGAGTACAACTCCTCGGGCGATCCGGGGCAGCAGGCCAAACTCATCGATAACGCTGTCGCACAAGGCGTGGACGGTCTCGTTGTATCGATGGCGAATCCTGAAGCTCTGAGATCCTCGATCGAAAAGGCCATTGCCGCGGGCATTCCGGTGGTGACCATCAACTCCGGTGAGAGCGAGAGCACCGAGTTCGGTGCGATCGGCCATGTGGGGCAGAGCGAAACACTGGCCGGACAGGCCGCGGGCAAGCGCCTCGCCGACGCTGGTCGCAAGAAGTTGCTGTGCGTGATCCACGAGGCGGGCAATATCGGTGCCAACCAGCGCTGTGACGGTGCGACCAAGGCCTTCGGTAATGGCACCACGCTGCAGGTGGATATCAACAATCCCACTGACGCGCAGTCCCGCATCAAGGGCGCATTGGAGGCGGACAGGTCCATCGACGCCGTGCTCACGCTGAATTCACAGGTAGCCGCCCGTGCGGTGGACGGTGTGAAGGAATCGCTGTCGACGGCGACAGTCGCGACCTTCGATCTGAATACCGATGTGGTCGAGGCCATTCGGGCCGGGAAGCTGCTGTTCGCCGTGGACCAGCAGCAGTACGAACAGGGCTATCTGCCGATCGTGCTGCTGCAGCTGTATCGGACGAATCTGAACTCGGTGGGTGGTGGCGCACCGGTGCAGACGGGTCCCGCCTTCGTCGACAAGAACAATGTCGAAGCTGTCGCGGCCCGCGTGGCACTGGGTATGCGCTGAGGGAGTGGATGAAATGACTATTGCCACAAAAACTTCCGAGGTCACGCCCAACACCCCGCCCGACGGGCCGTCGCTGTTGCAGCGGGTGGTCGTGCGTCCGGAGATCGGCGCATTGCTCGGCGCCGCACTGGTCTTCGTATTCTTCTCGATCATTACCGACCGTTTCCTCAGCTCACTCGGTGTCGCGACCTGGCTGGACGATTCATCCACGCTCGGCATCATGGCGGTCGCGGTCGCATTGCTGATGATCGGCGGCGAATTCGACCTCTCGGCCGGTGTCATGACCGCTTCTACCGCGCTGGTCACCGCATTGCTCGCGGTGCACGCGGGTTGGAATGTCTGGCTCGCGCTCCTGGTTTCGCTGCTCTTCGCGCTTATGGTGGGTGCCTTCAACGGCTGGCTCGTGATGCGAACGGGGCTACCGAGTTTCATCGTTACTCTTGGCACTTTCCTTGCGCTGCAAGGTCTCAACCTCGGCGTCACCCGTCTGGTTACCGGAACCGTTCAGGTGTCGGGCATTCGAGCCGCCGACGGATACAACTCGGCGGGCTGGGTCTTCGCCTCGACATTGGACATCGGCGATACGCACCTGCAAGCGTCGGTCGTCTGGTGGGTGGTCCTCACCGCGATCGCCGCACTTGTCCTGGTGCGCACCAAGTTCGGCAACTGGATTTTCGCGGTGGGCGGTGCGCTGCCGAGCGCGCGGGCTGTCGGCGTCCCCGCCGATCGGACGAAGATCCTGCTCTTCATGACCACCGCCTTCGCCGGTTGGGTAGTCGGATCTTGCAGTATCCTCCGGTTCTCCAGCGTGCAGGCGAATCAGGGCGTCGGGCTGGAACTGCACTACATCATCGCGGCCGTGGTCGGCGGCTGCCTGCTGACCGGCGGATTCGGTTCCGCGATCGGCGCCGCCATCGGCGCGCTGATCTTCGGCATGGCACGGCAGGGCATCGTTTTCGCCGGGTGGGACAGCGACTGGTTCATGCTGTTCCTCGGCGTGCTGCTGCTGGCCGCGGTGTTGGTCAACAACATATTCAAGAAGCGAGCCGAAAGGGTACGCCGATGAACACAGCATCGCGTAGCGATTCTGGTGGTCGGGTGACGGGTGGGCCACCCCTGATCGAAGCGATCGATATCGGCAAGAGCTACGGCGGTGTCGTCGCACTACGTGACGTCTCCACCGTGGTTAATGCCGGACAGGTCACCTGCATCCTCGGCGATAACGGTGCGGGCAAGTCGACCCTGATCAAGGTTCTCGCCGGAGTACATCAGCACGATCGCGGTGAACTGAAGCTGGATGGCCGGCCGACCCGGTTGTCTTCGCCCCGCGAGGCTTTGGACCACGGCATCGCGACCGTCTACCAGGATCTCGCCGTGGTGCCGCTGATGAGCGTCTGGCGCAACTTCGTACTCGGCTCCGAGCCGACCATCGGCTACGGTCCGCTGCGACTGCTCGACCGTCGCAGAGGCCGCGATATCGCGCGAGAGGCGTTGGCGGACATGGGGATCGAGATCCGGGACATGGAACAGCCGGTCGGCACGCTGTCGGGCGGACAACGCCAGTGCATCGCGATCGCCAGGGCCGTGCACTACGGGGCCAAGGTGCTCATCCTGGATGAACCGACCGCCGCCCTGGGGGTGAAACAGGCCGGTGTCGTACTGAAGTACGTTGTGCAGGCCCGGGATCGCGGGCTCGGGGTCATCCTCATCACCCACAACCCGCACCATGCTTATCCGGTTGGCGACCGCTTCCTGCTGCTCAAACGCGGTGCGATGCTCGGCTCGTACGAGAAGTCGAAGATCGACCTGCCGGAGTTGACAAGACAAATGGCCGGCGGTGCCGAATTGGACGCACTGCAGCACGAATTGCAGCGCGTGGTGACGCCGTGAGGCTGACAACGGCGCAGGCACTGGTCGGCTGGCTGGTCGCCCAGCATTCGGAGACCTTCGACGGCCGCGAAGTACCGTTGTTCCCGGCGGCTTTCGCGATATTCGGGCACGGCAATGTGCTCGGCCTCGGCACCGCACTATCCGAGCGTCGCGATGAAATCCCGGTCTGGCGTGGGCATACCGAGCAGGGAATGGCGCTGGCAGCCGTCGGCCTGGCGAAGGCGACCCACCGACGTCAGGTCGGAATCGCGACGTCCTCGATCGGTCCCGGCGCGCTGAATATGGTGACGGCCGCCGGAGTGGCACATGCGAATCGTCTTCCGCTGCTGCTGCTTCCGGGGGATACCTTCACCAACCGCGCACCGGATCCGGTGCTGCAACAGGTCGAACACTTCGGCGACCCGACCATTACCGTCAACGATGCCTTCCGCGCGGTCAGCCGCTACTTCGACCGCATCACCCGACCGGAACAACTGATTGCCACCTTGCCCCAGGCGGCGCGGGTGCTGACCGATGCGGCTGATGTGGGCCCTGTGACATTGGCATTGCCACAGGACGTCCAAGCCGAGACCTACGACTTTCCCGAGGCGCTTTTCGAGCCGGTCGTACACCGAATCACACGTTCGCGCCCAGACTCTCGGGTGCTGGCCGAGACAGCGCGGGCACTGCGATCGGCGCGACGTCCACTGTTGGTCCTCGGCGGCGGTGTGCGCTATTCGGGTGCGGGCCGGCTGGTACTCGAATTCGCTGAGCGGCACGGAATTCCGATAACCGAAACGACGGCTGGGCGCACTCTCGTACCGCACGACCACGAGTTGTATGCCGGTCCGCTGGGCATTACCGGCTCGGCGTCGGCCAATGCCGCTGCAGCACAGGCGGATCTGGTGTTGGCCATCGGCACCCGACTTCAGGACTTCACCACCGCCTCCTGGACCGTCTTCGCGCCCGACGTCCGGCTGATCACCGTCAACACGGCCCGTTTCGACGCGGTGAAGCACGGTGCGCTCGCGGTCGTGGGTGATGCCGACGCGACGGTGCGGGAATTGGCTGCGCTCCTGGCGAATTGGCAAGTCGATACCGAATGGTCCGAGCGCGCGGAAGGACTCCGCACCACCTGGGACGCCCATATCGACAAGCTGCGCGCACCGACACCGGGCGTTCCGAGCTACGCCCAAATCGTCGGCGTCGTCAACGAATTGAGTGCACCCGACGACTATGTGATGACCGCCTCGGGCGGTATGCCCGGCGAGCTGATCGGCGGCTGGCGGGCCACCGGCACCGTGCCGACCATGGACGTCGAGTACGGGTTCTCCTGCATGGGTTACGAACTCGCGGGTGCCTGGGGTGCGGCGATGGCGCATGTGCACGGTCTGGTCACCACCATGCTGGGCGACGGCTCCTATTTGATGCTCAACTCGGAGCTGTTCTCCGCGGCCTTCGCGGGCCACCGATTCGTCGCGGTCGTCTGCGACAACGACGGCTACGCGGTGATCGCCCGGCTCCAAGAAGGTCAGGGCGGCGACCCCTTCAACAACTTCTATGCCGACTGCCGCACCAACCACGTGCGACCGCCGCGCGCCGACTTCGCAAGCCACGCAAGATCATTGGGCTGCGCGGTCTTCACCGCGACCGATCTGACCGAGTTCCGCGGCGCGTATGCGCGGGCCAGGGCAGCGGCACTGAGCGAGTCCCGGCCGGCCGTTGTGGTCGTGCGCACCCAGCCGTCCGCCTGGACCGATGCGGGTGCCTGGTGGGAGGTCGGTGTGCCAGAGCACCTGGCGGGCCGCGCGGCCTACGACCAGGCCAAGACGGCGCAGCTGCGTTACCTGAACAGAGCCGAATCAGCGGACTAGCCGGTCGTGGCCTGCGGCCGGAAATTCCATCAATATGACGATCGCATGGCTCACTTGGTCACGGCTGCATAACTGAAAACCGACCACTTAGTGCACATCTGAGCCCGAACTGTCGTATTTTCTTTGCGAATTCTCAGTTCCGGTGCGAGGTCTATGTCGAGCGTGGTTGCTGGGATTTCGGCCGAGTCCGCATCGGTAGCCGAAACTGCGCGCTGACCTGGCGATCTATGCTCCGCTACCGGTCGATGATCAGGGTAGCCAGCCCTTCGCAACCGATGTTGCGTCCGCGGCCACACCGTTGCTCCAACGTCGGCTTGCTCACAGTTGCCACTGCTGGAAGTGGCCGAATTCGTCCGATGATGGCATTGTTGATCACGAGATCGGGCTTATCGAAGTGATCTGCTCGGCTCATCAACAGGAAGTAAGAAGTAAAGAACATGGCTCAAGGCAGTGTGAAGTGGTTCAACAGCGAGAAGGGCTTCGGCTTTATCGCTCAAGACGGAGGCGGCCCTGACGTCTTCGTGCATTACTCGGCCGTTTCCGGCTCGGGTTTCCGGTCCCTCGAAGAGGGCCAGCGCGTGGAGTTCGAGATCGGCCAGGGCCAGAAGGGCCCGCAGGCCCAGGACGTCCGCGCTATCTGATCAAGCGTGACTTAGGAGGCTCGCACCCGGCAGGGGGTGCGGGCCTCTCGTCGTTTTCGGGGACATTCAGGCGCTCTTGCCGAAGGTGACATGGGTGACCGCGGGGGAGTGAACCACCGAACTGATCTCGTAGCCCGGCAGGGTGGCGAGATCGTCGTAGAGCCGCTCGCCCGCGCCGAGCAGGATCGGGACCACCGCGAGATGCATCTCGTCCACCAGACCGGCGCGCAGAAACTGCCGAATCGCCGATGAGCCGCCCGCGAGCCGCACATCCTGACCGTCCGCGGCCTTGAATGCTTGGCGCAGAACGGCTTCCGGCGTTTGGTTCACGAAATGGAACGTTGTGCCACCCTCCATCGGCAGCGACGGCCGCGCGTGGTGGGTCATCACGAAGGTGTCGTGGTGGTAGGGCGGGTTGGCGCCCCACCAACCCTTCCATTCGTGATCGGTCCACGGACCGCGGATCGGGCCGAACATGTTGCGCCCCATGATGGTTGCGCCGATGCCGGCATCGCCCGCGACCATGAAATCGTTGTCCACGCCGGTCTCGCCGGTGTCCGCGCCGTCCATCTGGTGCGCGTAGCGCGTGGCCCACACCCAATCGTGCAGCCGCAATCCGCCCTCGCCGAGCGGGTTCTCGGGTCCCTGATTCGGTCCGGCGATGTAGCCGTCGAGCGAGATCGCGATGTTGTGCACGCGCAACTTTGCCATGATGTGTCTCTTCTCTGATCTGATTGCATTTTGCAATCGCTTGTGGGCAGCCTATGCGCAACTGGTTGTAGAATGCAAGCAGAAATGTCGAGGGAAGGAGCGCCACATGCGCGACGATGGACGTTCGGGCTGCCCGATCAACGCGACCATCGAGGTGATCGGCGATCGATGGACGCTGCTGGTGCTGCGTGACGTGATGTTCGGCAATCGCCGCCACTTCCGCGAGCTGCTGGCCGGATCGGAGGAGGGGATCGCGTCCAATATTCTGTCCGACCGGCTCAAGCGCCTGGTCGCGGCCGGACTGCTCAGTCGAGAGGACACTCGTCCCGGCCAGAAGGCCGAGTACCGGCTCACCGAGCCCGCGATCCAGTTGGTGCCGATTATGGCGCAATTGGGCGCATGGGGGCTGCGGCATCGCCCGACGACGAAGCGCCTGCGCGTGCGAGCGGAACTCCTCGAGGAGGGTGGACCGCAGCTGTGGGCCGAGTTCATGAACGAACTGCGTGAGTCGCACCTCGGGATTCCGCGTCCCGATCCGGACGCGCCGACCGCCACCGACCGTTTGGCCCGCGCTTACGCGGCTGCGGTCGCCGAGGTGTGACCGGCGGACCAGTGGCGCCTCGATGACATCTATCATCGGCGAACCCGCTGAGCGGCACTGCCTGACCGAATCCGATACCGCCGCCGCGATGACGGCGTCGGCCGACACTGCCGCCATCGTGCCGGCGACACCCGCGGTGCTGATCGCCGCCGGCCCCGGCTCGTTCCACTGCCATCGAGGCCGCACAACCGACCGCACCACCACCGCCGACCCTTCGTGGCGTTCCGCTGGACCCACGACCTTGTCCCGCCTGGTGCTGAGGTCCGCTCGTCGGCATCGGCATGATCCTCGCCGGCATCGGCTCGGCGGCAGTCTTTGGGTCCGGCACTGTCATGATCGCCATCGACGTGCTGTACGCCGGCGTGGCCTGAGGCGGCATACGGCCGCCGGGTCTGCGCCCCGCGTATCTGCTCTCCGGGCTGATCGAGTTTCCGGCGCTGTTCTACTTCCTGGTGATCGGCTTCGACGAACCACTGCACGTCACGGCGGCGGTCATGCTGTTTCCTACGTTCCTGCTCGCGGTGTGACGCAAGCCGACCACGCCGCATTGGACGGCGCCGTCGGAATGTCCCGAGCGCCGCGCGCTCGGAGGCCACCTGCTGGTCGCGACCGGGGTCGGCGTCCTCATCGCCGGATTCGGTGGCGCGCTGATGGCTACGGCGGTGGCGATCGTCGCCTCGGGCTGTGGGGTTGGCGACAGTGGCGAGGCGTGGGTGGATACTGCGCGGCACGGCTGCCGCGGGCTCGGCCAGCGCACTGGTGATCCCCTTCTCCATCCGCTCCACCGCGTTCATTCCTCTGCTGCCCGTGTATTCAAGTAGCGCCATGCTTGCTGTCGCGTTGATCTTGGCGCGGCCGTATCTGACGTATCGCGCCGATTAATACGCTGACTCGCGATGAGGCGGCAATGCAGTCTGTTATGTACGAGGGTTGCCGGGGTTGCACCGCGTCCTATCTCGGACAGATCTCAGGCGCTGTCGAACATTCTCTCAGAGATCTCTTAGAAAACTTCTTTTGCTGATCTAATTACCGCGCGAAAAAGCGCTTCCGACCTGCGTTCATGCATATATCGCCTGATCAGTAGAGTGTTGGTCGGTTGTCCAGATCACAATGAAAAGCGATATGTAGTCTGCGTCACAATTCGCCAGAATTTCGTAACCGGATTTGTTCACGCTCCGATGTGTCATGTGTCAGCCAGTTCGACTGGATTAGTTTTCGACGAAGAGGAATTTCATGATCCCCGTTATCATCGACACCGGTTCCGCCGCCCTGAACGGCCTGTTCTCCACCGGTAGCGCTGCTCTGCACGGTATTCTCAACACCCTGTGGACGGGTTCTTTCGGCGGCTGATAGCGCTGTCTCGGTCGATCGAATCGATCGAGCCGACGCCGCCGTGACGGCGTGCGACGAGGGAAGGCCTCGCACCGTTGGTGCGGGGCCTTCCTCCATGTTGAGGCACCCGCCTACCGGGGGAGTAGGCCGCGGCGGATTCCGGCCAACTAAGCTTGTGCGCGGTAATTGCCGACCCCTTTCCTCCCAGGAGTACCCCACAGTGAGCCAAGCAGGCCGTCCTGTTGTTCTGATCGCCGACAAGCTCGCCCAGTCGACCGTCGACGCGCTCGGTGACGGTGTCGAGGTCCGCTGGGTCGACGGCCCCGACCGTCCGGCGCTGCTGGCCGCGGTGCCCGAGGCGGATGCCCTACTCGTCCGCTCGGCGACCACCGTCGACGCCGAGGTGCTCGAGGCCGGGAAGAACCTGAAGATCGTCGCCCGCGCCGGCGTCGGCCTCGACAATGTCGATGTGCCCGCGGCCACCGAGCGCGGCGTCATGGTGGTCAACGCGCCCACCTCCAACATCCACACCGCCGCCGAGCACGCCGTCACGCTGCTACTGGCCGCGGCCCGCCAGATCCCGGCCGCCGATTCCACTCTGCGCGAGCGGACCTGGCAGCGCAGCAAGTTCAACGGCGTCGAGATCTTCGACAAGACCGTCGGTGTGGTCGGCCTCGGCCGCATCGGCCAGCTGTTCGCCGCGCGTCTGGCCGCCTTCGAGACCAAGGTGATCGCGTACGACCCCTACGTCTCCCCGGCCCGCGCCGCCCAGCTCGGCATCGAACTGCTGAGCCTGGACGAGCTGCTCGAGCGCGCCGACCTGATCTCGGTGCACCTGCCGAAGACCCCGGAGACCAAGGGCATCATCGGCAAGGAAGCCATCGCCAAGACCAAGCCGGGCGTCATCATCGTCAATGCCGCACGCGGTGGGCTGGTCGATGAGCAGGCGCTCGCCGACGCCATCAAGTCGGGTCACGTGCGTGCCGCCGGTCTGGATGTATTCGACACCGAGCCGTGCACCGACAGTCCGCTGTTCGACCTGCCGCAGGTCGTGGTGACCCCGCACCTGGGTGCATCCACCGCCGAGGCACAGGACCGCGCGGGCACCGATGTCGCCAAGTCCGTACTGCTGGCCCTGGCCGGTGAGTTCGTGCCGGGTGCGGTGAATGTCACCGGTGGCGCCGTCGGCGACGAGGTCGCGCCGTGGCTGGAGATCGTGCGCAAGCAGGGGCATCTGCTCGGTGCGGTGTCCAACGAGCTGCCGGTCAGCGTCGAGGTGCAGGTGCGTGGCGAGCTGGCCGCACAAGATGTTGCGGTGCTGGAGCTTTCGGCGCTGCGCGGCATCTTCTCCGCGCTGGTCGAGGACCAGGTCACCTTCGTCAACGCTCCCGCCTTGGCCAAGGACCGCGGCATTACCACCGAGGTCACCAAGGTTTCGGAGAGCCCGAGCCACCGCAGCGTCGTCGACCTGCGCGCGGTCTTCGGCGACGGCAGCACCCTGAATGTGGCGGGCACGCTGACCGAGCCGCAGCAGGTGCAGAAGATCGTCAACATCAACGGTCGCAACTACGACATGCGCGCCGAAGGTCTGAATCTGGCCGTGCTGAACTACGAGGACAAGCCGGGCGCCCTGGGCAAGATCGGCACCAAGCTCGGTGAGGCCGAGATCGACATCCTCGCCGCGCAGCTGAGCCAGGATGTCGATAAGGAGGGCGCGACCGTGGTTCTACGTGTGGCCCGCGAAGTCCCCGCCGACGTCCAGGCCGCGATCGCCGAATCCGTCGGCGCCGCCAAGATCGTCGTCGTCGACCTCTTCTGACCGCCACCGCCGCCGCGCACACCTACCCGTGCGCGGCGTCGTCACATGTGCCGCGCACGAAGTGTCGCGCCGCGCACGTGATTGCCGGACGAAACAGTGCGCGGCGTGCGGAAACCTGCGCTGCGATGCCCGGCAGCGGTGAGCGGTGCGGGGCGAAGTACGGTGGCGGTCGGCATTACTGAACGGAGCATTGGTGTTATGAAGCTTGCTGTTATCGCTGGTGATGGGATCGGGCCCGAGGTCATCGCCGAGGCGCTCAAGGTGCTCGACGTGGTGCAGCCGGGGGTCGAGAAGACCGAATACGACCTTGGCGCGCGGCGCTACCACGCGACCGGCGAGATCCTGCCGGATTCGGTACTGCCCGAGCTGAAGCAGCACGATGCGATCCTGCTCGGCGCGATCGGCGATCCGTCGGTGCCCAGCGGTGTGCTCGAGCGTGGACTGCTGCTGCGCACCCGGTTCGCGCTCGATCATCATGTGAACCTGCGTCCGTCGAAGCTGTACCCGGGTGTGACCAGTCCGCTCGCGGGCAATCCGGATATCGACTTCGTGGTCGTGCGCGAGGGCACCGAGGGCCCCTACACCGGCACCGGCGGCGCGATCCGGGTGGAGACGCCGCACGAGGTGGCCACCGAGGTGAGCACCAACACCCGCTTCGGCATCGAGCGGGTCGTGCGCTACGCCTTCGCCAAGGCGCAGGCCCGGCGCAAGCACCTCACCCTGGTGCACAAGAACAATGTGCTGACCTTCGCCGGTTCGCTGTGGCAGCGCACGGTGAATGAGGTCGCGGCGGAGTTCCCCGAGGTGCAGACCGCCTACCAGCACATCGACGCCGCCACCATCCATATGGTGAACGATCCGGGCCGCTACGATGTGATCGTCACCGACAACCTCTTCGGCGACATCATCACCGACCTCGCGGCCGCGGTCAGCGGTGGTATCGGCCTGGCGGCCAGCGGCAATATCGATGCCTCCGGCACCAACCCGAGCATGTTCGAGCCGGTCCACGGCAGCGCCCCCGATATCGCGGGTCAGTCCAAGGCCGATCCGACCGCCGCGATTCTGTCGGTGGCGTTGCTGCTCAACCATCTCGGAAATACCGAAGGCGCCGCCCGCATCGAAGCGGCGGTCGCCAAGGATCTCGCGTCGCGCACCGGTGGGGCTTCGACCGTCGAGATCGGAGATCGGATCGCCGCGGCGGTCTGACGTGTTCTGTCTGAGGCCCGCGCTCGAGCGAGTTTCGAGTGCGGGCCTTTCCGCTCCGCAGGAACACGAGGGAATCCAATGACCGAGCGTCGGGGACCGTTTACCGATGTCGATCTGCGCCGTTTGCCGAACGGCGGTAAGGGTTTCGAGCTCGAGGACGGATGGTTGATCGAGATCGTGGGCGGTGCGCGTCACGATTTCGTGGTGCAGCGGGTCGGGCGGCTCATCGATGTCGCGGCCGGTGGGGCCGCGGTGCATGTATTTATCGGCGGTGGTTGGGAAGTCAACACGCCCAGCGGCATTCGCAAGCCCGATATCGTGGTGATCCCGAGAGATGTGGCACGGGCTGCGATTATCGCCGAAACGCCCAGACTGGTTGCCGGTGCGGAGGTGCTGCTCGCCGTGGAGGTCGTCACGCCGGGCGACGGCAGCGAACGCACCGATCGGGTCGGGAAGGTTCGCGAGTACGCGGCCATCGACATTCCGCAGTACTGGATAGTCGAACATCATCCGGAGGTCCGGATCCACCGAATGCTGCTCGCGGACGGTGCCTTTAGCGCCCATCCAGTGGTGCCGGCAGGAACCGTATTCACCGCGTCGATCCGCGCCGAGCCACCGTTCCGGGTGAGTTTCGATCCAGCTGTTTTGATCGAGATCTGAACTATTCGCGCTCGGTCAGTGCGGCGCCGATCCGCGCGGCAATGCATCGAATCGACTCATGGATGACACCCGCGATAGCATCGTGGACCCGCGCCGTAGGCTCGGCGATCGGCCCGATGGCCGCCAACATCGCAGCGGGCGACCGCTGGACTGCTGTTCGACGACCGTGGCTGCCGCACTGACGGATTCGGTGACGACTGGTCCGAGCTTGCGAGGTCGGCCAATTGTTCCGCGGTGGGCCCTGCATGTGCGGTCATGATGGCGGCCCGATTGCGTCGTCGGGGTTGGCCGGCCGACGCACATCCATCGCGCTCGCACCGGCGAACCGGAACGGGCGCGAATTCCTAAGGGGCCGTTAATCGGATCGGCGGTGAACAGGGACCAGTGGAACCGCCGCCATTGCCAACACGGCGGCCAGCAGGTAGGCGGCAGGGAATCCGCTTGCGGTGATCAGCGCGCCGAAAACCGGTGGTATAGCGGCCATTGCGAGGTTCTGGCCGGTGTTCTGGATACCCAGTCCGCGTCCACTCCAGAACGGTCCGGCGATCTCGGCGACCGCCGTGAAAGCCAAACCGTTATCGGAGACCGTGATGATCGACGCGGCGATCAGCAACGGAATCGCGGCCGACCATGTATGCGTCCACGCGGCCAAAGCCAAGGCGCCCATGGAGATTACGGCGGCGATGGCGACGGTGCGCAGCGGCCCCAGTCGGCTGCCGACGCGGTCGGACCAGGCGCCGGCGCCGATTCGTCCTAGGGCGCCGAGGAATTGGGTTCCGGTCACCAGAGCACCCGCTACGGGCAGCGACCAGCCAACGTCATTGTGCAACCACAATAATGCGAAAGTCCATACGGTCCCTTGGGGAATGCACAGCAGTACCGACACCGCATGGATGCGCCACAGGGTGGAATCGCCGCGATACGGGTTGACCCGATCCGCTGCGCGGCCCGCGGGCCGTGGCGGATCGACGATCCCGATCAGGCAGCCGAGCGCGGCGACCCCCGCCATCACCGCGGGCACCAGAATGGCCGCCGAGACACCGTGCGCGGCCGCAACGGCCGGAATGCTGAGCGCGCCGATACCGACGCCGATCGGCTGTGCGGTCTGTCGAATTCCCATTGCCAGTCCGCGTCGCTGCGGCGGGAACCATCCGACGATCACCCGGCCGCTGGCGCCATTCGTACTCGCCGCGCCGACGCCGCCAAGGAACAGCAATGCGCCGAGCAGCACGTAATCGGAGACGGTAGCCGCCGCGACGCCGGCACCGAACATCAGCAGCGGTCCGCTGACCAGCACCTTGTGCTCGCCGATCCGGTCCACGACATATCCCCAGGCGATCAGCGTGCACACCAACCCGACGGTCGGCATGGCCACGAGCAGGCCCGCGGTAGCCAGCGGCATGCCGTCGGCGGTCAGCGCGGGCAGTAGAAATGGCACGCCGTGGATGAAGACGGCACTGGAGGCCTGCGCGAACACGCCGAGACCGAGCATGGACCACCGTCGGATGTCGCGCATCTGCGTCACCGTCGTAGCCATCGGCCTCACCTCGAAATCTCAATATATGGGAATGAGTTCTCATTGTGTGAACATCGAGACTTACCGTACACCCGGTGAGCAACTGGATTCCGCTGTGGTTCTGTCGAACTGCTCACATCGCGGGCCGCCGAACCCGCCACCCCGTACGGTTCCGGACCGCTCGGTCGGGCGCGTTCGAGCAGGTCGAGGGCGGTCGATAGACTGCGGTGCATGCGTCTAGGTCGAATCGCCAGTCCCGATGGAGTCGCTTTCGTCAGCATCGAAGGGGAGGGGAGCCAGAGCGTCGCCAAGGAGATCGCGGAACATCCGTTCGGTACTCCGACATTCACCGGGCGGAGTTGGCCGCTGGCCGACGTGCGCCTGCTCGCGCCGATTCTGGCCAGCAAGGTGGTCTGCATCGGTAAGAACTACGCCGCGCACGCGGCCGAAATGGGTGGGGTCGCACCGGCGGATCCGGTGATCTTCATGAAGCCGAGCACCTCGATCATCGGCCCGAATGCGTCGATCGTATTGCCGCCCAGCTCATCCCAGGTGGACTACGAGGGCGAGCTGGCAATCGTCATCGGCCGTCCGTGCAAGGATGTGCCCGCCGCCCGCGCGCTCGATGTGGTGCTCGGCTACACCGTCGCCAACGATGTGACCGCGCGCGATCAGCAGAAGCACGACAGTCAGTGGACCCGGGGCAAGGGCTACGACACCTTCTGCCCGCTCGGCCCGTGGATCGAAACCTCGCTCGACCCTTCGGATCTGGAGATCGTCACCGAAGTCGACGGCGAGGTCCGCCAGCGCAGCCGCACTTCGCTTCTGCTGCATGATATTCCGAAGTTCATCGAGTGGGTGACCACGGTGATGACACTGCTGCCCGGCGATGTGCTGCTCACCGGCACCCCGGAGGGCGTCGGCCCACTGCAGGCCGGACAGAACGTCTCCGTCACCGTCGAGGGCATCGGAACCCTCACCAATCCTGTTGCCGCCAAGCGCTAGTCGAAAGAGAGCCATGACTGAAGTACGGGTCCGCTTCTGCCCGTCACCGACCGGAACGCCGCATGTCGGCCTGGTCCGGACGGCGCTGTTCAATTGGGCGTACGCCCGCCACACCGGCGGCAAGTTCGTCTTTCGCATCGAAGATACCGATGCCGCACGCGATTCCGAAGAATCCTACGGTGCGATCCTGGACGCGCTGCGCTGGCTCGGCCTCACCTGGGACGAGGGGCCGGAGGTCGGCGGGCCCTATGCCCCCTATCGGCAATCGCAGCGACGCGAGCTGCATATGGAGGTCGTGCGGAATTTGCTGGCCGCCGGTGAAGCCTACGAATCCTTTTCGACGGCCGAGGAAGTCGAAGAGCGCCATCGCGCCGCGGGCCGGGATCCGAAACTCGGCTACGACAACTATGACCGCGATCTCACCCCCGGGGAGATCGCGGCCCATCGTGCCGCCGGACGCCCGGCGGTAATCCGACTCCGAATGCCCGATGAAGACATCACCTGGCACGATCTCGTGCGCGGCGAAACCACCTTCAAAGCGGGTACCGTGCCCGATTTCGCACTCACTCGCGGTAATGGCGATCCGCTCTATACGCTGGTTAACCCGGTCGACGACGCATTGATGAAGATCACCCATGTGTTGCGCGGTGAGGACATTCTCTCGTCCACTCCCCGTCAAATCGCGCTCTATGCGGCTATGCGCCGGATCGGCGTCGCCGAGTTCACTCCCGAGTTCGGTCATCTGCCGTTCGTGATGGGGCAGGGCAACAAGAAGTTGTCCAAGCGCGATCCGGAGTCGAATCTGTTCGTCCATCGGGATAGGGGATTCATCCCGGAGGGTTTGCTGAATTACCTGGCGCTACTCGGCTGGGGCATCGCGGATGATCGCGATGTTTTCTCGCTGGCAGAGATGGTGGCAGCCTTCGATATCTCGAAGGTGAATTCGAATCCGGCCCGTTTCGATCAGAAGAAGGCCGACGCACTCAACGCCGAACACATCCGATTGCTGGAGCCGGGTGATTTCACGCACCGCTTGCGGGAGTTCCTCACCGAACACGGCCACATCGGCGCCGACATCGACGACAAGTTGTTCGCCGCGGCCGCCGAACTGGTGCAGACCCGGATCGTGGTGTTGTCCGACGCATGGGATCTGCTGCGTTTCTTGTTGGCGCCCGCGGAACAGTTCGCGATTGATCCTGCGGCGGGGTCGAAGAATCTCGGTTCCGAAGCGACGCCGGTATTGGATGCCGCCATTGCCGCGCTCGAGCCGCTGCCGGCCTGGACCACCCCCGCTATCGAGGATGCGCTCAAAACGGCGCTCATCGATGATCTGGGGCTCAAACCGCGCAAGGCGTTCGCACCAGTGCGAGTGGCAGTGACGGGTTCGCATATCAGCCCGCCGCTGTACGAATCGCTGGAGCTGCTCGGCCGCGAGACGAGCCTGGCTCGACTGCGCTCGGCGCGGGACTGGACGGCACCGGCCTGAAAATCTGTCTCTGACCAAAAAACAGGGCGTTGAACAGGCGATTTGTAGTAAACCGTATGCGGTTTGGTACTCTACTTCTCGGCTCGGAACAGGGCCTCGGGTCAGCCGGACACGAGGTCGAACGTCCTGGTCATTGGGGTATGGTGTAATTGGCAACACAGCTGATTCTGGTTCAGCCATTCTAGGTTCGAGTCCTGGTACCCCAGCGGAAATGTTGTTCTCCTCTCGGCGCGCGACCGAAAGTTGTTCAGCATCCGGCGATTTGGTCGCCGAGCTCCGGTCGGCTAAGCTAACCGAGCTTCCACTGATCGAAAGATCAACCGGAAAGATCACCCACTGAAATGTGGGAGATCCAGTCCTGGCCCCGTCGTCTAGCGGCCTAGGACGCCGCCCTCTCAAGGCGGTAGCGCGGGTTCGAATCCCGTCGGGGCTACGCAGAATGGGAGGCCCATGCTCATGGAGAGCATGGGCCTTTTTCTGCTTCGCATTGTCTTGTGGGGGTGAAACCCCCACACCCCCACCCGGAGGGCTTTGCCCCCGGACCCCCGAGTTCGGCCGGAGGCTTCGCCCCGGAACAGCAGGTCATGGGTGTCATTTGGGTGGGTGGGGGTCTGTTTCCTCGCTGCTGCTGGGGGCGTTTGTCGCGGTGGTGGGGAGTGGGATCATCAGGTTGTTGTGAGTGGGAGCCGATGTCCCTAGCCAGAGGGCTGCGCTCCTAGGGCACTTACTCGGGACGGTGGTGCGCCCGGGATAACGTCAGCTCAGGGTGCCGTTATCCGGGAGGCGGTTGGTTGCCGCTTGGGGCTTGCGCCTCCTGGACGGCTGGCTCGGGATGGCGCTGCTTGGTCGGGGCTGGGCCGGCATTGTGCCGTTGAGCAGGTGACCCGAGTTCCTTGTGATCCGCCGGAGTTGGGGTCTCGACAGGGCCGCGATACACAAGAGGCCCTCCAGCGGTCCGCTGGAGGGCCTCTTGCGTATCGGTTGGGCTTCCTATCCGCTCTTGCGGCGGAATTCCCGCTTATGGCTCGCGTTGCCTTGGGCGGAGGTGGCCTTGGAGCGGCCGTCGAGGTGGTCGTTCGACTTGGCGTGGTGCTGGTTTTTGCGCTCCAGGGCTTCCTTGAACTTGCGTTTTACCTCTTCGGTGCTTGGTGCCGCCTTGCCGTTGGAACTTTCTGCTTCCGCCATGTCTGCTCCTCGTCGTCGCGGCTGGGTGGCGCGCGCCACGGGGCGTCGCCGCGCTGCCGATTCGGGTCGAACAGGGTTGACGCTACTGTGCCGCACCCGGCGTGTCAGGCGGATTTTGTCCGCGTGGCGCGATCAGTCGAGGGGTTGGGCGGTGGTGCCGCCTACCGGGAGTTGGGGGAGGCCGAGTTTGCGGTGGTCCCAGCTGCGCAGGCGATCTGGGATAACGCGGACCGCTATGCGCTTGTTGAGCATCTGCTCGACGAGCGGGCGGACCTCTTCGCTGTAGGGGCCGGTGTAGCGCTCCCAAACGCTCACGCCGACGGCGAAGAGCTTGTCCGCATCATCGATGATCTCGGCGTGGCCTTCGATCGAGACGCCGCGCAGCTGGTCGTAGGTCTGGCCCGCCTCGACCATGCAGGTTACGCGGGGGTCGCGGCGTAGGTTCACCGCTTTTTGCGATTTGGCTTTGGTCTCGAACCAGATCTCGCCGTCGATCAGGGCGTACCACATCGCGGTCAGATGCGGTGCACCGTTCGGGCCGATGGTGGCCAGCGTCGCGATGCGGCTGCGCTCCAGGAATTCGGAAATCTCGGCGTCGGACATGACGATCTGTGCCCGTTGGTTTACTCCCATGCGCACCAACTTTAGAGGGCCGAAACTAGAACGCGTTACAGTCGCTTGTGAAGTGCGTCAGCGGCGGCGACCAGGTCGGCCGCCCAGCGCGCGCCCGGCCTGCGGCCCATGCGATCGATCGGTCCGGATACCGAGACGGCCGCGATGACGTGGCCCGCAGCGTCGCGCACTGGTGCGGAGACGCTGGCCACACCGCTGGCCCGCTCGGCGGCGCTCTGGGCCCAGCCGCGCTTGCGGACCTCGGCCAGTGCCCGCTCGCCGAATACCGCGTCGGCCAGGATGATGCGCTGCAGTTCCGGATCTGCCCAGGCGACCAGCACCTTGGCCGCCGAACCCGCGGTGAGCGGCAGTCGCGCCCCGATCGGCACGGTGTCGCGCAGGCCGACTGGCGGTTCGAGGGCCGCGATGCAGACCCGCGCATTGCCGTCCCGGCAGTAGATCTGAACGCTCTCGCCGGTGATCTCGCGCAGGCGGGGGAGAATGGCCGTAGCCGCCTCGTGCAGTGGATCGGTGGCCCCGGCAGCGAGTTCGGCCAGGGCGGGTCCGGGCCGCCACAGGCCGTTGTTGTCGCGGGACAGCAGCCGGTGCACCTCGAGCCCGACGGCTAGGCGATGGGCGGTGGCCCGGGGCAGGCCGGTGCGGGTGCACAGTTCGTTGAGACCGCATGGGTGCTCGGCGACGGCATATAACACTGACACCGCTTTATCGAGGACGCCGATACCGCTATGCTGTCTCATAGAACGATATTAGCGTCTCGGATACTGAGAAAGCCATTTTAGTGGACTGCTCGCTCCGGACGCGTCGGAAACAGTCGAAAACTTGTGCAGCCGTGAGCGCGTCTCAGCCCGGATCGCGTACCCCCGGTTGCTCGTCGGAAAGGTGATCGAGAATGGCCGAGCGTCGCACACTGGCCGAGAAGGTGTGGGAGCAGCATGTCGTCGCCCGCGGACAGGGCGAGGGCGCCTCGCGGGAGCCCGATCTGATCTACATCGATCTGCACCTCGTACACGAGGTGACCAGCCCGCAGGCCTTCGACGGACTTCGCGCCGCGGGGCGTCCGGTGCGCCGTCCCGATCTCACCATCGCGACCGAGGACCACAACGTCCCGACGATCGATATCGATAAGCCGATCGCGGACCCTATTTCGCGCACCCAGGTCGAGACGCTGCGCCGCAATTGCGCGGAATTCGGTGTGCGACTGCACCCGATGGGGGATCTGGATCAGGGCATCGTGCACGTCGTCGGGCCGCAATTGGGTTTGACCCAGCCCGGAATGACGGTGGTGTGCGGCGATAGCCACACCTCCACGCACGGCGCGTTCGGCGCGCTGGCCATGGGCATCGGTACCAGCGAGGTCGAGCACGTCCTTGCCACGCAGACACTCTCGCTGCGCCCGTTCAAGACCATGGCGATCACCGTGGACGGCCAATTGCCGCCCGGTGTGACGAGCAAGGACCTGATTCTGGCGGTCATCGCCCAGATCGGTACCGGCGGTGGTCAGGGCTATGTGCTCGAGTATCGCGGCGAGGCCATTCGCGCCATGTCCATGGAGGCGCGAATGACGATCTGCAACATGTCGATCGAGGCGGGCGCGCGGGCCGGCATGATCGCTGCTGACGAAACCACCTACGAATTCCTCAAAGGCCGCCCGCACGCGCCGCAGGGAGCCGACTGGGATGCCGCAGTGGCCGCCTGGGATGCGCTCGCGACCGATGAGGGGGCGGTTTTCGACGCTGAGGTGCACATCGACGCCGCCTCGCTGACCCCGTTCGTAACCTGGGGTACCAACCCGGGGCAGGGTGCGCCACTGGGTGCGCAGGTACCCGATCCCGCGCAGATTACCGACGAGACGGCGCGCGAGTCCGCGGAGAAAGCGTTGCGATACATGGATTTGGAGCCGGGTACTCCGCTTCGTGATGTATCGGTCGACGCCGTATTCGTCGGTTCGTGCACCAACGGACGCATCGAGGATTTGCGTGCGGTCGCCGGGATTTTGAAGGGACGCCGCGTCGCCGACGGGGTGCGAATGTTGGTTGTACCGGGATCTATGCGGGTGCGCGCTCAGGCGGAAAAAGAAGGATTGGGCGAGATTTTCACCGCGGCGGGCGCCGAATGGCGTCAGGCGGGCTGCTCGATGTGCTTGGGAATGAATCCCGATCAGCTCGCGCCGGGTCAGCGTTGTGCTTCGACTTCGAACCGTAACTTCGAGGGTCGGCAGGGCAAAGGTGGCCGTACACACCTGGTTTCCCCGCTCGTAGCGGCCGCTACGGCAGTCCGCGGCACCCTGTCCTCGCCTACGGATCTGGACTGATCGGCGCGCGGACGCCGTTGTGTCCGCGCCGATTCGTTCTGCTGGCGGCCAGCGACTGCTTGCAGGTCACTCGAAACAGCGCCGCTAGTGACTGCTTGCAAGTCACTCGAAACAGCCAGCCCAAATCGTCTAATGACCCAGGAGAATCAGCAAATGGAAGCCTTCACTGTGCACAAGGGGATCGGAGTGCCGCTGCGCCGATCCAATGTCGACACCGATCAGATCATTCCGGCCGTGTACCTGAAGCGGGTGACGCGAACGGGATTCGAGGACGGACTGTTCGCAGCATGGCGATCGGATCCGGACTTCATTCTGAACACCGAACCGTATAACCGTGGCAGTGTGCTGGTGGCCGGCCCGGACTTCGGTACCGGATCCTCCCGCGAGCACGCTGTATGGGCGCTGTCGGACTACGGCTTTCGAGTCGTCATCTCCGCGCGCTTCGCTGACATCTTCCGCGGCAATGCGGGTAAGGGTGGACTGTTGGCCGCGCAGATGTCACAGAACGATGTCGAAATGCTCTGGAAGTTGCTCGAGGAACAGCCCGGTCTCGAATTGGTAGTAGACCTCGAGGCGCGCACGGTGACGGCCGGAACCGTCGTGTTGCCGTTCGATATTGATGACTACACGCGGTGGCGTCTGCTCGAAGGATTGGACGACATCGGGCTGACACTACGGCGTAGTGACGTCATCGGCGAGTTCGAAAAGGCAAGGCCAAGTTGGAAACCCACAACCCTTCCGGCGCATATTTCGCAGGTGTAATCGCCCGGTAGCGATAGCTGAGTTAGCCTTGGGGTGGTAGCTGGACGTGTGCTAAACCACATGAATTTTGGCGTGGCACATAGACTCTTGCTCAAAGTGGGTTTACCGTGGTACCTAGTCGGTCCGACGACGGGCCATTAGTCTGCGGAGGATTCAATGAACAAGGCGGAACTGATCGACGTTCTGACCGAAAAGTTGGGTACGGACAGGCGCACGGCCACCGCGGCAGTCGAGCACGTGGTCGACACCATCGTGCGCGCGGTGCACAAGGGTCAGAGCGTCACAATCACCGGATTCGGTGTGTTCGAACAGCGTAAGCGTGCGGCTCGCGTCGCGCGGAACCCGCGTACCGGTGAAACCGTGAAGGTGAAGCCCACTTCGGTGCCAGCGTTCCGTCCGGGCGCGCAGTTCAAAGCCGTAATTGCGGGTAAGCAGAAGCTGACCGCGAGCGGCCCTGCGGTAAAGCGCGGCGCGAATGCACCGGTGGCAGCCAAGAAGGCGGCCGCAAAGAAGACGGCGGCGAAGAAGGCCGCCGCCAAGAAGACGACCGCCACCAAGGCGCCCGCGAAGAAGACGGCGGCCAAGAAGGCCCCGGCAAAGACGACGGCGCGCAAGGCAACTGCCACCAAGACTGCCGCGAAGAAGGCACCCGCCAAGAAGACCGTCGCCAAGAAGGCGACAGCGGCCAAGAAGTCGACTACGGCGGCCAAGAAGACCACCACCACCGCCGCCAAGAAGACGGTCGCGAAGAAGGCACCCGCGAAGAAGTCTGCGGCCAAGAAGGCTCCGGCTCGCCGCGCGCGCTGACGCTGACGCTGAAGGTGCAGTGCCGCCGAGTGATTCGGCTCCGCTAGGCGGAATCACCGGCATAACCGACTCGAAACGGCCCCGAGGTTCGCCCCGGGGCCGTTTCGGCTGTCCACGTCTGGATTTGGTCCGCAGAAGCGACCGTATGACGGTTGTGGTCCCTGCGGGCGTCAGGACTTGACGATGGCGTCCGAGAGTGACCGGTCGAGGTGGTCGGCGGCGACCAGTCGACCCGAGCCGAACGACAGCACCCACACACTGCCCTTGCGGTTGCGCGCGGACGGCAGCGTGATGCCATCCCGATCGGCCCACCAGCGCAGCAGATCGGGAATCACCTTGCCCTGACTGCACAGAACGCGCACCGCACGATCGGACACAAGAGCAACGGCGCGCTGTCGAGCCTTGTCCGGCGCTGCGGCATAAGCGGTTTCGGAAAAATCCGGTTCGATGTTGATGAGTGCGCCGAGTTTCTCGGCCAGCGGTTGCACCGTCTGGACGCAGCGCTCCGGATCGGCCGAATAGATCTCAGATGCACCGAATGCCAGTAGATTCGGGACCAACGCGTCGGCTTGGGCCCGACCGGCCCGCTCCAGCGGGCGCTGCTCGTCCGGACCGTCGAATCGGTCCCTGCTGCCCGCTTTGGCATGCCGCACTACAAGCAGCGTGCTGGTGGCGGCGGGCAGGCGGGTGAAGGCGCGCATCACCTGTCGGTCCATCGGATACGACAATTGGTCCATCACCCGGTCCAAGGTGTGCCAGGACAGCACATCGACCTCGGAATTGGCACTGAATTCACCGCCGCAAACCTCGGCGGCCCAATAGTCGACCCGCTTGAGTTTCCGATGCCCCGGAATCGGATAGGTGACGTGCCCGAGGTAGCGACCGAGCCGGCAGTCGAGGCCGGTTTCCTCACGGACCTCACGCACAGCGGCGAGCACCGGCGTCTCGCCCGGATCGAGTTTGCCTTTCGGCAGCGACCAATCCTGGTACTTGGGACGGTGCACCACGGCGATCTCGATGCCACCGGAGTCAGTGGCCGCTCTGCGCCACAGCACCGCACCCGCGGCGTGAATGTTGGCTGTTACCCGGGGATCCCAGAACGGTCCCCCGTCCATTTCGTATCCCGTCATACTCACTGCTGATCCGGTCTCCGCACTCGCATCATGAATTGCTGGTGGTCTCGCACCTCGACGCCGTCGCGTTCGGCGCCGTCGGGCGAGGCATGCCAGCTGCCGTCGGCTTGGAGTACCCAGCAGCGGGTCGTCGGATACAGCGCCGAGTCGAATACCGAGCCCAACTGCTCGCACAGCTTCGGATCCTTCACCTGCGCCATGACTTCCACGCGCCGGTCCAGATTCCGGTGCATCATGTCGGCGCTGCCGATCCAGTATTGGTCTTGGGCCTGGAAGTGCATGATCCGCGAATGTTCCAGGAAGCGTCCGAGAATCGAGCGCACCTCGATGTTCTCGCTCATTCCCTCGACACCGGGTCGCAGACCGCAGATGCCGCGCACCACGATCTGCACCGGTACACCGGCCTGAGAAGCTCGGTAGAGCGCGTCGATGACTTGCTCGTCGACAATTGCATTGGCCTTCATCCGGATTCGGGCCGGGATGCCCTGCTGCGCCAGCTCGATCTCGCGCTGGATCCGTTCGATGATTCCGGCGCGCACACCCTGCGGTGCGACAAGCAGGTTGCGGTAGTTGGCCTTTCGCGAGTAACCGGTCAGCGAATTGAACAGATCGGTCAGGTCGGCACCGATTTCGGGTGCGGCGGTGAGTAACCCGACGTCCTCGTAGAGACGCGCGGTCTTCGGGTTGTAGTTGCCGGTGCCGATGTGGCAGTAGCGGCGGATGGTCGAACCCTCGCGGCGCACCACCAAGCAGGTCTTGCAGTGCGTCTTGAGTCCGATGAGGCCGTAGACCACATGCACGCCCGCCTGCTCCAGCGCGCGGGCCCATTTGATATTGGCCTGTTCGTCGAAGCGGGCCTTGATCTCGACCAGCGCGACGACCTGTTTACCGGCCTCGGCCGCGTCGATGAGCGCGTTCACAATCGGGGAGTCACCGGAAGTGCGGTACAGGGTCTGCTTGATCGCCAGCACCTGCGGGTCGGCGGCGGCCTGTTCGATGAAGCGCTGCACGCTGGTGGAAAAGGAGTCGTAGGGGTGGTGCACCAGCACATCGCCCTCGCGCAGTGCCTGGAAGACATTGCGCGGTGTTTCGCGCTCGCCGAACGCGGGCGGCGTCGCGGGCACATACGGTGCGTCCTTGAGATTGGGCCGGTCCACGCCGCACACCTGCCACAGGCAGGACAGGTCGAGCAGCCCGGGCACCTGGATCACATCGCCGGGATCGACCTCGAGCTCGCGCAACAGCAGATCGAGCATGTGCTCGGTCATATCGTCGGAGACCTCTAGTCGAACCGGCGAACCGAAGCGTCGACGGGCGAGTTCGCGCTCGAGCGCCTGCAGCAGATCCTCGTCGCGATCCTCGTCGACCTCGAAATCGGCATTGCGGGTGATTCGGAACGAGTGGTGTTCGACCACCTTCATACCCGGGAACAGCAGATCGAGGTGCGCGGCAATCAGTTCTTCCATCGGCAGGAAGGCCGCGACCGGGGAGCCGGAGTCGGTGCGCCGCACCCGAATGAAGCGGTCGACGTTGTCGGGCACCTTGACGCGGGCGAAATGCTCGCCGCCGGTGGAGGCATCCTTCACCGTCACCGCGAGGTTGAGACTCAGGCCGCTGATGTAGGGGAACGGGTGCGCCGGATCCACCGCGAGCGGGGTGAGTACCGGAAAGACCTGATCCTGAAAGTAGGCCGAGAGGCGTTGGCGCTCATCGTCATCCAGATCGGACCAGACGATGACCGCGATGCCCTCCGCGGTCAGCGCGGGCAGTACCGAGTCGAGGAAGACGCGAGCATGCCGGTCGGCGATCTCCTGGGCGCGCGCCGTGATCAGCTCCAATTGTTCGGTGGGCGAGCGGCCGTCGGCCGAACGCACCGAAAGCCCGGTCTCCGCACGGCGTTTGAGGCCGGCGACGCGGACCATATAGAACTCGTCCAGATTGGAGGCGAAGATCGCCAGGAACTTCGCGCGCTCCAACAATGGCAGCGACGCGTCCTCGGCAAGCGCGAGCACTCGGGTGTTGAAGTCGAGCCAACTGAGTTCGCGGTTCAGGTAGCGATCACGTGGCAACCGTTGCGCGCCGGCATCCTCGGCCGGCGGTGTCGCGGCGGGCAGTGCGGCCGGCAGCACTTGTTGTTTGACGGTTTCGATATCGCTCATGCCCGCGCCTCGCTGGCACGCGGCACCGACATGCGCGACGCACGCTGGTTCCGGAATCGCTTGCTTCGCTCACTCACGACAACGATCATCCCCTACGAAGCGGGCCATGTGCAGCCCGACAGCATCTTTGCCGTGCGTATCACCCCGGATGTGGCGACCGGCTAGCACACCCGGCGTACCCGCTCGTGAATGCGAATCGGCCAACCGATGTCGTGCAGGACAGCACTTGTCGAATCGCCCGCGCCGAGTTCGACGGCACGGTCCAGATCGTCGGCGGTATCGACGTCGAGCCGCAATCCGGGCCAGTCACCGGGAAGGTCGACCGCGCCCGCGGCGATATGCCGACGCGCCGAGTCGGGACCGAAACGCGGATCCAGCGGGGCGACGGTATCGCGGAGCAAAAGCGCGGCCGTGCCGCTGCCCGTGTGGTCGACAACGACCGACCGGACGCCCACCGGCGCGGCGGTGAGCATGGCCGAGAGTTCGTCGGGGCGCAACGCGGGCAGATCCGCTTGCAGGGCCAGCAGTTCGATCGGACCGTGCCGGTGCCGCAATGCGGTGGCAGCGTCGGTGAGTGCGGTATTCAGGCCGTCTGGATCTGTCGCATCGATCACCTCGCGGCGAGGTTCGGGATGGACCACCGCGCCGAGCGTGCGCGCCAGCTCGGTGACGACCGGATCCGGGGTCACCACGGTGACCGACGCGATCCGCGGAACCGCGACGGCGGCGGCGACGGTGTCGGCGAGCATCGCGAGCACCAACCGGGCCCGATTTTCCGGGCGCAGCCGATCGGCCAGGCGGCTCTTGGCCTTATCGAGGCTCTTCACCGCGATCACGGCGTGCAACGCATGCATGGTGTTGATCCTTCCATGAGTGGTTCCGTGGCATATTGGGCAGATGACGAGGGCGGCAGTGCTGGGCGCGGGATCATGGGGGACGGCGTTCGCGAAGGTGTTGGCGGACGCGGGAACCGACGTCACGATCTGGGCCAGGCGGCCCGAGGTGGCCAAGGCCCTGGCCACCGAACATCGCAATCCGTTCTATCTGCCCGATGTGCAACTACCCAGCGTGGCGGCTACTCACGATCACGCCGAGGCGCTCGACGGCGCCGATATCGTCGTGCTCGCGGTCCCGTCCCAATCCCTGCGCGCGAACCTCGAAACGTGGCGGGACTCGATCGGACCGGATGCCGCGCTGCTGAGCCTGGCCAAGGGCATCGAGACCGGAACGCTGCTGCGGATGAGCCAGGTCATCGGTGCGGTCACCGGTGCCGATGAGAGCCGCATCGCGGTGCTGTCCGGCCCGAATCTGGCCAAGGAGATCGCGGCCGAGCAACCCGCGGCCACCGTGATCGCGTGCAGTGACGCCGCGCGGGCGGTCGCGCTGCAGCAGGCCTGCGCCAACGGCTACTTCCGGCCCTACACCAATACCGATGTGATCGGCTGCGAGATCGGCGGCGCCTGCAAGAACGTTATCGCGCTGGCCTGCGGAATCGCCTCGGGGATGGGGTTGGGCGACAACTCGATTGCCAGCCTGATCACCCGCGGGCTGGCCGAGATCATCCGGCTCGGGGTCGCGCTCGGCGCGGAGCCGGTCACGTTGGCGGGACTGGCCGGGGTCGGCGATCTGGTCGCCACCTGTACTTCGCCGCTGTCGCGCAACCGGTCGTTCGGGCATGTGCTCGGGGCGGGCGGGTCCATGGAGGCGGCTCAGGAGGCCACCCATGGTCAGGTCGCCGAGGGTGTGAAGTCGTGCACATCGGTTCGGGCGCTCGCCGCGGCGCACGATGTCGAGATGCCGCTCACTACGTCGGTGCACCAGGTATGCCATGAGGGCCTTTCGGTGCGCGAGGCGGTCGACAATCTGCTGGGTCGGCGGATCAAACCGGAATAGGGGCGAATGCGGGCGCTAGGTTGGTTCGGCATCCATAACGGGTACGGTTCGGTGCATGACGAACCGGATCAGGGTTGCTGTGGTGTTCGGCGGGCGCAGTAACGAGCACGCCGTCTCGTGTGTGTCGGCCGGCAGCGTGCTGCGCAACCTCGATCCGGAGAAGTACGAGGCAGTGCCCATCGGTATCACCCGCGACGGCGCCTGGGTGCTCGGTGGCTCCGAGATCGCGGTGCTCGGGTTCAAGGACAATGCGCTGCCCGCCGTCGACAGCAGCGGCACGGCGTTGACACTCGCTGCCGATCCGAGCCGGTCCGGCTCGTTGGTCGCGCTCGACGACCCGCGACCGGCGCTCGGGTCGGTGGACGTGGTGTTCCCGATCCTGCACGGTCCGTTCGGTGAGGACGGCACGCTGCAGGGCATGCTCGAATTGGCCGGGGTGCCGTATGTCGGGCCGGGCGTGCTGGCCAGTGCGGCGGGCATGGATAAGGAATTCACCAAGAAGCTGCTAGCCGCGGAGGGGCTGCCGATCGGGCGGCAGGTGGTCTTGCGGCGCGGGACCGACACCATCCACGCGGACGATCGGGCGATGCTGGGCCTGCCGGTGTTCGTCAAACCGGCGCGCGGTGGTTCCTCGATCGGCATCACCAAGGTCACCGACTGGAGCGAGTTGGACGCGGCGATCGCGACGGCGCGCGAACACGATCCGAAGGTGATCGTGGAGGCGGGCATCGTCGGACGCGAAGTCGAATGCGGCGTGCTGGAATTCCCGGACGGACGGGTGGCAGCCAGTGTGGTCGCCGAGATCCGGATGCCCGAGGCCGATGCCGCGGCACCGGAGTTCTACGACTTCGACACCAAATACCTCGACGACGTCTGCGAATTCGATGTTCCGGCGAAGCTGGACGACGAAGTTTCCGACAGCGTCAGGGAACTCGCGGTGCGGGCGTTCAAAGCGCTTGACTGCCAAGGGTTGGCGCGGGTGGACTTCTTCGTCACGCCGGAGGGGCCGGTGATCAATGAGATCAATACGATGCCCGGGTTCACCTCGATTTCCATGTATCCGCGGATGTGGGAGGCGACCGGAATCGACTACCGGGCACTGGTTTCCACGCTGATCGAGACCGCGCTCGCACGGGGTACCGGGTTGCGGTGAGCGACACTCTATCTTTTGGAGCCGGCTCAGGGAATGGGCGCGGTCGCGTGTCCGCTCGCAATCGGCGGATGTGTCCTCGACTCGCACACTCGGTGTCGTAAGTACACACCCCGTATACGGATGTGGAGCGGCCATGCGGGGTGTGCACGTCAGTTCGGCAGCGGCCCGGGATCGATCGGCTGGGCCGATAGTTTGGCGGTGATCGTGTCCGAAACTCCTTGCAGCGGAGTGGGACCGGAGCCGTCGGGGACGGTCAGCGCTATATAGGTTTCGCGGTCGACGGCGAACCAGGTGCTTGCCTTGGCGGCCGCATCGCGGACCTCGAACCACTGGACCCCATTGACGATCTGCAACGGCGATGCGCGGTTGAACTCCAGCGGACGTTCCAGACCGCAGCGCAGCACGATGGGGTCGCCGCCGTCCTTGCGCTGCCAGGCGCGGGTCGCGGGAGGAGCCGGTTCCACCAGCGTGGATTTCGAGTAGTCGCCGAGATCGACGGGCAGTGCGGGCAGCAGGCCGGTGCACGCGGGCCCGTCCGCGGCGGGTGCCGGTACCGGACCGAGGACCAGGGGTTCGCGTTCGGTCGGCGCGCGGTGGGCCAGCACTGCGGCGACCAGAACGGCGACTACCAGCACCACCGGGAGTGCGACTGCGGTCGCGATCAGGGCGGGCGGGTAGCCGCTGGATTCGTCCGCGGATTCGGAGCTCACGGCCTCGGCGTCTTTCGACAGCTCGGCCTTCGACGACTCCGTCTCCGACGAATCTCGGTTCGACGACTCCGCCGCCATGCTCACCGATCCTTCCTGCTCGCGCTGGTGGGGTCCGGTCACCTGCGGGATGGGTGCCGCGCACCGGCCTGGTAGTACTCGATTGCCCTGGAAAGGGTACCCTCGGGGCGATTTCAGCCAGCACGACGCCGGGAAGGGGCCAGGTCATCAGCGACAGCATGCGGCCGAAGACAGTGCGTGAGCTGGGGGAGTTCGCACTGATCGAGCGGATCAACACGGGACGGGTGCAGGCGCCCGGCGTGCTGCTCGGCCCCGGTGACGACGCCGCCGTGGTGGCCGCGCCGGACGGCCGGTTCGTGGTCACCACCGACATGCTGATCCAGGATCGACATTTCCGGCTCGACTGGTCCGATCCGCGCGATATCGGGCGTAAGGCGATCGCGCAGAATGCCGCCGATGTGGTCGCGATGGGAGCTGTCCCGACCGCATTCGTGGTGGCGTTCGGCTGTCCGGCCGATACGCCACTCGAGCTGGTGGACGGACTCACCGACGGAATGTGGGCCGAGGCGCGGCGCGCGGGCGGCTCCATCGCGGGCGGCGATGTGGTGCGCAGCCCTCAGTTGGTCATCTCGGTCACCGCGTTCGGCGATCTGGACGGCCGCGCGCCGATCACCAGAGCCGGTGCGCGCGTGGGGGATACGGTCGCGGTGGTTGGCCGTCTCGGCTGGTCTGCTGCTGGGTTGGCGGTGTTGACCGGCGGATTCGATCCGGCAGACGAACTCTTCGCCGAAGTGCTCGCGGCCCATCGGGCCCCGCGGCCGCCCTATTCGGCGGTGCTGGCCGTGGTCGCCGATTCCGTTGCTGGAGTCGGCAACTCGGGTGCCGCCTTGGCGGATGGACTGCTCGGCTCGGAGCACATCGGGGTGTCGGATCAGTCGAACGCGACGGAGTTCGGATCCGAAGGCATTATCGGATCTCCCACCGAATGGCCGCCGATACCCACCGCGCTCACCGATATCTCGGACGGATTGCTCGCGGATCTGGGGCACATCGCCGAGGCATCCGCTGTCGCCATCGACGTCGACTCGAAATCATTGCGCGATCCCGCTTTGGCGAATATCGCGCGGCGTCTGGATGCCGATGCGACGCAATGGATTCTGACCGGCGGTGAGGATCACGCCTTCGTCGGAACCTGGCCCGCGCACCGGGAGCTACCGCCCGGCTGGTTGCCGATCGGACGGGTGCTGGCAGGTCACGGCGTCACCGTAGACGGGGTGCGGCATCCGGGCAATGGGGGCTGGGAATCGTTCAGCGGGGTGGACTCGGCATCCGAGCCCGAGCCACGATAGGTTGTGCGGTCATGGGCGCGAAACCACTGACGGAAATCATGGATCCGGGCTGGGCGAAGGCTCTCGAACCGGTTGCGGCACAGATCTCGGCGATGGGCGAATTCCTGCGCGCGGAGAATGCGGCGGGCCGCGGTTATCTACCGGCCGGTGACAATGTGCTGCGGGCCTTCCAGCGTCCGTTCGATGCGGTGCGCGTGTTGATCGTCGGCCAGGATCCGTATCCGACGCCGGGACATCCGATGGGCCTGAGTTTCTCTGTCGCCCCGGATGTTTCGCCGGTTCCGCGCAGCCTGGCCAATATCTTCGCCGAATACAGTAAGGACCTCGGCTACCAGACGCCATCCAATGGCGACCTGAGCCCGTGGTCGGATCAGGGCGTGCTGCTGCTGAACCGAGTTCTGACGGTTTCGCCGGGGCAACCCGCCTCACACCGCGGCAAGGGCTGGGAAGCGGTGACCGACCAGGCGATTCGCGCGCTGGTGGCCCGGGACGAGCCGCTGGTCGCGATCCTGTGGGGTCGTGACGCGCAAACACTGAAACCGCAGCTCACCGCGGCCGAGGTGCCCTATATCGAATCCGTGCACCCGTCGCCCCTGTCGGCCTCGCGCGGCTTTTTTGGTTCGCGACCCTTCTCACGAGTGAATGAACTACTCGACGAATTGGGTGCTGAACCTGTTGACTGGCGCCTGCCCTAGATCTCGGGCGTCGAGGTTAAAACACAGTAGAGGAGCATAATTTCATGCAGAACAAGACCGTTCGCGGCGCACTGCGCGGCACCACCGCCACGCTGGCCCTGTGCGCGGCCCTGGCCGGCGGCAGTGCGGCGGCGAATGCGGCCGGGTTGCCGCTCGAGCCCGCCACGGAGACCTCCGCGCCGAATACCGCCGCTCCGGTCGGCGAGGAATTCACCTCCAATGGCTCCTCGACCATCTCGTCCTCGGTGAATGCCAAGGTCGCGTGCCTGCTGCAGAACACCATCAGCGCGCAGGGCAAGTGGGACTGCTGAGGTCCCATTTATCGGGGCTCGCATGAGTCCCCGCGGTAGCTGTGCGATCGTAGGATCGTGAGTAATGCGAACAACCTTCTCGATCCGATCCGGCTGCGACTGCGCGGTTCGGATGGGATCGAGCTGGCCGCCGACCAGTTCGGCCCGGCGGACGGCCCGCTCGTCCTGTTCCTGCACGGTGGTGGTCAGACCAGACACTCGTGGAAGCAGACCGGTGCGAAGCTGGCCGCCGCCGGGATGCGGGTCGTCACGCTGGACGCGCGCGGCCACGGCGACAGCGCTTGGTCGTCGACCGCTGATTACCGGCGTCACACGATGGTCGCGGACCTGGTGGCGGTCCTCGAACAGCTGGCTGCCCCCGCGGTCGTGGTCGGTGCGAGCATGGGCGGGATCACCGGCCTGCTCACCACCGCGGATCCGGGCGGCGCGCCGATCACCGCACTGGTGCTCGTCGACATCGTCACCCGACCCGAACCCGCCGGTGTCGCGCGGGTGATCGACTTCCTCGGCAAACATCGCGACGGCTTCGACAACCTCGAGCAGGCAGCCGACGCGGTCGCGGAATACATGCCGCATCGGCCACGGCCCAAGAACACCGACGGCCTGCTGCGCAATCTGCGCCAGCGCGACGGCCGATGGTACTGGCATTGGGATCCGGATATGCTCGGCGACCGCGTCGAGGATGCGAGCGAAATGGTCCCGCAGCTGGAGGCCGCCGCGCGCGCCCTCACCATTCCGGTGCTGCTGGTACGCGGCATGCAATCCGATGTGGTGACGCCGGAAGGCGCCGCGGAATTCCAGGCATTGGTGCCGCATGCGCAGCTGGTCGAGATCGGCGGCGCGGCGCATACCGCGGCCGGTGACGACAATGATTCGTTCACCGACGCGGTCGCGAAATTCGTGCTCCAGGTGCGCGGTTAGCTACCGGTTCTGGTAGTCGGGCTTGCGCTTCTCGACGAAGGCATCCACACCCTCGCGCCCGGCCGGGCTGTTCGCCGCGGCGCTGATGGCGTCGCGCTCGTAGTCGAGCTGATCGCTCAGCGTCGACGAATTCGACCGTGCCAGTAGCGATTTGATGCTCGCGTAGGCCGATCGCGGTCCGGCGGCGAGGGTTCGGGCCACATTCAGTGCCTCGGCCCGCACCTGCTCGTCAGCGACGAGCCGACTCAGGATGCCGAGGCGCACCGCCGTTTCGGCGTCGAGAATCGCATCGGTGAGCAGGATTTCGCGGGCGCGTCCAGCGCCGACGATCCGCGGCAGCGTCCAGGACATGCCGCCGTCCGGGCTCAACGCAATGCCCGGATACGCCGGGCGCAGCTTGGTGCTCGGACCGCCGATCGCGATATCCGTCGCGCACACCAGGCTCATCCCGGCTCCGGCCGCCCAACCCTGCACCCCGGCGACGACGGGCACTATGGTCTCGTCGAGCGCGCGCACGAAATCGTGCAGATCCGTCGCGAGGCCGTAGATATGACCGGCCCGGTCCTCGGCCGCCGCGAAGCCGCGCACATTGCCACCCGCGGAGAAATTCGGTCCGGCGCCCGTCAACAGCACGGCACCGATCTCGCGGCCCGCGGCCCGCAGTGCCTCGGTGCCCGCGTTGATACCCGCGAAGTCCAGCGAAGTGCCGTTCGCGGCGGTCGAGATGGTGATTTGTAGTACGCCGTCGACAACGGTGACGTACTCGGTGTGCGTGGAAGTCATGGCCAGCACATTAGCTCCCCGCCTCGAGCCGACTTCCGGTCAGCGGCGCACCATGCGGACTTCGACGGCGGGGGTGAAGGCCTCGATGCGGCTGGTGCCGTCGAGTTCGAAGTGGTGTTTGCGGTAAAAGGCCTGGGCGCGTGGGTTCTTCTCGAAGACCCAGAGCGAGCACGGGATGTCGGGTGGGACGGCGGCGCGGATGAGATCGTGGGCGACGCCGGTGCCGTACCAAGTGGCGCGGACATAGAGGGCGTTGAGTTCGGTTGGGGTGACCGGTGATTCGTCGCGTGCCGCGCCCACGCTCGCGAAACCGATCACCTCATCCTCGACGAGCGCGACATAGGTGCTGCCCGGATAGCGGACCCGGACGCGTTCCCATTGCTCCGCGCGGCGTTCTACCTCGAACGCATCCAATATGTGGTCGGGGACCAGGCCGCGATAGGCCTCGCGCCAGCAGGCGATATGGCATTCGGCGAGGCCGTGGACGTATTCGGCGGGGAGTGGGGCTATGCGCCAGGCGGGCTGGGTCATGCAGACCATCGTTGTCGAGTGAGGTCGTCGATGACCAGGGGCCGCAGATGACAACGCCCCGAGCACCTGATGGTGTTTCGGGGCGTATGTCGGTCTCTGGGTGAATCAGCCGCGAACGACCTTGCCCGCCTTCAGGCAGGAGGTGCACACGTTCATGCGGCGGGTATTGCCCGGCGCGACCTGGGCGCGCACGGTCTGGATGTTCGGGTTCCAACGACGGTTGGTACGCCGGTGCGAGTGCGAGACCGACTTCCCGAAGCCGGGGCCCTTGGCGCAGACGTCGCAGACGGCAGCCATAGTCGCGAACTCCTTCATGTCATGTGGGGACCGCCGCACGTCGGCAGCATGTCCGGAAACAATGTCTTAATGCCCTGCCGACTGACGTCGGCCAGCGCAAACCCTCTCGGCCGCGCTAGGCAACCCTGCAAGGGTAGCTGGCGGCGCCCGGATCCACCAAACCGGGTCATGGAATGACGACCCGTGGGCACACCCGATGGTAGTGGATCGGTGTCGCCGATCGACTGTCGGTATCGCCAGCTAACCTGGCCAACGGTGGCAGAACCTTTCGAGCGATCTGCCAGCAGTCGCTTGGGTGCGGGTGGCGGTGTGAACGATCGCGGAGAGAGGTGGCGGTGCCCGGAGTGCGGGACATGATGGGTGATGGCCCCGACGCGGGACTGCCTGCCGTTGCCGGGCCGAATGAGCTGAACGGCACGGGTCTACTGCGCTGGGGCCGAATCTGCCTCGAAGGCCTGCAGCAGCGGCGCGAGGAGATCAACGCCCTCAACGTCTTCCCCATCGCCGACGCCGACACCGGTACCAACATGCTCGCCACCATGCGAGCGGCAATGCAGGCCGCGGATGCCGCCGTGATCTCGGCGCGCGGGTCCGAACGATCGGATGGCGCCGCGACCGAGGGTGTTGCTGCGGACGGCGACGCGGTCGCCGGTACTGCGGTGTCGGACGCCCGGGCGGTCAGTGGTTTTGCGGCGGTTGCCGGGACGATCGGCGGTGCCCCGGTATCGGACACCCCGACGACGTCGCCAGAGGAGTTCGCGAACCGAGTTATCGCCACGAACGGCATCGATCGCCGCGGTCTGTCTGATTCCGCGGCGCGTGGGAGCTCGCGGAACGGCCCCAGCGCGGCGCTGTGGGGTGCAACTGCCGACGGGTATCCCGACTCGAGCGAATCGCTCTCGACGCACGATGTGGCCGTGGCTATGGCGCGCGGGGCGACGCTCGGGGCGCGCGGTAATTCCGGGATCATCCTGTCGCAGGTGTTGCGGGGGATTGCCGAGGCGGTGCGCGGTGGGCCGCTGACGGCGCAGACGTTGCGCGACGCGCTGGCCACCGCATCGGCGCTGGTGCGGGAATCGTTGAGTGTGCCGGTCGAGGGGACCATTCTGACCGTCCTGGATAGGGCCGCGGAATGTGCCGCTGCCTGCTCGGAATCCGCACTGGCCGAGGTGGCGGTGGCGGCGGCCGATGGCGCCGCCAAGGCGCTCGGTGATACACCCGCCCAGCTCGGTGTGCTGCGCCGAGCGGGGGTGGTCGATGCGGGCGCGCGCGGGTTGGTCGTGCTGCTCGATAGTCTGGTCGCCCTGACCCTCGGTGAGACACCCGCTCGGCCGGGATACGCGCGCGGCGAATTCGTATTCGCCGGTGACCAGGCGGGTGCTGATCGTGGCACCCTCGCGGCGCAGGCTGGTTCCGCTCTGCGAGCCGACGCCGAACCGTATGGCAGCTGTGCCGAATCCCTGAACAGTGCCGACCTGAACAGTGCCGAACCTCACTTCGAGGTGATGTACCTGCTCTCCGACACCGACGACCAACGAATCGCACACCTGCGCGACCGCCTCGCCGACCTCGGCGACTCCGTCGTGGTCGTTGGCGACGGCGCGGGCTCGTGGTCCGCGCACGTCCACTGCGCCGACGCGGGTGCCGCCGTTGAAGCGGGAATCGCCACCGGCACCCTCAGCGCTATCCGCATCGAAAGCTTCACCACCGACGCAGCCCGGGCACTTGCTGCGGATCGTACCGACGCTGCTGTTCGGCCTGTTCATGTTGGACGCGCAGCTCCGTCTCCGCGTGCTGCCGCCAGCGGGCACCACGATGCAGCTCGCACCGGTGAGGCCGGCGGGCACTCTGACACAGACCCTGCGAACGCTACGGGGCGGGTTGATGCCGGCGCGCGGCTTGGAGGTACTGGGCACGCGGTTCCGTCCGCGCATGTTGATGGTGGCGTGCACCGCGATTCAGCGCCCGCCGATAAAGCGGATCGCACTGATGCTCGGGGGCACCGCGATTCAGCCCCGGCGGACCTTGTGGATCCCGCTGATGTGGCCGCTCAGCCTGGTAGTGCCGGACGCACTGACGCGACCGCACGCGTTCAGTTTTCCGGCGTGTCCATCCGATCGGGCGTTGCCACGCACACCGGATCCGATCACGAAGGGCCCGCAGATCGCGCCGTTCTGGCTGTCGCATCGGGGGACGGCGCGGCGGCGCTGTTCGAGGCCGGGGGCGCGGTGGTGCTCGGCGGTGATGGGCGGGTGACCAGTGCGGCGCTGCTTGCGGCGATTCGGCAGCTGCCTAATCGGGAGGTGTTGGTGCTGCCGAACGGCGCGCTGCCCGCGCATGAGCTGGTCGCGGTCGGTGTTGCGGCTCGTGACGCGCATCGGGACGTGTTGTTGTTGCCGAGCGGGTCCATGGTGCAGGGGTTGGCGGCGCTGGCGGTGCATGATTGCGGCCGGATCGCGGTGGACGATGCGTTCGCCATGTCGGAGGCGGCGGCCGCGACCCGTTGGGGCTCATTGCGTGCTGCCACAGAGCGGGCGCTCACCATGGTCGGCACCTGCGAGGCCGGTGATGGGCTGGGGCTGGTCGGTCATGATGTCGTGGTGATCGATCGGGATGCGCCGAGCGCGGGGCGGACCCTGCTGGACCGGATGCTCGCCTTCGGCGGTGAGCTGGTCACCCTGCTCATGGGTGTGGCGGCCCCGGCCGAACTCGCGGACGAACTGGCCGGGCATATCGCGAACGGCTTTCCCGGTGTCGAGGTGAGTGTGTATTTCGGTGGGCAGCAAGCGGATCTGGTGCAGATAGGGGTGGAATAGGAATATGGCGACACTCAGCGATCGGCTGGACCACCTGCTCGGCGTGAAGGCAGCCGAGCCGCTCGCCGACGCCTTCGACATGCATACCGTCGAGGATCTGTTGCGGCACTACCCATTACGCTACGCCACCCAGGGCCAACCGCTCACTCAGGAGCAGCCGGAGGAGGGCGCGCACATTACTGTCATCGGCCGGGTGACGAAAACCGAACTGCGCCCGATGAAGAACCGCAGGGGCCGACTGCTCAAGGTCGCACTCGACACCGGTTCGGTCACCCCGATCGATATCACCTTCTTCAACGGCGACAAGGTGAGTCACCTTGTCCGCGAAGGGGTCCGGGCCATGATGTCGGGCACCGTGCACTGGTGGCGCCCGGATCGCTGGAACCTCTCGCATCCGGATTATCTGATCCTGCCCGAGAAGGAAGAGGACTCGATCGAGAACCTCACCTCGGTACGCGGCGGCGGCGCACTGCGTGGATTGGCGCAGAGCGCGAAAGGTAAAGGGGGAGTGGATGTCTCGTTCTTCGAACGCGAATACATCCCGGTGTACCCCGCGACCGCCAAGGTGCAGAGCTGGGATCTGCTCGCCTGTGTCCGGCAGGTGCTCGACCAACTCGACCCGATCGACGATCCGCTACCAGGTGACCTGCGCGAGGACCGCGGGCTGGTGAAGATCTCCGACGCACTGCGCCTGATCCACCTGCCCGAACGCAAGTCCGATATCGAACAGGCCAGGGAGCGTTTGCGTTTCGATGAGGCGCTGGCATTGCAACTGGTGCTCGCCGAGCGGCGACATGATGCGGAGGCGCGGGCGGCCCGGCCATGTCCGCCCCGATCCGACGGTATCGCAGCGGCTTTCGAAACCCGCTTGCCGTTCGAGCTGACCGAGGGACAGCAAAAGGTGATCGCGGAGATCTCCGACGATCTCGCGCGCAGCCATCCGATGCACCGGCTACTGCAGGGTGAGGTTGGTTCGGGCAAGACCATCGTCGCACTGCACGCCATGCTGCAGGTGGTCGACGCCGGTCAGCAATGCGCACTGCTCGCGCCGACGGAAGTCCTTGCCGCCCAACACTATCGGTCACTGCGCACGATGCTCGGCGATCTCGGCACCGCCGGTGAACTCGGTGCCGCCGAGAACGCGACCAAGGTCGTGCTGGTAACCGGCTCGATGTCGGCATCGGCCAAAAAGGCCGCGCTACTGGATGCGGTCACGGGCGAAGCGGGCATCGTGATCGGCACGCACGCACTCATCCAGGACGCGGTGGAGTTCTTCGATCTCGGCATGGTGATCGTCGACGAACAGCATCGGTTCGGTGTGGAACAGCGGGACGCGTTGCGCGCCAAGGCGAAAGCCGGTACCAGCCCGCATCTGCTCGTCATGACCGCGACCCCGATCCCCCGCACCATCGCCATGACCACCCTCGGTGATCTGGAGACCTCCACCCTCACCCAGCTGCCCCGGGGCCGCTCGCCGATCGTGTCGAAGGTGGTGCCGCGCAAACAGCATCCGAACTGGGTCGACCGTGCCTGGGAGCGCATCCTGGAGGAGGTCGGCGCCGGACGGCAGGCCTATGTGGTGTGCTCGCGCATCGGCGACGACGAGGAGAACGGCAAGGCCCGCAACGGAAAGAAGTCCGGTAAGGCAGAGGAGAAGGAAGGCCCGACCACGGCCGCCGCCCTCGAGGTCTTCGACATGCTGCGCACCGGTCCGCTCGCGAGCGTCCGGGTCGGCCTGCTGCACGGCAGACTCCCGACCGATGAAAAAGACCAGGTAATGCGGGCATTCAACGACGGCGACATCGATGTGCTGGTCTGCACCACGGTCGTCGAGGTCGGCGTCGACGTGCCCAATGCAACCGTCATGGTCATCGTGGACGCGGATCGCTTCGGTGTCAGCCAGCTACATCAGCTGCGCGGCCGCATCGGCCGCGGCAAACATCCCGGCCTGTGCCTGCTGATCACCGACGCGGGCCCCACCGGCACCGCCATGGCCCGCCTGGACGCCGTCGCCGCCACTACCGACGGCTTCGAACTCGCCGTACTCGACCTGCGCCAACGCCGCGAAGGCGACGTCCTCGGCGCCGCCCAATCCGGCACCGCTCGCTCCCTGCGCTTGCTCTCGCTACTCGACGACCTCGAAGTCATCACCGCCGCCCAAAGCCTCGCGCGCCAGGTAGTCGAATCCGACCCAGGCCTACACCACCACCCAGGCCTGGCCACCATGATGCACGCCGCTGTAGACGCCGAACGCTTGGAGTACCTGGCGAAGTCTTGATCGAGAATGCGCTGGTGGACAGGCCCTACTCGACGTTTGCACTGCATCAGTGCATGCTGGTCAATTGTCCGGCTAGCGCAGGGCTCGGGGGTAGGGAAGATCGGTGCTGATGTGCTCGGTGACTGCGAGAGGGTTGCCGATTTGGGGGAAGGCGCGCTGCGGGCAGGAGGGGCGCTCGCAGACCTTGCAGCCCGCGCCGATCGGGACCGCAGCGGCCGGACTGTCGAGTTGTAGACCATTGGCATACACCAGCCGGTCGGCGTATTCGATATCGCAACCCAGCCCGATCGCGAAATCCTTTGTCGCCGTGCCGAATCCGTGTGGCCCGGCCAGCGCGGTGCGGGCGATCCAGAGGTAGCGGCGACCATCTGGCATCGCCGCCATCTGGGTCAGGATGCGACCCGGATTGGCGAAGGCCTCGTGCACAACCCACAGCGGGCAGCTGCCGCCTACCCGGGAGAAATGGAATGCCGTGGCGGACTGGCGTTTCGAGATATTGCCCGCCCGATCGGTGCGGACGAGGAAGAACGGAACGCCGCGCTGTCCCTGCCGCTGCAGGGTGCTCAACCGGTGGCAGATGGTTTCGAAGCCGACCTCGAAACGCAGGCTGAGCAGATCGATGTCGTAGCGCAGTTCCTCGGCCGACCGCAGGAAGCGGCCATACGGAAGTACCAGCGCGCCCGCGAAGTAGTTGGCCAATCCAATGCGCGCCAACGTCCTGGATTCGCCGGTGAGTGACGGTGTTTCGGCCAGTACGGCATCCAAATCCTTGCCGTACAGCAGAAACCCGAGAGTGGTTGCGATTTGAAATGCACGCTGCCCGGGACGCAGCCGCCGCGCCAGCGTCAGCGTGCGGCTGTCCGGATCGTAATGTCGTTTCGGGATGGACGGATCCGCGCCATCACCGCGCACCAGCACGGTGACCCCCGCGCGCTCCTCGGCGACCCTCGCGAGTTGCCGATCGAGTGACCCGATGCTCAGACCACACTCCTCGAAGAGCTGTTCTGCCGCATGATCGAGTTGCGCGATGTGATTGTGATGGTCGTAGAAGAAATCCCGCACATCCTCATACGGCATGGGCACGCCGGGTGCGCCCGCTGGCGCGGCTACCCGCGCGGAGAGTAGATCGAGTTGATCGGTCGCGGCGCGCAATCGCCGATGCATCGCGACGACGATTCGAGACACCTCCGGAAGTCGCGTCGCCAGCTCTTCCACCTCTGTCAGTGGCGCACTGTCACCGCCCGCCGCATCGACGAGGACCTCGTGCAGATCCGAGACCAGCCGGGCATCGGAGTCGGCGGCGAAAAATTGCACGTCGAGGTCGAAGGTGGAGTTGAGCTTCAGCAGCACCGGAATGGTTAGCGGTCGCTGATCGCGCTCGAGCTGGTTGAGGTAGCTGGGCGATAGATCCAGGGATTTCGCCAGCGCCGCCTGGGTCATCCGCCGTTCCTCGCGCAACCGTCTCAGTCGGGCGCCCGCGTACATCTTGCGCACCGCAAGATGGTAGCCCTCACAATTCGCAATCATCGCAAATTGAAGGATTCTCGCCCGCAGAAATCTGCTGTTGCAAGGGATTTTGCCGAAGATCAATCCTGCGTAGCGTGCGAAGTAGGGCAGCTGGCTCGTCTGGCGTCGGAGTGCCGCAGCGCGAACTGCTGGTCAGGGGCTGATCCTGGCGCAACCAAGCGATTGTTTGGTGTAATCGGTGCGATCGAATCGACCGATGTGCCCGATCGCATCGGCGCAAGGAAGCGAGCGAACTTCAATGCCGAGCCCCGACGAAATCGTCACCGCCATGTGCCGCAGCTGGTCCGATCCCGACCCGGACCGGATCAGCGCCTTCTTCGCCGAAGACGCCGTCTACCACAACATTCCGATGGAACCCGTCAGCGGCCGCGCCGCCATCCGCGATTTCATCGCCGGTTTCCTCAACACCTTCGAATCCATTGAATTCGACGTCCACCACCAGGTTGCCGCCGGGAATATCGTCATGAACGAACGCACCGATATCTTGCGCGGCCTCGGCAAAGACACCCCGCTGCCGGTAGTGGGCGTCTTCGAGGTCGCAGACGGCGCCATTACCGCCTGGCGCGACTATTTCGATATGGCCGCCATCAACCGCGCCTTCGGAACCGCGCCCGCGGCCGAATAATCGAGGGAACCGAATCGGTCGCCCATGCGTCGAATAGGACATCGGGGGTGATATCTGATGGCGACGTATAAGGAGGGGTATGCATGGATCGTTGCTCGGAATGTCATACGGCCTGGCGGCGGGGACTGAGCGCGCGGTCGCGCATGCGCCCGATGGTCCGCAACGGCGAGAGTTGTGAGAGGTACACACCGCGTCGTCGGCTCCGGCCCTTCCCCGGGGCCGAATCTCATTGATACGCAGCCCGATAGCGCGGTGACCAAACCGCGCTATCGGGCTGCACGATCTTCTAGCGCACCGCGGCCGCAGCAGCGACCAAATTGCGCAATGACGCCTCGACCTCGACTGGTCCACGCGTCTTCAACCCGCAGTCCGGATTGACCCAAAGCCGTTCGGCGGGAACGGCCTTCAGTGCGGCGCGCAGGGAGGCGGTGATTTCCTCCACACTCGGCACCCGGGGTGAGTGGATGTCGTACACACCCGGTCCGACGCCGAGATCGAAGCCCGCGGCATTCAAGTCGTCGAGCACTTCCATATGCGAGCGCGCCGCCTCGATCGAGGTCACATCGGCATCCAATCCGGCGATCGCATCGATGACCTCACCGAATTCCGAATAGCAGAGATGGGTGTGGATCTGTGTGGCATCCGATACCCCGGAGGTCGCCAACCGGAACGCGCCGACCGACCACTCCAGGTACGCGCCCTGATCGGCCGCGCGCAGCGGCAGCAGTTCCCGCAGTGCGGGCTCGTCGACCTGGATGATCCGAATACCCGCGGCCTGCAGATCGACCGTTTCGTCCCGGATCGCCAGCGCCACCTGACGTGCCGAATCCGCCAACGGTTGGTCATCGCGCACGAATGACCAGGCCAGAATCGTCACCGGGCCGGTCAGCATGCCCTTGACCGGCTTATCGGTCAACGATTGCGCGTAGCCGATCCAATCCACCGTCATCGGTGCGGGCCGCGCCACATCTCCGAACAGAATCGGTGGCCGCACGCAACGGGTGCCGTAGGACTGCACCCAGCCCGCGTCGGTGGTGGCGAATCCGTCGAGCTGCTCGGCGAAGTACTGCACCATGTCATTGCGCTCCGGCTCGCCGTGCACCAGCACGTCCAGGCCCAGTTTCTCCTGCAACGCGATGACATCCGCGATTTCCGACCGCATCCGCCGCGCGTATTCGGTCTGATCGATCTCACCCCTGCGCAGTGCCGCACGCGCCAGCCGGATCGCCGAGGTCTGCGGATACGAACCGATCGTCGTCGTCGGCAACGAGGGCAGCCGCAGCCGCTCGGCCTGTAATGGCCGCCGCTGTTGCGCGGGAGCCCGCCGAGTTGCATCGGGACCCAGCGTGGCCAGGCGCGCCCGCACCTGCGGATTGCCCAACCGGGGATCGGTGCGCCTAGTGGCGAGAGCGGCACGGACCATGGCCAATTCATCGCAGATCGCCTCAGACCCCGCACTCAGTCCGGTCGCGAGCAACCGCACCTCGGCGACCTTCTCCGCACCGAAGGCCAACCACGAACGCAGCCGCTGGTCTAGGCCGGTTTCGCTCGCCAAGGTGTAGGGCACGTGCAGCAACGAGCAGGAACTCGATACCGCAACGGACTTCGCGCACCCCAGCAGCGTGCCGAGCATCGTCAAAGCCTTATCCAAATCGGCCCGCCAGACATTTCGCCCGTCGACCACACCCGCCACCAGCAGCTTGTTCACCAGTGCCGGCACACCGGAGAAGTCCGCGTCTATGGTGAAATCCAGTGCGATACCTTCGATTTCGGTCTCGGCCAAAGCGCTCAACGCAGCACCTGGCTTGCCGAAGTAGGTGGCCACCAGCAGTGCTGGACGATCCGTCGCGGCCGATAGTTCGGCGTAGCTGCGCCGTACGAGTTCCACCTCGTCAGCCGTCAGGTCGGTGACCAGGACCGGCTCGTCGAGCTGCACCCACTGCGCGCCCGCCGCGGCCAGCAGCCGCAACAGCTCCCGATAGAGCGGCACCAACTCCTCCAGGCGATCCAACGCCGCACCACCGGTCGCCTTCGCCAGCTTCAGGAAGGTGATAGGCCCGACCACCACCGGACGCGCGGGCACCCCGAGTGCGAGCGCCTCCCGCAGCTCATCCAACACCTTCGACGGATCCAGCGAGAACACCGTCTCCGGACCGATTTCCGGCACCAGATAGTGGTAATTGGTATCGAACCACTTGGTCATTTCCAGCGGCTCGACCGTATCGGTGCCGCGCGCCGCCGCGAAATAGCGATCCAGCGGATCGGCGATACCGGCCATCCTGGGCGGCAGCGCGCCGAGCAGCACGGCGGTATCGAGCACCTGGTCGTAATAGGAAAAGGTGCCGACTGGGATGGAATCCAGACCGGCCCGCTGCAATTCGGTCAACTGATTGTGCCGCAGGTCAGCGGCGATCGCGTGCAGCCGCTGCGCGTCGATGCGTCCGGCCCAGTAGGACTCGGTGGCGCGCTTGAGCTCACGGTGCGGCCCCACCCTCGGGAGACCGAGAACCGTCGCGGTGAACGGGTTATGCGTAACAGTCACGAATTTCTCCAGTGCTGAGATCGAAGACCATCGCCCTACGAGCTAGCGGAGACCGAGTGACGTGCCGGCGCACCGACGGAGCCCGACAATCACACCCAGAGGTCCGCGCGCCCAGTCCACGAGGCGGTGGCCGCCGGATACGGCGTATCCGACACGGCTGGCAGGTCTTCGGACTTGCGGGCACGGGCCTTCTGGCCGACCCCGTACGGGGCTCACCTACTGGCCGTCGCTTCCCGGGCTGACCATTTCGACCTGCAAGCAGTCGCTACAGACCATTTCGAGCGACCTGCAAGCAGTCGCTACAGACCATTTCGAGCGACCTGCAAGCAGTCGCTACGGCCTACCCAGTGCTGATGACGGCGGTCGTTCCTGCATACCGCTGCGGGACAGTCCCGGATTCTCACCGGGTTCCCTCTCGTCCGCGCACCGGTTACCCGATCCGCGAACTCGACTCCGTAACGCGACGATGGGGCTCCATCTCGTCTGCGCACGGCGAACCAGCTGCGTCGACCAGCATAGTCGGTAGCGCCATCCGATTTCCGTGCTACGCCAGTCAACACACAGTTATGTGTCAGCGATATGAACACAACTTCGCAAGCCTGCTAGGACTCGTTGTGAAGATTCCTGCGAAAGGGACTTCCCTGTCAGGCCACGATTCCGGGGCGGGTACCTTAGTTCAATGTTCTCGAAAGTCTTGGTTGCCAACCGTGGCGAGATCGCCATCCGCGCCTTCCGTGCGGCCTACGAACTCGGCATCGGGACAGTCGCCGTCTTCCCGTACGAGGATCGCAACTCGGTCCACCGGTTGAAGGCCGCGGAGTCCTACCAGATCGGCGAACAGGGGCACCCGGTTCGGGCGTACCTGTCGATCGAGGCGATCATCGCGGCGGCCAAGTCCGCGGGTGCCGACGCCATCTACCCCGGTTACGGCTTCCTCTCCGAGAACCCGGACCTCGCGGCGGCCTGCGCCCGCGAGGGCATCACCTTCATCGGTCCGTCGGCCGACGTGCTCGAACTGGCTGGTAACAAGGCCCGTGCGATCGAAGCGGCGCGGGCGGCGGGGCTGCCGGTGCTGAAGTCCAGCGCCCCCTCCGCCGATGTGGACGAACTGCTGGCCGCATCCGAGGTCCTGGATTATCCGATCTTCGTGAAGGCCGTAGCGGGTGGCGGTGGGCGCGGTATGCGCCGGGTGGCCGATCCGGCACAGCTGCGCGAATCGATCGAGGCCGCATCCCGTGAGGCGGAGTCGGCCTTCGGTGATCCGACCGTCTTCCTGGAACAGGCCGTGGTGAACCCGCGCCACATCGAGGTGCAGATCCTGGCCGACCAGCACGGGAATGTCATGCACCTGTTCGAGCGCGACTGTTCGGTGCAACGCCGCCACCAGAAGGTGATCGAGCTCGCGCCCGCCCCGAACCTGGATCCCGCACTGCGCGAGCGCATCTGCAACGACGCCGTGGCCTTCGCTCGCCAGATCGGCTACAGCTGCGCGGGCACCGTCGAATTCCTGCTCGACGAGCGCGGCAACCACGTCTTCATCGAGATGAACCCGCGCATCCAGGTCGAGCATACGGTGACCGAGGAGATCACCGATGTCGATCTGGTGCAGTCCCAGCTGCGCATCGCGACGGGGGAGAGCCTCGAACAGCTCGGCCTGAGCCAGGACAAGGTCGCCATTCGCGGTGCGGCCCTGCAGTGCCGGATCACCACCGAGGATCCGGCCAACGGCTTCCGCCCCGACACCGGCCGCATCACCGCCTACCGCACCCCCGGTGGCGCGGGCATCCGCCTCGACGGCGGCGCGAACCTGGGCGCGGAGATCGGCGCCTACTTCGACTCGATGCTGGTCAAGCTCACCTGCCGCGGCCGCGATCTGCACGCTGCGGTGGCGCGCGCCAGCCGTGCACTCGCGGAATTCCGCATTCGCGGCGTCACCACCAACATCCCGTTCCTGCTCGCGGTGCTCGACGATCCGGACTTCAGGGCGGGCCGGGTCACCACCTCGTTCATCGATGAGCGCCCGCAGTTGCTGACCCTGCGCGGTTCGGCCGACCGCGGCACCAAGATCCTCAACTACCTCGCCGATATCACCGTCAACAAGCCGCACGGCGAGCGTCCGACCACGGTGTATCCGCACGACAAACTGCCCGCCATCGATCTGAGCGTGCCGCCGCCGGACGGTTCCCGTCAGCGGCTGCTGCGCCTGGGCCCCGAAGGCTTCGCGCAGGCGCTGCGCGAGCAGAAGGCCGTCGGCGTCACCGATACCACCTTCCGCGACGCGCACCAGTCGCTGCTGGCCACCCGCGTGCGCACCAATGGTCTGCTCGGTGTCGCCGGACATGTCGCGCGTCTGACACCGGAACTGCTCTCCATCGAGGCTTGGGGCGGCGCGACTTACGATGTGGCGCTGCGCTTCCTGTTCGAGGACCCGTGGGAGCGGCTGGCCGCGCTGCGCGAGGCGGTGCCGAATATCTGTCTGCAGATGCTGCTGCGCGGACGAAACACGGTCGGCTACACACCGTATCCGGAGCAGGTGACGCGCGCATTCGTGCAGGAGGCGACCGACACCGGTATCGATATCTTCCGCATCTTCGACGCGCTCAACAATGTCGATCAGATGCGCCCGGCTATCGATGCGGTGCGCGAAACCGGTACGGCCATCGCGGAAGTCGCGATGAGCTACACCGGCGACCTGTCCAATCCGGACGAAAACCTCTACACCCTCGACTACTACCTCAAGCTCGCCGAGCAGATCGTCGATGCGGGCGCGCACGTGCTGGCCATCAAGGATATGGCGGGCCTGCTGCGCGCTCCGGCCGCCGCGACCCTGGTCTCCGCGCTGCGCAGGAACTTCGACTTGCCGGTGCACGTGCACACCCACGACACTCCCGGCGGTCAGCTGGCCACCTATCTCGCCGCCTGGCAGGCCGGTGCCGACGCGGTCGACGGCGCGAGTGCCGCCATGGCCGGAACCACTTCTCAGCCAGCGCTTTCCGCGATCGTGGCGGCTGCGGCGCACAGCGAATTCGACACCGGCCTCAACCTGCAGAATGTCTGCGACCTGGAGCCGTACTGGGAGGCGCTGCGAAAGGTGTACGCGCCCTTCGAATCCGGGCTTCCCGCGCCGACCGGCCGGGTGTATACCCACGAGATCCCGGGCGGTCAGCTGTCGAATCTGCGGCAGCAGGCGATCGCGCTCGGTCTCGGTGACCGCTTCGAAGAGGTCGAGGCGAAATACGCTGCGGCGGACCGACTTCTGGGCCGCCTGGTCAAGGTCACCCCGTCCTCGAAGGTGGTCGGCGACCTCGCGCTCGCACTCGTCGGCACCGGTGTCGACATCGAAAACTTCGCCGCCGATCCGGGCCGTTACGACATTCCGGATTCGGTAATCGGTTTCCTGCGTGGCGAACTCGGCAATCCGGCGGGCGGCTGGCCCGAGCCGTTCCGCAGTCGGGCACTGGCCGGTCGCGGACCGGCCAAGCCGGAGACCCCGCTGACCCCGGCGGACGAGGCCGGACTCGCCGGTTCCTCCGAACTGCGCCGTGCCACGCTCAACCGGCTGCTCTTCCCCGGCCCCACCGCCGAATTCCTCGCGCACCGCGAAAAGTACGGCGACACCATGGGGCTGTCGGCCAACCAGTTCTTCTACGGCTTGCGTCGCGGCGAAGAACACCGTGTGCAACTGGAGAAGGGCGTCACCCTGCTGATCGGACTGGAGGCCATCTCCGAACCCGATGAGCGCGGTATGCGCACGGTCATGTGCATCATGAACGGCCAACTGCGCCCGGTCGCCGTGCGCGACCGCTCCATCGCCAGCGATATCCCGGCCGCAGAGAAGGCCGATAAGAACAACCAGGGCCATATCGCTGCCCCGTTCGCCGGTGTGGTGACACTTGCCGTGTCCGAAGGCGATTCGATCGCGGCGGGCGATACCGTCGGCACCATCGAGGCGATGAAGATGGAGGCAGCGATCACCGCGCCGCGCGGGGGCATCGTCGGGCGCGTCGCGATCGGCAAGGTACAGCAGGTCGAAGGCGGTGACCTGCTGGTCGAACTGACGGTGCGCGAGTCCGCGGCCGAATGACCCGGATCGTCGCGGGTACCGCGGGCGGGCGCCGGTTACGCGTCCCGCCCGCGGGCACGCGCCCCACCTCCGATCGGGTGCGCGAGGCCCTGTTCAGCGCCCTCGACGCCCGCATCGATTTCGACGGCCTTCGGGTACTCGACCTCTACGCCGGATCCGGTGCACTGGGCCTGGAGGCCCTCTCACGCGGCGCCATGCACGCCCTGCTTATCGAGTCCGACCGCAAGGCTGCCGCCATCGTGCGCGGCAATATCGCCGACCTCGGTCTGCCGGGTGCCGAACTCCGCATCGGCTCCGTCGCCACCGTCCTGGCGGGCGGCGGTGCGGGAAAGTACGACGTGGTCTTCTCCGATCCGCCCTACGACGTCGACACCGCGACGGTCACCGCCGACCTCCGCGCCCTCGCCGAACACGATTGGATGGCACCGGACGCCCTCGTCGTAGTCGAGCGTTCCATCCGCTCACCCGAGATCGTCTGGCCCGCAGGCTATATCCCCGCGAAGGCGCGCAAATACGGCGAAACCCGCATCGAACTAGCCGAGTTCGCCCCGGAGTAACTCCGCCATCGCGGCATTCGAGGTCACGATCCGGCCTCCTGATACCGTCTGTCCATGGCAGAAGCGTTGTGCCCGGGCTCGTTCGACCCGGTGACCAATGGACATATCGACGTCTTCGCGCGGGCCGCGGCCCAGTTCGACGAGGTCGTGGTGACCGTCATGATCAATCCCAAGAAACAGGGGATGTTCAGCGTCGAGGAGCGCATGGAGATGCTGCGCGAGGCCACCGCGCACCTGCCCAATGTCCGGGTGGAGTCCTGGCAGGGTCTGCTGGTGGATTTCGCCAAGCAGGAGGGCATCGGCGCGATCGTCAAGGGTCTGCGCGATGCTACCGACTTCGGCTACGAACTGCAGATGGCGCAGATGAACAAGAAGCTCAGCGGCGTCGACACCTTCTTCATCGCCCCCAACCCGGCCTTCAGCTTCCTGTCCAGCTCACTGGTCAAAGAAGTCGCGACCTACGGCGGCGATGTCACCGATATGCTTCCGCCCGCCGTCCACAAGCGCTTGGTCGATCGCCTCGCGGAACGCAAAGGCTGAACGCCCAACGAAATCCGCCCCGGTTCCGAAGAACCGGGGCGGACTCGTGATAAAGGCTCAGAAGACCAACCCGCGCAGGGCGAGGAAGCGCATACCGCCCACCGCGGCGGTGATGGCCAGAATGGCCGCGGCCTGGAACGTACCGCCCATACCTGGCATCCACACCTCGAGCGCGGCAAGTGCGGCGGTGGTGATCCCGAGTCCGACCAGCGCGAGCCCGCCGCCCTCCCACTGTGCGGTGAACCAGCCGACCCGACCCGCTGCGTGGAAGGTGAGCTGACGGTGCATTTCATTGGCGATCACGGTGCTCACGACCGAGCCCGCGATATTGGCGACCAGGGGACCGACGCCGTGCATCGCGAAGAACAGCAGGACATAGGCGACATTGCTGGAACCGCCGACCAGGGCGAAGCGGATCAGCTGAGCCAGCGCCCGATCGCCACGCAGATACTGCATCAACTGGCCGAACCGAGCGGCCGTCACCGACTGCAGCACCGGGTACGGTCCCGCCCACGGCGTGTACAGGCTGCTTGTCGGCAGAACCGCCGTCCGCGGTAGTTCCAGTACGGTCATTGTCTTTCCGATCCCACACGAGCCTTCGGTACGGACAACCGCGATGGTCATCGCAATCCGCCCGGTCGGCCTCCTCTATCCCCACAGTCCCGGTCAGGGCCTGCGATCCACTTAAGAAGATCTTGTCTGCGACCTTCCTGGACAAATGTAACACCAAGTGGAGACATATCCTCCACTTGTTTTTGTGGCGTACGAGACACCTACACGACACACCGGTGGGGGACTCGGCACGAGCCGTGACGAGAGGCACACTTGGCCTACGGCGGAAAGTTTCGCCGTAGGTCTGCACGAGAGTGGGGTAGGAGCATGTATCGCGTATTCGAAGCTCTCGACGAGCTGGTCGCCATCGTCGAAGAAGCGCGCGGCATCCCGCCCACCCGCGGCTGCATCGTGCCGCGCGGTGACGTGCTCGAACTGCTCGACGACGTGCGCGATGCACTGCCCGGCGAACTCGACGACGCCCAGGATGTGCTCGATCATCGCGACAAGATCGTCTCCGACGCCCGTTCGGCCGCCGAGACGACGGTGACGACCGCGAACGAACAGGCACACCAGACCATCGGATCGGCCCGCGAGGAGGCCGACCGGATCCTCGCCGACGCCAAGGCGCACGCCGACCGCATGGTCGCCGAGGCCAGCGCGCACGCCGACCACTTGGTGAATACCGCACAGGCCGAGGCCGACCGCGTCGTCGCCGACGGCAATGCCGAATTCGAGGCCGTGACCGGTAGGGCCCGCATCGAATCCGAGCGGATGATCGAGGCGGGCAAGGCATCCTATGCCCGTTCGGTCGCCGAAGGTGAGGCCGAGCGCGACCGCTTGGTCACACAGACCGAAGTGGTGCGGGCCGCGCATGCCGAATCGGCTCGATTGATCGACGGCGCTAACGAAGAGGCCGATCGGATGCGCGACGAATGTGACCAGTACGTCGACAGCAGGCTCGCCGACTTCGAGGAGACCCTCAACGCCACCTTGCGGACCGTGCGCGGCGGACGTCACCAATTGCGCTCGGGTGCGGGCGCTCCGGACTACGCGGCCGACTATCGCCGCTGAACCACCCCACCCGGCCCTTCGGCCCGCTCCAGCCGTGCGGCCCCTCGACATCCGTACTGTTGGCGAAGGTCGCCGGGCGGCACGGTCGGAACGACCCAGACGGTTTGGGTCTTCACCGTGCCCTCGCGTATTGTGGACTGGTTGCCCATTTCCCCTCGAATATGAAGTGAGTTCGTGATGTCCGCCGGTTCCGGTCCCGCTTCGCGTCCTCGTACGGCCGCACGCCGCACGCCGGACGCGGGTTTCGTGCTGGATGTCATCAGCCTGGGCCGCCGCCCAGGCACAATGAAAGCGCTGCATCGCGTGGTCACCATCGACGAGCGGATCGGGCTGGATCTGATCGCCATTCCGGTGGGCGCCGAGGTGGACCTCGATCTGCAGTTGCAGGCGGTGTCCGAAGGTGTGCTCGTCACCGGGACGGTCGCCGCACCGACAGCAGGGGAGTGCTCGCGCTGCCTCGAACCGTTCACCGGCACGGTGGATATTCAGCTCACGGAACTGTTCGCCTATCCGGACAGCGCCACCGAGCAGACCACCGAGGACGACGAGATCTACCGCATCGTGGACGACACGATCGACTTGGAACCGGTGATCACGGACCAGATCGGCCTGGAGCTGCCACTGCAGCCGCTGTGCACTCCGGACTGCGCGGGCCTGTGTCCGGAATGCGGTGTCCGGATGGCGATTGCGGGTTCCGGCCACGGGCATGAGATACTTGACCCTCGCTGGGCCGGGTTGGCGAAGTTCGCCGCCGAGTCGCCCGGCAACGGCAGCCCCAATGCGGGTGCCAACCCAGACGTTTAGACCAGACCAGTAAGACCATGCTGCCTAACTGGCGAGCAATAGGACAAGAGGAGAAGTAGTCGTGGCCGTTCCCAAGCGCCGGATGTCCCGTTCCAACACCAGGTCGCGGCGCAGCCAGTGGAAGGCCACCGCGCCGACCCTGATCACGTGCCCGAACCGCGCCTGCGGCGAGAAGACGCTGCCGCATATCGCATGCCCCTCCTGCGGCACCTACAAGGGCCGCCAGGTCACCGCTGCTGTCTGATCGTTCGACCTGTCGTATCGACGTGACCGCCAGCAAGGACGAACCCGGCGCGTCCGGTGAACATGCGAGCCTGCTCGCGGCGCTCGGCGTCGACGTGCGGGCCGATTTGCTGCGCCTGGCGCTGACGCACCGGTCGTACGCATACGAGAACGGCGGGCTGCCGACCAACGAGCGTCTGGAATTCCTGGGCGACTCGGTCCTGGGCCTGAGCATCACCGAGCGGCTCTACCATGAGCACCCGGACAAGTCCGAGGGCGAACTGGCCAAGCTGCGGGCGAGCGTGGTGAATATGCACGCGCTCGCCGAGGTGGCGCGCGGGCTCGGCGAAGGCGGGCTCGGCGTGCACCTGCTGCTCGGTAAGGGCGAAGAGCTCACCGGCGGCCGGGATAAGCCCAGCATCCTCGCCGATGGCATGGAGTCGCTGCTCGGTGCGGTCCATCTCGAGCACGGTATCGATATCGCGCGCGAGGTGGTGCTGCGCCTGTTCGCCGACCTACTCGAGCGCGGCCCGCGGATGGGCGCCGGACTCGACTGGAAGACCAGCCTGCAGGAGCTCACCGCCGAACGTGGCCTCGGCGTGCCCAGCTACGAGATCACTTCGACCGGCCCCGACCACGACAAGGAATTCACCGCGACCACCGTGATCGGCGGTCGTCCGTTTGGTCAGGGTGTCGGCCGCTCCAAGAAGGAAGCCGAGCAGAAGGCCGCTGGCGCCGCCTATCAGGCGCTGACCGACAGTATCTAATTTGCGGTGCCTACGGCACCGCGTATTCGCGGCCCCCGGCGTCTCGCTTCCGAGTGGCCGAGACTCGCGACGGCGTCGGATGCGCTTCGGCCACCCGGATGCGAGACAGGCCGCGAACGGGTGCTCGTAAGACTCGCGCGTGGTCGATAGGAGTGCTTGATGCCCGAGTTGCCCGAGGTCGAGGTCGTCCGGCGCGGACTCGCCGCACATGTTGTCGGGCGGGTCGTCGAATCCGTCACGGTGACCCATCTCAGGTCGGTGCGCCGCCATCTCGAAGGCGCGGACGATCTGACGGCCCGGTTGAAGGGTCTGCGGGTCTGCGCCGCCGAGCGTCGCGGCAAATACCTGTGGCTCACCTTCGACGATCCGGACACCTCGCTCGTCGTCCATCTCGGTATGAGCGGGCAGATGCTCGTGCGGTCCGCCGATGCTCCGGTGGAGAAGCACGCGCATATACTCGCGACTCTCGACGACGGCACGCAATTGCGCTTCGTCGATCAGCGCACCTTCGGCGGCTGGGCGCTCGCACCGCTGGTCGAGGTCGACGGCACCTTGGTGCCCGAGCCCGTCGCACATATCGCCCGGGATCCACTGGACCCGCGCTATGACCCAGAGGCCGTGGTGGCAGCGGTACGCGCCAAACAAACCGAGATCAAGCGGGTGTTGCTGGATCAGACCGTGATCTCCGGCGTCGGCAATATCTATGCCGACGAATCACTGTGGCGGGCCAAGATCCACGGCAACCGGCTCGCATCCGGCCTGACCAGACCCGCCGTACGCACCCTGCTCACCGCGGTCGGCGTGGTGATGGAGGAGGCGCTCGCGGCCGGTGGCACCTCGTTCGACGCCCTATATGTCGATGTCAACGGCCAATCCGGTTACTTCGAACGTTCGCTCGCGGTCTACGGGCGCGAGGACGAACCCTGCCGTCGCTGTGGTGCGCCCATCCTGCGGGAGAAGTTCATGAATCGTTCTTCGTACTCCTGCCCGCGCTGCCAACCGAAGCCCCGTCGCCGTTAGGGTTGGCGAGCTACCGTTCTTTTAGGCGGTTAGACCGGCCGTGGAGGAAGGACTTATGCGCAAGCTCACCTACTACGTCGCATCGACTATCGACGGGTTCATCGCCACCGAGGAGGGGTCGGTCGACTTCTTCCCGGTCGGTGGTGATCACGGCCCGGCGATCACCGCGCAGTACCCGGAGACCCTGCCGACGAAGGTGCGGGAGGCCCTCGGCATAGATAAGCGCAACCGTTACTTCGACACCGTGCTGATGGGTCGCAAGACCCACGATTTCGGCGTGCGGACCGGAACCTCCAGCCCGTATTCGCATCTGCGTCAATTCGTCGTGTCGACGACGTTGCCCGAGAGCCCGGATCCGTCGGTTGAGCTCATCTCGGCCGATCCGCTCGCCACAGTGCGAGAGTTGAAGCGGGACAACGGACTCGGGATCTGGCTGTGCGGCGGCGGGGAATTGGCGCAGGTGTTGCTGCCGGAGATCGATCAGATCTTCCTGAAGCTGTACCCGGTCGTACTCGGCAGTGGCCGTCCGCTGTTCGGTGCCGGCCCGCGCCTGCCCGAGGCGGCCCGCTTCCGGGTGATCACCAGCCGGGTTTTCGAGGACGGCGTCGCCTTCGTGAAGTACAGCCGGATTCGGTAACCGCTGTGGCGGAAGACGATTCGATCGCCGCTCCGGGTCCGGTGGAGGCGCTGCGCGAAATCGGCTTCTGGCTGGAACGCGCACGGGCGCAAACACATCGGGTGAAGGCGTATCGGCGGGCTGCCGACATCGTGGCGCAGCTGCCCGAGGGCGAGCGGGCGATCCATCGGGCGGCGCACAGTTGGCAAGAACTCGCGGGGATCGGCCCCAAGACCGCCGCCGTCATCGAGCAGGCGTATTCCGGTGTGGTACCGGACTATTTGAGCGAACTGCGCAAGGCCGCGCAGCCCATCGGGGGACCGGGCAAGCCCATGCGGGCCCAGTTGCGCGGCGATCTGCACACCCACTCCGACTGGTCCGACGGCGGCAGTCCGATCGCGGAGATGATGGGAGTCGCGGCCGCGCTCGGACACGAATACTGCGCGCTGACCGATCATTCGCCGCGGTTGACCGTCGCCAACGGACTTTCGGCCGACCGATTGCGGCGGCAGTTGGATGTGGTCGCCGAGCTGAACGAACGAGTCGCGCCATTCCGAATTCTCACCGGAATCGAGGTGGACATCCTCGACGACGGGGCCCTGGATCAGCACAGCGATCTGCTCGCCGAACTCGATATCGTTGTGGCCAGCGTACATTCGCATCTGCGTGCCGACAGCGAGGCTATGACCAAGCGCATGGTGTATGCGGTGGCGAATCCGAATGTGGATGTGCTGGGCCACTGCACCGGCAGACTGATCGCGGGGCAGCGGGGGCTGCGGCCGGAGTCGAGTTTCGATGCCGAACTCGTCTTCGAGGCGTGCCGGAGTTACGGGACAGCGGTGGAGATCAACAGCCGGCCCGAACGGCTCGATCCGCCGTCGCGACTGCTGCGGATGGCGGTCGAGATGGGATGCTATTTCTCGATCGACACCGATGCGCATGCCCCTGGTCAGTTGGACTGGCTGGGTTACGGCTGCGAGCGCGCTGTCGCGAACGATGTTGCGGCGGAACGGGTTATCAACACTTGGCCAACCGAGAAGCTGCTTGCCTGGACCAAATCGCCAGCCGGGGACGTGGTTTGATCGTCGCTTCAGCACGAGCAGGCCGACCTGTTCGGAGATGATTTCGGCGCCAGCTTCCGACCATCCGGTTAACTGTTGCCGAACACTGGTGCGGGATCTGCGAGGATGCCCGATGACGTTCGAGAATGGTTGACACACAGATCTCTTGGGGGTGGCGGCGTCGGTGGGTGGCTTTCCGATCGAAATCGTGCTCGGACTCATCGGTATCGCGGTGCCGGTCATCGCATTCCTGTGGGAGTTCGTGTTCGTCGGACGCAAGGAACTCGGCTATCGGGTCCAGATGGATACGCCGGTCACCGGTGAGATCGAGTCGGTCTTTCCTGGAGTGCTGCCGCAGCTGCGCCCGGCGCAGGACGGTGTGAGTCCCCCGCTGAAGGATCTGTCGGTTGTCCTGGTCCGCATCGAAAACAGCGGTGCGACACCGATCGACACGCACGACTACCAAGCACCGGAGGCGGGCCGGGTCGGCCTGCATCTGAACTTTCCACAGCGCCGGGTCATCGGTATGGCGGTGACCGAGCTGAGCGACCAGGGGCTGGCCGATTCGCTGGGCCGTGATTCGGGCATCGCGGTTCGCGAGGATACGGTCGGACATATCGGTGCCATTGATCTGCCGAGAGTGCCGCTCAATCGCGGCGATCACTACAAGATCCTGGCCATCCTGCAACGTTCGGAGGGCACGGGAGAGTATCCGGATCCGGTGCTGAGCGGCGGCATCAAGGGTGGACGGATCATCGAAACCCAGAGCCGTACCGGCATTTCGCGAGTGATGGTGGCGCTCACGGCCTTCCTGGTCGTGGTGATCGTCGTCCAGCTCCTGGTCGCCGTGCTGGCGCCCGATCCGACGCCATTGGATTGTGCCGCGGGCAAACTCTCGGTAGTCGGCTCCTCGGCCTTCGAACCGGTCATTCGCGATGCGGCCGCGCAGTATGGGAAGCGTTGCACCGGAGCGGAATTCGCCTTCGGTTTCGAGGGCACCGAACGCGGACTCGACCAGCTCGCCGAGGAGGGCGAGGACGATCCCGACCTGCTCACGATCAGCGACGGACCGAAAGGTGATGGCTACCAACCGCTGCTGGCACGCCCGCTGGCGCTATCGCTGTTCACCATGATCGTGCACAAGGATGTCGGCGTCACCAACCTCACCGTCGCCCAGATCCAGGATCTGTATCAGGGCCGGATCACCAACTGGCGCGATGTCGGCGGTGCCGATCTGCCGGTCGTGCTGGTCAATCGGATACCGGGATCGGGCACTCGAAATACGTTGGAGCGCAGGTTACTCGGCGGTCCGCAGCCCGATCGGCCGCACGTCAGCTGTGTTGCGATCAAGGATGGCGCACCCGCGACAGCCAGATATTGCGATGTGCAGGTAACCAAGGATATGCAGAAGGCGGTGAGCGATCTCCCAGGTGCGATCGGCTACAGCGAGTTCTCCGAGGCGGTGAAGGTAGGAGCCACGACCCTCACCGTCAATGGCGTAGCGGCCGGTCGCGACGCCGCCGTCAACCGCAGCTATCCGTTCTGGGGTGTCGAATACGCCTACAGCTACGGCGAACTCCCCGGCGATTCGCTCGGTGCGAGCTTCATACACTTCCTGACCGATCTGACCGGTAAGGATGTGTTGCGCGAGCATGGCAACGAGCCCTGTAGCGAGCTTCCTGATCGGGCCCGCTGCCTGCCGTCTTCGTAACGTTGTCACAGACTCGGCGGCTATCTCGTCCTACTCGGGTAAGCGATTTCGAGAGAGGACGACCTATGTCACGTATGAAGCTCGCCGAGGCGGCGCCCGAGATCTACCAGGCCTGGTACGCCGCCGAGCAGGCCATCCGCCGCGGACCACTGGATTCGACGGTGCGTGAGCTGGTGAAGATCCGCGTTTCCCAGATGAATGGCTGCCTGTTCTGCATCGATATGCACACCACCGATGCGCGGATGGCGGGCGAGACCGAACAGCGGATCTACTACCTCAATGCCTGGCGTGAGTCGGTGAAGTTCACCGAGGTCGAACGAGCCGCCCTTGCCTACGCGGAGGCCGTCACCAGACTTGGTGAACACGGTGTCAGCGATGAAATCTGGGCCGAGGTGGAGAAGAACTTCGACGAGGGCGCGCGGGCCGGTCTGGTCGCGGTCACCGCGATGATCAACCTGTGGAACCGGATCGGGGTGCCGCTGCGCATGCAGCCCGCCTCGGCGGCCGAGTCGTGAGTCAGTCGTCCGAGGGCATGATCGGTCTGCTGAAGAATTCCTCGACGGGAACCGGACCGGTGTAGCGTCGGCAACCGCACTGCACCCATACGGGCCCGCCGTAGGTCTTGCGGACCAGCTCGGCATGGCAGGTGCCCGCCTCCGGATCGTGCAGCGCCAGGTCGTGGCCACAGCCGCACCGGGCGACTGCGGCTGCAGCGGGCGAGCGCCTGCCGAACCGGCCTACGGCCCAGCCGGCACCCGCGATTGCGGCTCCGACGGCGAGAGTGATGGGATCGAACATGCTCATATTATATGTATGCGTATAATGAGATGGTAGAGCAATCGCGCACCGGATTTGTTCGCTCACCCCGTTCGAAATATGCAATTTTGCGATAAGTCCCCTTGATGCCAAAGTCGGATAATGGGCTATTTTATCCCAAATGCTGAGATTTCAGACCGACTGCGTGGTTTGAGCATCCAGAAATAAGGTACGTCTGTGTGCGGCCCCCCTGTTCATGCCAAGCGGCGTGACCAGGCCAACCAAGCCTTCATGGACGGCGGTGCAGGCTTCAGTCTCCACCTCCGCCGCGGCGGCCAACACGTTCGGCGCCCAGCGCACCGAAGTGCTGGGTGGATGTGCACAAGGTTGTCCCTGGAAGGATGGTCATGAGCGCAGGTCTAATCGCGCCGAATTCGGCGCCCATTGCCGCTTCGGATTTGCTGTCTACCGATCACGTCGGTGAACGATTCCGCATTGCGATGGTTGTTCCGCCATACTTCGACGTACCGCCGAAGGCCTATGGCGGAGTCGAGGCCGTCGTCGCCGATTTGGTCGACGCCTTGGTCGCACGCGGGCACGACGTGACATTGTTCGGCGCCGGCGAGCCCGGTACCACGGCGAAATTCGTTCCGGTTTGGGATCGCGCGTTACCCGAACGGCTCGGCGAGCCGTTTCCCGAGGTCGTGCACGCTCTGAAGGTGCGAAGGGCGATCGAACAGGTTGCCGCCACCTCGGGCGTGGATCTGGTGCACGACCACACCTTTGCCGGACCACTGAATGCCCCGGCATATATGGGACTGGGCTTGCCGACAGTGGTGACCGTGCACGGCCCGGTCGACGAGGGCGACTGCTACCACTACTACCGCGAATTGGGCCAGGAAGTATCGCTGGTCGCGATCAGTGATCGGCAGCGCGAATTGGCGCCCGATCTGAATTGGGTCGGTCGCGTACACAATGCACTGCATGTCGACCAGTGGCCGTACCAAACCGAAAAAGGCGACTACGCACTGTTTCTCGGCCGCTTCACCGCAACCAAGGGCACGCATCTGGCATTGCAAGCCGCGCACGAGGCCGGTATTCCTCTGGTGCTCGCGGGCAAATGCAGTGAGGCACCCGAGCGGGCGTATTTCGAGAAACATGTGCGCCCACTGATCACCGAGCGCGATCATCTTTTCGGACTCGCGGATGCGCAGGCCAAGCGCAAACTGCTCGCGGGTGCGCGTTGCTTGTTGTTCCCGATCGACTGGGAGGAACCGTTCGGCATGGTGATGATCGAAGCGATGGTCTGCGGTACGCCGGTGGTGGCGCTTCGCGGCGGAGCCGTTGCCGAGGTCGTCGTCGATGGTGTGACCGGCCGGATCTGTGATGATCCGTCCGAGCTGCCCGCGGCGATCGCCGAAGCGAGCCAGATGGATCCGGCCGCATGCCGCGCACACGTCGAGGCGAACTTCGGCGCTGGCACGCTCGGGCGCGGCTACGAGCAGGTCTATCACCAGCTCCTGCGTTCGCGGCGTCATGCGCGCGCGGCACTGCTGCTCGATAAGACGGTGCCGGTCCGTATTCCCGCCAGCGAACGCGTATGACCACAGACGCCGGCGTCGCGTCGAATCCCGCACCGCTGAATTCCGGTGAGCCGACCGGTCTCGGCGGTTGTGGAAGTTCGGTGACCTTGGTCGAGGGCGGAACCTTCTGCCTATCGAATCGGCTCGGTGATGTCGAACCGGGACACCCGCACGGGTTGTTCTTTCGCGACGCCCGCGTCATCTCCCGCTGGGAACTGCTGGTGGACGGCAAACCTGCCGAATCACTGTCGGTGCTCAGCCCAGAGGCGTTCGCCGCCAGATTCGTGCTGCGCCGGCCACCGCAGGCCGGACAGGTCGATAGCACCCTGCTCGTGGTGCGCGAACGCCTCATCGCCGACGGCATGCACGAGATTCTGACGCTGGAGAATATGGGCCGCGAGGCCACCGCGGTCACCCTGGAATTGCATGTCGACGCTGATTTCGTCGATCTGTTCGCGGTCAAGGAGGGCCGCGTAGCGCACGGCCGCGCCGAGGTCGCCGTGGCCGAAGGCGAACTGCTGCTGCACGACCGCACCGATCGGATGCGCGGGCTCACGGTCTCGGCGACCGTCGAGCCCGCTGTTCTGCCCGGCACCCTGCTCTGGCGGGTGGTCGTGCTGCCCGGCGAACGCTGGCAAACCGAGATCGTGGCCCAGCCGACCGTCGGTAATCAGCGCGTCCAGGCGCCATTGGCGCCGGGGGAGCACCATGGGCTCAGCGCGCCGAGCCGCAAGATGGCGGCATGGCGACACACCGCGACGAAGATCACTTCCGCGGATCCCGTTCTCACCCAGGTACTTCGCCGCTCGGAAAGCGACTTGGGCGCCTTGCAGATCCACGACGAATCCGGCGAAGGCCGTCCGTTCGTGGCCGCGGGTGCGCCCTGGTTCATGACCCTGTTCGGCCGCGACAGTTTGCTCACAGCGTGGATGGCGCTTCCTTTGGAAGTGGATCTCGCGCTGGGCACACTGCAGCAGTTGGCCGAAATGCAAGGGCAGTGTATCGATCCGCTCACCGAGGAGGAGCCGGGACGGATCATGCACGAAATGCGCCGCGGCCCGGCCAGCGGGCATGTGCTCGGTGGCAGTACCTATTACGGAAGCGCGGATGCCACACCGCTTTTCATCATGTTGCTGGCGGAATGTCATCGGTGGGGCGCGGATTCGGAGGTGATCAGGGAACTGCTGCCCGCCGCCGACGCCGCGGTGCGGTGGATCACCGATTACGGCGATCGTGACGGCGACGGCTTCGTCGAATATCGCCGTGCCACCGATCGCGGCCTGGTCAATCAGGGTTGGAAGGACAGTTTCGACGGAATCAACGATGCTGCGGGACATCTCGCGGAGGCGCCGATCGCGCTGTGCGAAGTGCAGGGCTATGCGTATGCCGCACTGCTGTCCCGCGCGGAATTGGCCGAGGCATTCGACGATCAGCGCGCCGCGACCCGGTTACGCGAGCGGGCCGCCGAACTGCGAGGTAAATTCGCCGAACAGTTCTGGTTGCCGCAACAGGGGTGGTACGCGGTCGCACTCGACGGCGGCAAACGGCAGGTCGACGCGCTGACGAGCAATGTGGCGCATTGTCTTTGGACCGGTATCGCCAGTGACGAGCACGCCGCCGAAATGGTCGGGCGGCTCTCCGGACCCGAAATGGACACCGGCTTCGGGCTGCGCACACTCGCCTCGTCGATGGGTGCCTACAACCCGATGAGCTACCACTGTGGATCGGTCTGGCCGCACGATACCGCGATCGCCGTCGCGGGCTTGCTACGCTACCGGCAGGTGCCGGGCGCGGTCGAGCTCGCCACCCGGCTGGCGGGCGGATTACTCGATGCGGCAGCCTCTTTCGGCGGTCGGCTGCCCGAGCTGTACTGCGGATTCCCGCGCGATCAGTTCGCCGCTCCGGTCCCATATCCCACTTCCTGTTCACCGCAGGCGTGGGCCAGCGCGGCACCGCTATTGCTGGTGCGCTCGTTCCTCGGATTGGATCCGGCCGCGCCGTCGCACACGCTCACTGTCAGACCGCAGCTGCCGCCGCAGTGGGGCACGGTCACTTTGAGTGATCTGCGATTGGGTTCGGCGACCGTGGATCTCGAGGCCGAGGGCGATCAGGTCACCACCGTGCGTCTGCCCGATGATTGGCAGATCACGCGATGAACGGCGCCGAATCGGGTAATCCACCACCGTAAGGACATTGGTTTGCTTCTCCACTGAATACCAGCAGGCTGGAGGTGCACAATGCAGACATCACTGGATCGCCGGGATCTGTGGAGCAGTCAGCACCGTGATTGCAGTGCCGAGCCCATGGATCTCGATCTCGACCTGGCGCGTTTCATCTGCAGTACGCATGCGGGCCATGGCCCGGACTGCCACCAGTATCTCGCCGCATCGGCGTATTGCTTCGCCTGCGTCGAGGACAACTGAACAGAATCGACCGAGCGCCCATTCCCATCGGGAATGAGCGCTCGGGTCGTTAGCCGCGCAACGGGTATCGCTTGTCGAGATCGAGGTTCAGCCCGACCACATCGACGCGCGGTTCACCGAGGAAGCCAAGGGTCCGGCCATCGGTGTGCGCGTCGACGAGTGTGCGCACCTGATCCTCGGAGATATTGCGGGCCTTGGCGATTCGCGTGACCTGGATGGCCGCGTACCGCGGCGTGATGTGCGGGTCGAGACCGCTGCCGCTGGCGGTGACCGCGTCGGTGGGTACTGGTGTGTTGGTTGCGGCGTCGCCGTAGATCGGGACGATGCGGCCGGCCGAGTAGTCCTCGCCCGGTTTGGCGCACTCGACTTCGACACCGTTGTAGGTGTCCAGGAATGGTGTCGTCGGGCATGCTTCGTTGACGCTGATGACCTGCACTGGTTGCGAGACCTCGCCGTCGGTGTCGCGTGGACCGATCACTGAAAGCACCGCGCCGACACCGTCTTTGGTGCAGAACGGGCGGCTGCCGTCGACCGCCTCACGGTCGCCGACCTCCTTGCTGCGCGCGCAGACGGTGGAGAGCTGGCTCAGTTTCACCTTGTCCGGATCGGAGTCGAGGGTGTCGACGATGCTTTCCGGGCCGAGGTTGGACGCGGCGGTGGACAGTGGATCGTAGCCGTCACCGGCTGCGGAGGGGCGGCTTTGGAAGTACTGCGCCAGCACATTGCCGTGTTTATCGGTGAAGGACTGCCCGATCAGGCTGGAGCCCACTGTCTTTCCGTCGACGGTGATCAGCGAGCCCTCGGCTTTGTCGTGCAGGCCGGGCAACTGAGCGACCGCGAAAACCGCTAGCGGATAGACGATTCCGGTGATCGCGGTGAGCACCAGCAGCGCACGCAACGCGGCCAGATGCTGCCGGATCCAGGTTGACATACGCATATCAGGACATCCCGGGGAGGAGTTGGACAACGAGGTCGATGAGTTTGATGCCGATGAACGGTGCGATGATGCCGCCGAGGCCGTAGATGGTCAGGTTGCGGCTCAACAGTTTCGACGCATGGGTCGGTGTGTAGTTCACCCCGCGCAGCGCCAATGGGATCAGCGCGATGATGACGAGTGCGTTGAAGATGACCGCCGACAGGATCGCCGACTGCGGGCTGGCCAGCCGCATGATGTTGAGCGCGTCGAGGCCGGGGAACAGTGCGATGAACAGCGCGGGCAGGATCGCGAAGTACTTGGCGATGTCGTTGGCGATCGAAAAAGTGGTCAGCGCGCCACGGGTGATGAGCAGCTGTTTGCCGATCTCCACGATCTCGATGAGCTTGGTCGGATCCGAATCCAGATCGACCATGTTCCCGGCTTCCTTGGCCGCGGAGGTGCCGGTGTTCATCGCGACGCCCACGTCGGCCTGTGCCAGTGCCGGAGCGTCGTTGGTGCCGTCACCGGTCATCGCGACCAGCCTGCCGCCGTCCTGCTCCTGTTTGATCAGGGCCAGCTTGTCTTCCGGCGTGGCTTCGGCGAGGAAGTCGTCCACGCCCGCCTCATCGGCGATCGCCTTGGCGGTCAACGGGTTGTCGCCGGTGATCATGACGGTGCGGATGCCCATGCGGCGCATCTCGTCGAAACGCTCCCGCATGCCCTGCTTGACGACGTCCTTGAGGTGGATGACACCGAGCAGCCGGGCCGTGCCATCGTTGACCTCACCGACCACCAGTGGCGTACCACCGGAGGTCGAGACGCCATCGACGATCACGCCGATCTCGGTAGGTACGTCCCCTCCTTGTGCGCGAACCCATTCGGTGACCGCGCTGGCCGCACCTTTGCGCAGTTGGTGCCCGTCCTGAAGGTTCACGCCGGACATGCGGGTCTGGGCGGTGAATTCCACCCAGGTCGCGCCGGTCAGCTCGCCCGGGGTGCGTTCGCGTTTGTTGAACGCCTGCTTGGCGTAGACGACGATGGAGCGACCCTCGGGGGTCTCGTCGGCGAGGCTGGAAAGCTGTGCGGCATCGGCCAGTTCGTCATCCGGAACGCCGGGTACCGGAACGAATTCCGAGGCTTGGCGGTTGCCGAGTGTGATGGTGCCGGTCTTGTCCAGCAGCAGGGTGTTCACGTCGCCGGCGGCCTCGACCGCGCGGCCGGACATAGCCAGTACGTTGCGCTGGACCAGGCGGTCCATACCCGCGATGCCGATGGCCGAGAGCAGTGCTCCGATGGTGGTCGGGATCAGGCAGACCAGCAGCGAGACCATGACAATGCCGGTGATGCCGTGCACATCGAGTGCCGAAGTATCCGTAACGCCAGGGTTGTTCGCCTTGGAAAAGATAGCCAGCGGCTGCAGGGTGACCACCGCGAAGACGAAGATGATCGTCAGCGAGGCGAGCAGGATGTTCAGCGCGATTTCGTTCGGCGTCTTCTGCCGGGAAGCACCTTCGACGAGGGCGATCATCTTGTCGATGAAGCTCGCGCCCGGCTCCTGGGTGATCTTCACGACGATCCGATCGGACAGGACCGTGGTGCCGCCGGTGACGGCCGAGCGGTCACCGCCGGATTCCCGGATGACCGGGGCGGATTCGCCGGTGATGGCCGATTCGTCCACCGAGGCGATGCCTTCCACGACATCGCCGTCACCGGGGATGATCTGCCCCGCCTCGACGACGACATAGTCGCCGCGCTGCAGTTCGGGCGCGCTGACCTTCTCCTCGACGATTCTGGCGCCGGGCGACCAGTCGACCAGTCGCCGAGCAACGGTGTCGGTCTTCGCCTTACGCAGGGTGTCGGCTTGTGCCTTGCCGCGGCCCTCGGCGACTGCTTCGGCGAGGTTGGCGAAGATCACGGTGAGCCACAGCCACACCACGATCGCCCACGCGAAGAAGCTGGGGTCGGTGATCGCGAGGATCGTCGACCAGACCGCGCCGATCTCGACGATGAACATCACCGGGTTGCGCCACATGGTGCGCGGGTCGAGCTTGCGCGCGGCATCCGGCAGCGATGTCAGCAGCATCTTCGGGTCGAGCGCGCCACGCGGGACACGACCGCGGTTGTGTTCCAGCCGCTTCTTCGACTCGTTGAACTCGTCCGGAACGCTGGTGATTTCAGTAGTGGGACTGGTCATTTCAGTGGATTCCTTCAGCGAGCGGCCCGAGTGCGAGTGCGGGCAGGAAGGTGAGCGCGACCAAGATCACCGTCACACCGACGACCATGCCGACGAACTGCGGCCGGTGCGTCGGTAGCGTGCCGATCGACTCGGGAGTGGTGCCCTGCTGGGCCAGCGAACCTGCGAGCGCGAGCACGAAGATCATCGGCAGGAACCGCCCGAAAACCATGGCCAGGCCGAGCGCGGTGTTGTACCACTCGGTATTTCCGGTCAGACCCGCGAAGGCGGACCCGTTGTTATTCGCCGCGGATGTGAAGGCGTACAACACCTCTGAGAGTCCGTGCGGCCCGCTGTTGGCCATGCTCGCCCGCTGGTCCGGCATTGCCATGGCGACGGCGGTGCCGACGAGCACGATCAGCGGGCTGATCAAGAAGTACGACGCGGCGAGCTTGATTTCGCGCGGGGTGATCTTCTTGCCCAGGTACTCCGGCGTGCGCCCGACCATCAGACCGGCCACGAAGACGGTGATCACCGCGAGGATGAGCATGCCGTACAGACCCGAGCCGGTACCACCGGGCGCGACCTCACCCAACTGCATGTTGAACATCGTCATCATGCCACCGAGGCTGGTGTACGAGTCGTGGAAGGAGTCGACGGCACCGGTCGAGGTCAGCGTGGTCGCGGTGGCGAAGGTCGCGGAATCGGCGACGCCGAACCGCGTTTCGACACCCTCCATGGACGCGCCGATCGCCGTCGGCACGGTCCCATGGTGCTGCAGCTGGAAGAAGTTCTGCAAGGTCACGCTGATAAGCGCGATGGTGCCCATCACGGCCACGATCGCGTAGCCCTGCTTCTTGCTGCCGACCATGCGACCGAACGTGCGCGGCAGCGAGAAGCTGATCACCAGCAGCAGGAAGATTTCCAGCCAGTTGGTCCAGGCGTTGGGGTTCTCGAACGGATGCGCGGAGTTCGCGTTATAGAAGCCGCCACCATTGGTGCCGAGTTCCTTGATGACCTCCTGGCTGGCCACCGGCCCGCCGGTGATCGTCTGCTCGCTACCGTTCAGCGTCTGCGCGACCTGATCGTGCAGGTGGAAATTCTGGATGGCGCCACCGGCGATGAGCACGATCGCGAAAACGAACGCGAACGGCAACAGGATGCGGATAGTACCGCGCACCAGATCCACCCAGAAGTTGCCGAGTTCGCCGGTATGCCGGCGGGCGAAGCCGCGCACCAGCGCGACCGCCACTGCGATACCGACAGCCGCCGAGACGAAGTTCTGCACCGCGAGACCGGCCATCTGCACCAGGTGACCCTGGGTCGACTCACCGGAGTAGTTCTGCCAATTCGTATTCGTCACGAAACTGATGGCGGTGTTCCACGCCAGCGCCGGTGTCATCTCGGTGCCCGGATCGTTCAGGTGCAGCGGCAGCTTGCCCTGGATCAGCTGGAAGAAGAACAGGAACAGCACGCTGACTGCGGAGAACGCCAGCACACTGCGGGCGTAGACGCCCCAGCTCTGCTCGACCTCGGGCTGTACGCCGATGGCCTTGTAGATCACCCGCTCCGCACGGGAGTGTTTCTTGGCGTTGTACACCCGGAACATGTAGTCACCCAGCGGCACATGCACCAAGGCGAGCGCGATGATCAGGGACGCCAGGAAGGCGATCCCCGCTGTGGTCGTGTTCACCTAGAACCTCTCGGGGAAAAGCAGAGCCGCGACCATGTAGACGGCGACGAGAACGGCCAGAATCAAGCCGACCAGGTTCGCGATCACAGCTTCTCCACCCCCCGCTGGATCAGACCCAGCAGCGCGAAGATCGCCACGGTGAGCACCGTGAACACCACGACAGACATTTACACAACCTCCATTGGCGCTCCCTGTATGGAGCGCGACAGGGTGAGTCAAGCGGTCATTCGAGCTGGTGCGGAGCGTGTTTACGGGTCCTTAGCGGCCCATTGATCAGCATTGACGCTTCGTTTACGGGTATGGGCTCGGGCACTCGGTGAAAGGATGCCGTCAAGGTAGGCGGACAACCCGTCAACACACCGTAAAGATCCAGATAGGCGGCCGATACGGGAGTAGAAATTCATCGACCGGTTGTGCGGGGGCTTCCAACGCGACCGGCTTCCTGTCGGTTGGTGAAGGGATCGTCATGTCGGGTGTCGCAGTCGCGGTGATCGTCGGATTTATCTTGTGCGCCTTGGGTATTCGCGCGTTGTCGACTCTGGTGGAGGGAAGGGGCGCGACGTCCTGGCATCCGGACGTCGCGACAGACTCGGTACGGATGTCCGGCGACACGCCGTACCGCGCGATGATGGACGAGTGAAACGCGGGCAACTGCGCATCTACCTCGGTGCGGCACCGGGGGTCGGCAAGACCTACGCCATGTTGGCCGAGGCTCATCGCCGACTCGAACGCGGCCGCGACGTGGTAGCTGCGGTAGTGGAGACACACGGCCGAGCCAAAACCGCGGAACTGCTGGCGGGCATCGAGCGGATTCCACCGCGCATGGTGGCCTATCGCGGCACGACGCTGCCCGAACTCGATGTGGAAGCGGTGCTGCGCCGCGCACCGGCGGTGGCGCTGGTCGACGAACTCGCGCACACCAACGCGCCGGGGAGCAAACACGCCAAGCGTTGGCAGGACGTCGAGGATTTGCTGGCCGCGGGCATCGATGTGATCTCGACGGTCAATGTGCAGCATCTGGAGAGCCTCAACGACGTCGTCGAGCAGATCACCGGCATCCAGCAGAAGGAAACCGTGCCCGATGCCGTGGTGCGCAGCGCCGACCAGGTCGAACTGGTCGATATCACGCCGGAGGCGTTGCGGCGCAGGCTGTCTCACGGCAACGTGTACGCCGCCGACAGGGTCGACGCGGCGCTGCGCAACTACTTCCGGCCCGGCAATCTCACCGCCCTGCGCGAATTGGCGCTGCTGTGGCTGGCCGATCAGGTCGACGCCGCATTGGCGAAATACCGGGCCGACCACAAGATCACTGAGCTGTGGGAGGCGCGCGAACGTGTCGTCGTCGCGGTGACCGGCGGTCCCGAATCGGAGACGGTGGTGCGCCGGGCTGGCCGCATCGCCACCAAATCCAGCGCCGACCTGATCCTGCTGCATGTGGTGCGCGGCGATGGACTTGCCGGGGTGTCGACCGAACGGCTGGCACGGCTGCGGGAATTCGCCGCGAGTCTGGATGCCTCGCTGCATACGGTCACCGGTGACGATGTGCCGAATACGCTGCTGGAATTCGCCCGCGAGGTGAATGCGACCCAGTTGGTGCTCGGCACGTCCCGGCGCTCGCGCTGGGCGCGCATGCTCGACGAGGGCATCGGCTCCGCCGTGGTACAGGCATCCGGCAAGATCGATGTGCACATGGTCACGCACGAGGAGGCAAACCGAGGGCTGCGCCGCTATTCGCTGATGCCGCGCCAGCCGATCCGCGCATGGCTCGCGGCGGTGCTGGTTCCGGTGGCGGTCTCGGCCGTCTGCTCCTTCTTTCTGGACGGATATCTGCAGCTCGGCGGGCTCAGTGCGGTGTTCTTCATCGGCGTCGTCGCGGTGGCGTTATTGGGTGGCGTTGTGCCAGCGGCACTTTCGGCGCTGCTGTCGGGCATGCTGTTGAACTGGTTCTTCGTCGATCCGCGCTACAGCTTGACCATCGCCGAACCGGACAGCTTCGTCACGGTGGCGGTGTTGCTGATCGTCGCGGTGGCGGTCGCGGCGCTGGTCGATGTGGCCGCCAAACAGACCCGTCAGGCGCGCCGAGCCTCCCAGCAGGCCGAGTTGCTGACCCTGTTCGCCGGAGCCGTGCTGCACGGTGCGGATCTGCCCAAGCTGCTGGAATATGTGCGCGAGACCTACGGGCTTCGCGCGGTCAGCATGCAGTGCGGTGACGAGGTGATCGCGGCGGTCGGCACGAGTCCGCCGCAGCGGGCCTCCGAGGCCGAAACCGCGATTCAGGCGGGCGATGCGATGAGCTGGCTGCTGTTGGCCGGACGTCCCCTCGCCGCGACCGACCGTCCGGTGCTCAACGCGGTCGCCAATCAGGCGGCCGGACTGGTCCGCCAGTCCCGGCTGGCCGAGGAAGCCAGCGCCGCCGCGGCCCTGCTCGAGGCCGACCGGTTGCGCCGGGCGCTGCTGTCCGCGGTGAGCCACGATCTACGCACACCGCTGGCCGGGGCCAAGGCCGCGGTTTCCAGTCTGCGCAGTGACGACATCGAGTTCTCGCCCGAGGACACCGTCGAATTGCTGGAAACCATCGAGGAATCGGTGGATCAGCTGACCGCGCTGGTCGGCAATCTGCTCGACTCGTCGCGTCTGGCGGTCGGTGTGGTGCAGCCGCAGTTCCGTCGGGTGTACATGGATGAGGTCGTGCATCAGGCGCTGGTGAGCGTCGGGATGGGCGCGCGCGGACTGCGGCGCGCGGCGATGGATCGGGTCAAGGTGGAGGTCGGCGAGGTTTCGGTGCGGGCAGATAGCGGCCTGCTCGAGCGGGTGCTGGCCAATCTGATCGATAACGCACTTCGGCATTCGACCCGTGATTCGCCTGTTCGGGTCACCGCGGAACGCGACGGCGACCAGGTGTCGATCGCCGTGGTCGATCTGGGTCCCGGTGTCCCGCCGGGCACCGAGGAGCAATTATTCGAGCCTTTCCAGCGGCTCGGCGATCGTGACAACACCTCGGGGGTAGGGCTCGGCCTGTCGGTGGTGCGCGGCTTCGTCGAGGCGATGGGCGGCACCGTGCACGCCGAACCGACACCGGGCGGAGGATTGACGATGATCGTGGACCTGCCTGCCGATGAAACCGAGGTGAGCAGCTGATGATGAGCACAACGACGCCGCGGACCGCACAGGAAGTCGTGATGACCGACAAGAAGCAGGAAGCACCGTCGACGAAGGTGCTTGTGGTCGATGACGAACCGCAGATCGTGCGCGCACTGCGCATCAATTTGTCGGTCCGCGGCTATGAGGTGATCACCGCGGGCACCGGCGCGGCGGCATTGCGAGCGGCCGCCGATAAGCATCCCGATGTGGTCATCCTGGATCTGGGCCTGCCCGATATGGACGGTATCGAGGTACTGGCCGGACTGCGCGGCTGGTCCGCGGCACCGGTGATCGTGCTCTCGGCGCGTACCGATTCGACCGACAAGGTGGAGGCGCTGGATGCGGGCGCGGACGACTATGTCACCAAGCCGTTCGGCATGGATGAGCTGCTCGCTCGGCTGCGGGCCGCGGTCCGCCGCGGCGCGACCGATACCGATACTTCGGATCCGGTGGTGGTGACGTCCTCGTTCACCGTCGACCTGAGCGCGAAGAAGGTCACCAGGAACGGTGAACCGGTGCATCTGACCCCGACCGAGTGGGGGATGCTCGAGATGCTGGTGCGCAACCGCGGCAAACTCGTCGGGCGGCGCGAGCTGCTGCGCGAGGTGTGGGGGCCGTCGTACGCCACCGAAACGCATTATCTGCGGGTGTATCTCGCGCAGTTGCGGCGCAAGCTCGAGATCGACCCGTCGAATCCGAAGCATCTGCTGACCGAGGCCGGAATGGGGTACCGATTCCAGGAGTGATGTCTCGGAGATCACCGGCTCGGGTGGCCATTCGTGGAAGGGCTCGCGCTCGCATGGCGTTGGCGGGAGTGAGAGTTCCATTTAGAGAATGGCAGGATCAGACCATGGCTGACCAGACCACCGCATCCGCGACCACCACCGCCGCCGCGACCGAGCCGACCACCCTGTGGGTCGAGCGCACAGGGACGAGGGCGTACACCGGTCGCAGTTCGCGCGGTGCCGAGGTATTGATCGCGTCGCAGGGCGTACCGGGAGCCTTCACCCCGGGTGAGCTGCTGAAGATCGCCCTGGCGGGCTGCTCCGGACTGAGCGCGGACTTCCCGCTTTCGCGCAAGCTAGGCGACACCTTCGACGCGACCATCCACGTCTCCGGCGACGCCGACCGCGAGAACGAGGTGTACCCGCAGCTCGACGAGGTGTTCGAGCTGGACCTCAGCGAATTGGACGAGCAGGCCCGCGAGCGACTGCTGGTCACCGTGCAGCGTGCCATCGACAAGGTCTGCACCGTCGGCCGGACGCTCAAGGCCGGTTCGAAGGTCACGCTGACATTCGATATCGACGCCATCGACGCGTGATGCCGGAAGCGGTTCGGCTCAGCGCATGGGTGCACGGCTACGTGCAGGGCGTCGGCTTCCGCTGGTGGACGCGCTCACGGGCGTTGGCACTCGGACTCGTCGGACACGCCACCAATGCCCGCGACGGTCGGGTGCATGTGGTGGCCGAAGGTCCGCGACCCGCATGCGAAATGTTGCTGGATCTTCTGCGTTCTGGAGATACTCCTGGTCGGGTCGACCTTGTTGTGGAAAGCTGGGAACCCGCGCGGGGAGATTTGTCCGGATTCGAGGAGCGGTAGTGGTTTCGACGACCGAGCGATGTGATCGTTGAGTACGGGAGGTCCGGGGGCGGGAGACGACGCGGGACGGACTCAGCCCGATCCGGAGCCGGGGTCGTCGAAGCCTGACGTGCCCGAGTCCGGCGGGTACGCGGGGTTTGAAAGCACGCCATCGCAACCGTTTTCGCCGGGGAGTGGGGCCCACTCGGCGGGTGCCGAGGCTGGTCCTGCAAGTCCTGGGTCTGACGCGGCCGGTGGCGGCTCTGGTTCGCAGGATGGCGGGGCTGGTTCGCCGGGCGACGGGCCGGTTCAGCCCGGCGCCGAGCCGCGGCGGTTCAGTAGCCCGCCGCAAAGGGGCAGTATCCAGCGGCAAGAGCCCGGTATCACCCAGCCGCGCCCGCCGACGGTGGCGGAGGCGCGGGCGCGTGACAAGGCACGTAAGCGCGCCGAGGAGGCCGAGCGGGCCGCGACGGCGGCCGCCGAGCAAAAGAAACGCACTCGCAAGCGCGTGCTCATCGGCGGTGTCGCCATTGTCGGTGTCGCGGGTTTGGTCGGGGGCGGTTATCTCGCATACCGCGCGCTCACCAAACCCGATCAGGTGACCGCCTATTGCACCGTGATCGATCAGAACGGTCAGGAGGTCACCGCGCCCGACGACGACTGCGAGGTCGCCTCGACCGCCGTCGGATCCGGGACGACCGGAGCGTACACCGGTAGCAACGGGATCTTCATCTACAACGGGCACCAGTACCGCTACTACTACGGTGGCAACAACACCGTCGGCAAACCGCCGACCGGCGGAACTACGGTGCAGCCCAAGGGCGCTCAGATCGCGACCAAGAGCGGCAGCACCATCACTCGCGGCGGTCTCGGCACCAGCAGCAAGAGCAGCGGGGGTTCGTAATGCGACGCGTGCGCGCTACGCCGCGGCCCGGCTGGCAGCAGATCATCGAGGGCCAGGGACTTGTCTACGGATCACCAGGCCGGGATGCGAGCGGTCTGCCACGGCCGTACTGGGATGAATCGGTGCGCTACGAGTTCGAGATGTCGGAGATCCTCGCGCTGGAGGCCGATGTCGAACTGCTGCATTCGATGTGCCTGAATGCCGTCGAGCATGTGGTACTCACCGAGCGGTACAAGGATTTCGGTCTGCCCGAATGGAGTTGGGGGCCGATCGCGGAATCCTGGAAGCGCAATGATCCGTACGTCTACGGGCGCTTCGATCTGCGCTATGACGCGCGCCGTCCGGCGAAACTGTTGGAGTACAACGCCGATACGCCGACTTCGCTGCTAGAGGCGGCAATTGTGCAGTGGCACTGGCTCACCGCGCTCTATCCCGATGGCGATCAGTGGAATTCCCTACACGAGAAGCTGGTCGAGCGCTGGACCGAGCTGCGCGACATCCTGCCCTCCGCGCAATTGCATTTCACCTGGTCCGGTGCGGACGCTACCGGTGAGGACAACGTCACCACCGCGTATATGCAGGAGACCGCCGCCGAGGCCGGATTCGACACCATCGCATTACCGATCGAGGACGTCGGATTCGACAGCGAGCTGGAGCGTTTCGTCGATCTGGCCGAGGGTTCGATCGATGCGATCTTCAAGCTCTATCCGTGGGAGTGGGTGCTCGACGACGATTTCGGTAAGCGTGTGGTCGCGAGCCTGCCGCAGACCATGTGGGTCGAGCCGCTGTGGAAGACCCTGCTGAGCAATAAGGCGATCCTCGCCATCCTGTGGGAAATGTATCCCGGGCATCCGAACCTATTGCCCGCCTACCTCGATCAGCCCAATGAGCTCACCGAATACATTAGAAAGCCGAAGCTCGGGCGCGAGGGTGCGAATATGACCATTGTCGGCGCGGGCCTGGAGACGGCCACCGGCGGGGTCTACGGCGAAGAGGGTTTCGTCTACCAATTGCTGGACCCGCTACCGGAATTCGACGATATGCGCCCGGTCCTCGGCGCTTGGATCGTCGGCGACAACGCGGCCGGACTCGGGATTCGTGAAACGGCCGGATTGATCACCGACGACGGCTCGGCCTTTGTCCCGCACCGTATTACGCAGTAGCAAACGCGACCTCACCTCGGAAGGATCACGATGACCGCAGTTGCCCTCGAATCGGGTTACTGGAACTCGCTCGGCACCGGCGTTGGAGCCATCGTCCTCTACGCCATTGTCGGCTTGGCCCTCATGCTCGTCGGCTTCTACGCCATCGATCTGACCACACCCGGCAAGCTGCGCGCGTTGGTCGCTGCGGGTAAACCGAATGCCATCATCGTCACGGCCGCGGGCATGGTCAGCATGGCCTTGATCGTGGTCCTGGCGACCTACGCCTCGGCGGGCAAACTCTCCGAGGGACTCATCGCGGCCAGCGTCTACGGGTTGGTCGGCATTATCGCGCAGGTGATCTCGGTGCGGGTCATCGAGCGCGCACTCGGCATCGATATAGGTGCGGCGCTGGCGTCCGATGTCTACACCACCGAGGTTCTCGTGGTAGCAGCCGCGCATTTCGCGCTCGGTCTGGTTGTCGCCTTCGCCATTCTGTAGTTGGCACCCGCCCGGAGGTCAGTTGTCGTAGGAGGCAACTCCTACGGGCCCAACCCCGAGACAGAGGGCGAGTCCTGGTGTGCGAGGACTGATTCGGAGCATGGACCCGCTACCGACCACTCGAACGTAGACCGTATTCAACCCTTCGCGAACCGGCGCACTCACGGGCTCGCCGTGTTCGAACGAGACAGTAATCCGTCCATCTTCGTTGGCCAGATAGTTGAGCTGCACGGTCCATTCATGCTCGAGCATCGGCCCATCCAACGGAATATCGCTCGGCTGCGGCCCCTGAATCCGATACCCACAGCCGGCCTCGGGCCCGGACACAATACTGCGATTCCACCAAACCGCCGCCTCGACAATCTCACCGCTATCAGTAATCATCCGCAACCGCGGAGTCGAATCAGCAAACGTAGTCGGCGTCGCGAGCGGCGCAAGCACCCGACTGACCAGATTCTGCGGATAAGCCGTCGGATTCAACACATCCCACGGCACCTCCTGCTCCAGCAACGGCACCCCATCACCCGCCGCCAACGCCCCCTTCACATTCGTCACATACGTCCTCGTCGGATTGACCCGCCAAGACTCCACAAACGACGCAGTAGACCAAAGACTGCTCACCAGAAACACCGCCCCCAACACAGCCGTAACCCGCAAACCGGGCACTAATACCGGTATCCGATTACCCATCCTGAGAATCCACCCGGTCACCCGACCACCGACGCCCCAAAGCACCGCACGGCCCCGCCCGCATGCCGCACCGGCCCCACTCCGCAAATGCGGCACACGCGCGAGATCGCGAAAACCGGTAAGTATTTCAGCGGTGCGGCCGTGCGTACCTGGAAGCAGATCCGAACCGTGGTCGCGCGGCTGGGCACGCAATATCAGCGCACCCGCGGCGGTCAACACCACCGCGATATCGGCGAAGTAGCGCAGGGACTGCATCAGCTCGCCGGCCGTGTTCGGTCCGCTGCGGGCCAATGCGACCGGCAGTTGGGCGACGAGCACGTACACCGCCGCTGTCACCCACACCGGCCCCACCCGGAGTCGGGCACGCAGCGAAAGCAGCACCAACGCGCACAATGCGACCCAAGCCGCCACGACAGCCCAACTCGGCGGATCCGCCCACGGCGTCGACGGTAGCCAGCGCTGCCAACTCCACGGTCCGCCGAACAGCGTCGGCACAATCCCCAATGACGTCGCGCCGGGCAATAAGTCACGCAATTCCGCCGGACTGGTGTGCACCGCCGAAACATCCACCACGATCAGATATCCGGCCAGCCAGCAGGCGATCACCACGCCCGACCCACCCCATAGCGCCGCCCCACGCCGCGCCACGACCCGCAGCGCGGATCCGACACCATCGACATGCCGAACGAGCGCCGCAACAGCGAATGCCGCGAACGGAACGATCACCGACTTCTCGAAAAAGAGCAGCGCCACCCCCAACACCACGACCCCTGATGCCGCATACCGTCGCTGCCCGGTCTCGACCAGCCGCACCGCATCAGTGATCACCCAAGCGAGCGCGAATTGCAGCGGCAGCGCATTGAGCGCGGCGGCCCACCACGCGAACGCCGGAAGCGTCAACGGACAGAACAGGTAAAACCCCAGCGGCACCAGAATCGCCCACCGCACCCCCGAAAGCACGACCAGCATCCGCACCACCGCCACCGAAGCCGCCAACTGCAACACCACCAGCGACACCACCGGCCCAGCCCACGTCAACGGTGCAATCGCAGTAACCACCCAAGCCGTAGCAAACGCCAACGGCATGAAATGCCCATCGTGGTTGTACAACAGCAAATCCGCCGACCACAGCGAATGACTCCCCGACCGACCCACCAAAATCAGATCATCCCAATAGAAGAACCCACTCCCCGCTGCCCACCCCCGAATCACCAACTGCACCACCACAAGACATACCGCCACCGCAAGCACACCCCGCCCCGCCCGAACCTCCCGCGCAGGCGCGAGGTCGACCCACTCCGGCACGGCGACGGTATCCATGTCACCCCACCGTAGTGTCACGCCCTAGCCGCGTGACAACTTCGCGCCGTGGACCGCGCGCCCTCTCCTGCCTGCGGTCGCGTTCTCCCGCGCCATGTACCGATTCGCCCGGCGAAATGTGCGCGACGCGTGAATCGGTGCGCGGGAGTGGCCGCCCAGATTGCGGGCAGGCGCAACACGCGCCTAGTTTGCGCGCGAAGTAGGCCACTGCCCGAGACTATCGGCACAACGGGTCAGGCACGGTCATGCGCCGAGGGCTCGGGCCAGGTGCGGCCAGGAATCGTGGAGGTCGGTTTCGAACTGGCCCCAGGTGTGTGAGCCTTCGGGGCGGTTGACATGGATGGCGGGGAGTCCGAGCTCGCTGAGTCGGTCCGCGAATGCATCCGTGCAGGAGCTGGCGATGGCCTCGACGGGCGGGAAGCCGAGTCCGCCTTCATCGATCGCGCCAGGGGTGCCGGTGGCGGCCGAAAGATAGATCGTCTTACCCGCCAACGCACTCGCATTGGCGAACGCATCGTGCATTCGCCAGATCCCTTGGCCCAGCTCACCCCACATATTCACCGGATTTGCCCCGCCGCGGATCACCTGCGCGCTGACCATCGCCACCCCGAGCGCATCCGACGTCCACGGACATCCGCTGTAGGCCGCCACCGCGCTGTACACATCGCGCGCCTGAATGGCCAGGTCCACTGCCGACCCGGCACTCATCGATACACCCGCGATCGCATTGCGTCCGGTGCTGCCGAGCCGGGTATCCAGAACAGCCGGGAGTTCCCGCGAGAGATAGGTCTGCCACCGGTTTCGGCCGACCACCGGATCGTCGCTGAGCCAATCGGTGTACATGCTGTATGCGCCGCCGATCGGCATCACCACGTTGACGTGTTTGTCGGCGAAGAACTGCCGGACATCCGTATCGTCCCACCACGAGATGCCATCGGTGCCACCACCGATTCCGGTGAGCAGATACAGCGTCGGCGCGGGCCCACCCGCCGCTCGAATCACCCTGTTGCTCACCACCCGATCCATAGCGGGGGAGTAGACGTCCACTCGCGAGACCGAGCCGTCCAGCGGCGTCTCACCGACCACTTGCGGCGCCGCCAGCGCAGGCCGAACGGATATGACAGAAATCGCAAAACCGGCCACCAGCACACTCACGAGCGAGGCCAAATACCTTGAAGCCCTCACGATCCCGTAATACCACCGAAGATCAATGCGCAAACCCAATGCGTCCCAACCTCTTCGGGATGCTCACCGAAACTTCCCGCAACGCCACCAAGGCCCAAGGGCTCAGTCGCCGGCCGCCGGATCGAAGGCTTTTCGCGCTGGGCGTCGTCACTCGAAAGCCCGCTCGCTCAGAGTATTCCGACGGCTGGATCCCTGACCATGGCGATTGTCAGTTGGTGTGGCGTCCGAAGCGGCCCGATTCGAAACCGGCCAGCATGCGGAAGGCGAGTACGGCGCCCCATGGGCCGATGACCCAGATCGGCCACGGGTAGGTGAATTCGCCGACGCTGATCGAGATCGCGGCCCAGATGGTGAGCACGAGCACGCTCACACCGAGCCACGAGGTACCTTCGATCTGCTGCCAGATCGGGAAGCGGTTCATCGAGTTCTTCTGTGTGGCAGACTCTTTCGGCAATTTTGGCAGATCCGAGAGAACTAGCTGCAGATCGTCGCGAACGCCGGTCTCGTAGACGCGGGCGACGCGCTGATCGTATTCGGCGAGGTCGATCCGACCGTCGGCCATGTGCCGTCCGAGCAGCCGCACAACCTTCTCGCGCTCCGCATCGGAGGCCCGAGTACCAGGCGAGATTTCCATGTCCAGTTCCTAACGACTAGGTCCATATTCCACATTGGAAGGTGACCTCAGCGTGCACCCTCCAATGTGGAATGTCAAGCGGTGTGCTGCGGAATGGGGCCGGGCTGGCCATCGCTGCGGCATCCGAGATTCCAGCCGCCGTAGCCCCGACGAACTCTGCTCTGCGTTCAGCTGATCACTTGTGGCCTGGTCTGCTCGCTCCGTCGCCTCAGCACAAATGAGCCTGGGTTCGGCTGCCGCCACATCAATGAGCTGGGCTACCCGGTGTGCAGCCTATGATCTGCGATGACGCCGACCAGGTTGCTCGTCTCGCCGCTGCGCCTGTTGTTCGCGCTGGTCGGGCGGGGGCGGTTCGCTGGGGTGTGCACCGGATAGCACGTGCCGATGCGCGCCGGAACTTTTGTCCCGGGGCCAGCCGGTGGTTTCGCGGAAATCCGCCGCTTGTGCCCTGTAACGGGTGGCTGGGGGTTCGTTCCAGTGACTACTCGAGGGCTCGGATTGCCGTGGATCCGCAGGGGTCCTGCGGCGGGCATGCGTTGGTGTGCCTGGTTCGTATGGTGGTTGCTCAGGATGTCGGGTCGCTGGTGCGCCACGGCGGGCGGCTGATGGATCCACCCTGTTATCGGGCGATGCTTCGTAGCGGGGTGTGCCCGATCGTCCGGTTGGGCGTGCTGGCGGATCGTCCCACTGATCGCTCGATGGTGCGTCCCAGCCGTCACTTGGTGCGGCGTCCGAGCGATCACTCGGTGTTCTGCCCGCATGAGCCTCCGGCTGTGCCTCCCACCGATCCTTTGCTCTGCGGCGGGTGTGCGACGGCTGGCCGCGGCCTCCGGCTGGTGGTTCGTCGGGGCGCTTCGCTGAGGTCCGAGGATCTTGACGGGCCGATGTCCGGCGTCGGGTGGGGACCGGCGGGGCTTGGTCGGGTGGTGGTTCGCGGCGGCTTGATCGGGTGGGCCGAGGCGAGTCCACGTCGGGGTTACGGTGAGTGTTCGATAGCTGGTGTGCCCCAATGGTTTCGCGGGACGGGGCGGGTCGGGAAGCATCGGGACCGACCACGGGCAGCTTCCGGGTAATGCGGTGGGAAGTGTCGCCGCGTTCCCGGAAGGCGGCGGGGATGCCCTGGTTGTACAGCCAGGCGCCGGGGTCGTAGCGTTCGTGGCGGTCCAGGTCGGGTGCGGTGTGTTCGAGGAGGTCGAGCAGGTCGCCCCGGCCGCCGCCGAGGGCGGTGCGGATGGCAGGGAAGGTGGAGGCCCGGAAGGCCCAGTCCCATTCGTATGCCGGATGGGCGCCGCTGGTGTCGTGTCCGTGGAAGACGAGATCGCCGGAGCGGGTGATGCGGGCTCGCACCGTTATGCCGTCGGATTCGATATGGAAACCGCGGATATCGGTGCGGGCGCGAGTGGCGGCGTGGTCGGCGGCCTTCACCTCGAACCAGGCGGTTGTCAGGCCGGTGAGCGCGAATCCGGTGGCCACGGCGACCTGCACCCAGACATCGGAAAGGTCGCTGTTTCGACTGACCTCGCAGGCGTACAGAAACACCAGGCTCCCCACGACCAGCGTCGCGATGCGTGTCAGCCGCAGCGTCGTCGCATGACGGATTAGACCGAGCAAGGTGCTGGTCTTGTCCGATGACATGCTGTGCACTTCCGAACTAAGGTTCCGCTGGCGAATCAGACTGGATCGTATGCGCCCGAGCAGCCCGGCGATACTGCAAGCACAAACCGGTCAGTCCGGCGTAGTCGGTAGCGTCTGCCAAGTCGACACAGGGTCACCGACCACGCGGCCAGCGTCGGCTACTCCATCCGCACCCTCGACCGCCTGGCCAGGGAGAACACCGGCCACAGCGCCGAAGACACCCCTCGTTCAGCGAACCATCCTGGAAGCCAAGCGGTTGCTGATCCGCGCACCGGACTTGGTCACCGAATGCGCCGACTCCTCCGGAGTACTTCCGTCAGTGCGAGAACCGAACCTCAACCACCGTCACCGCATGCTGAACGCCCGACGTGCGAACACCGACAAGGGGTGCGAAACTGACGCGCGGCCAGCAAATGTGGGGCACACGAAATGCCGGACATCGGGCGCGGAGTCGATAACCTACGGAGGTGGCCGAGCGGTGTCCGCCCGCTTACGGGGTAACCGATGCTCGGCGGATACCATGGCTGGTCGCCTTATGGGACGACGAATTGTCCGACCACCGCGCAGGGAAGGGTCGTCGAATTTGCACCTGAAGAGTCTGACGTTGAAGGGTTTCAAGTCCTTCGCGTCCGCGACGACCTTGCGTTTCGAGCCGGGCATCACCTGTGTGGTCGGCCCGAACGGTTCGGGTAAGTCGAATGTCGTCGATGCGCTCACCTGGGTGATGGGCGAACAGGGTGCGAAAGCGCTGCGCGGCGGCAAGATGCAGGACGTCATCTTCGCCGGTACCACCGGACGCGCACCGCTCGGTCGCGCCGAGGTCACGCTCACCATCGACAACTCCGACGGTGCGCTGCCGATCGACTACGCCGAGGTCTCCATCACCCGGCGCATGTTCCGTGACGGCGCGGGTGAATACGAGATCAACGGCAGCTCCTGCCGGCTGATGGATGTGCAGGAACTGCTCAGCGACTCCGGCATCGGCCGGGAAATGCACGTCATCGTCGGACAGGGCCAACTCTCGGCCATTCTGGAATCACGTCCCGAGGACCGCCGCGCCTTCGTGGAAGAGGCGGCCGGTGTGCTCAAGCACCGCAAGCGCAAGGAGAAGGCGGTCCGCAAACTGGAGGCGATGCAGGCTAACCTCGCCCGCCTCACCGACCTCACCACCGAGCTGCGCCGCCAACTCAAACCGCTCGGCAGACAGGCCGAGGTGGCCCGCCGCGCCCAGACCGTACAGGCCGACCTGCGCGACGCGCGCCTGCGTCTGGCCGCCGACGACCTGGTCACCCGGCGCAACGAGTTGGAGAGTCAGCAGAGCAAAGAGGCGTACGCGCGCGAGCAGCAGATCACCGTGCAGACCGAACTCGATGCCGCCAATGCCGCACTGGCACAGCAGGAATTCCAGCTGTCCCGACTGACCCCGAGCGCCGAGGCCGCCGCGCAGATCTGGTTCCAGCTGTCCGCGCTGGCCGAGCGGGTCAATGCCACCATCCGCATCGCGGGCGACCGAGCCCGCAATCTGCACACCGAAATGCCCGTCGGCAGCGGACGCGATCCGGAGCAGCTCGAGGCCGAGGCCGAACGTGTGGAGGCCGAGGAGGCCGAACTGCGCGAGACCGTCGAAATCGCGACCGAAACCCTGGAAGCCGCGCGCGAGGCGCTCGCCGAACGCGAGCAGGCCGCGAAGGCCGCCGAGCAGGCGCATCTGGCCGCGGTGCGCGCTATCGCAGATCGGCGCGAGGGTCTCGCCCGGCTCTCGGGTCAGGTCGAAACCCTGCGCACCCGATCGCAGTCGGTGGACGCGGAAATCACCCGGCTCACCGTCGCGATCGGCGAGGCCCGCCAGCGCGGCGAGGCGGCCAAGGCCGAATTCGAAACGGTCCAGGGCGAACTCGGTGAACTCGAGGCCGGGGAGACCGGTCTGGACGCCCAGCATGAGCATGCGGTGCAGGCCCTCGAACTCGCCGATCAGCGTGTCACCGAACTGCGCGAACAGGATCGCGACGCCAGCAAGCGGGTCGCCTCGCTGAGCGCCCGCATCGAAGCATTGGGCATGGGTCTGGCGCGCAGGGACGGCGCGGCCTGGCTGGTCGAGAATCGCGCGCAGGGCCTGCTCGGCCCGCTCTCCGGGCTGATCCGGGTGCACGGTGGTTTCGAGGCCGCGGTCGCCGCGACGCTCGGCCCGCTCGCCGACGCCGTGGCGGCCGATACCGGGGATTCCGCACACGCCGCGATGCGGGCGCTGAAGGAAGCCGATGGTGGTCGCGTCGCGCTCGTCTTCGATGCCGCGAGTGCGCCGATCGCGTCGAACGGTGCGCTGCCCGGCGGGGCGCGCTGGCTGGTCGAGGTGGTCGACGCACCGGACAACGTACGCAGTGCCATTGCCGCGCTGACCGCCGGTGTCGCCGTGGTCGACGATCTCGCCGCCGCCACCGAACTGGTCCGGGCCAGGCCGGAACTGCGCGTGGTCACCCGCGACGGTGATCTCACCGGAACCGGTTGGGTGCTCGGCGGATCCGATCGCGCACCGAGTCAGCTGGAGATCCAGGCCGATATCGATACCGCAAAGGCCGATCTGGTCGCTGCGCAACGCCGCGCCGAGGAGCTGGAGGCGGCCCTTTCCGGTGCACTTGCCGAACAAGCCGACCGCAAGGATGCCGTCGACCAGGCACTGCTCGCACTGCACGAATCGGATCAGGCGCTGGTTGTTATCTACGACCGTCTGGGCAGGCTCGGCGAGGTGGCACGCACCGCCCAATCCGATATCGACCGGCTCACCGGCCAGCGCGCGGAAACCGAGTCGGGCCGGGAAGAGGCGTTGGCGGCACTGGCCGATCTCGAAGAACGGCTGCGCCGCACCGAACTCGAATCCGAGGTCGACGACGACGGTATGGGCGCGGCGGGCACCGAATCCGCCGGACGCGACCGTGAGGAAGCCGCCGCCGCACTTGCCGAGGCACGGTCCATGGAGGTGGAGGCCCGCCTGGCAGTGCGCACCTCCGAGGAACGCGCGGAATCGGTTCGCGGCAAGGCGGATTCGCTGCGCCGGGCGGCCCGCGCCGAACGTGAGACCAGGGCCCGCGCCGAACGTGCACAGGCCGCGCGCAGGCAGGCCGCCGAAGTCGCTGCCGCCGTTGCCGAATCCGGCGCCAAGGTCGCCGCCGAACTGGAATCGGTTGTGGCGCAAGCGGGTGCACGCCGTGATGAACTGGTGCGCCGCCGCACCGAATGCGCCACCCAGGTCGAACATATCAAGGAGCGGGTCCGCGCGCTGACCACCCAGCTCGCCCAACTCACCGACGCTGTGCACCGCGACGAGGTCGCCAAAGCCCAAGCGGCACTGCGCATCGAGCAGATCGAGGCGACCATCGCCGAACAGTTCGGCATCGCACTGTCCGATCTCATCGCCGAATACGGTCCGGATGTGCCGATGCCGCCATCGGATCTGGAATGGCAGGAGTACGAGCAGGCCAAGGAGCGCGGCGAACAGGTGACCGCGCCCGCGCCGATGCCGTTCGACCGCAAGTCCCAGGAGCGCCGCGCCAAGCGCGCCGAGAAGGACCTCGCCACCCTCGGCAAGGTGAATCCCCTTGCGCTGGAAGAGTTCGCGGCGCTCGAGGAGCGCTACAACTTCCTCGCTACCCAACTCGAGGACGTCAAGAATGCGCGCAAGGACCTGCTGGATGTGGTCGCGGAAGTCGACGCGCGCATCCTGCAGGTGTTCACCGAGGCCTACGAGGATGTCGAGCGCGAATTCGTCGGCGTCTTCGCGAAACTGTTCCCTGGCGGCGAGGGCAGGCTGGTGCTCACCGATCCCTCGGACATGCTGACCACCGGCATCGAGGTGGAGGCGCGTCCGCCCGGTAAGAAGGTCAAGCGACTGTCGCTGCTGTCCGGTGGTGAGAAGTCGCTTACCGCGGTTGCCCTGCTGGTGGCCATCTTCCGCGCGCGCCCCTCACCGTTCTACGTGATGGACGAGGTCGAGGCCGCGCTGGACGATACCAATCTGCGCCGCCTCATCGGCCTGTTCGAGCAGTTGCGGGAGAAGAGTCAGCTGATCGTCATCACCCACCAGAAGCCGACCATGGAGATCGCCGACGCCCTCTACGGCGTCAGCATGCGCGGTGACGGCATTACCCAGGTGATCAGTCAGCGGCTGCGCGGGGAGACCCTGACCCCGGTCGGCGCGGCCAGCTGAACCCAGGGCTCTTCGGGATCCGTACGTGCGCGCCCAGTGCGGATCCCGACGACCTCGGTCAGTGTGAAGTGGCCAAGCGGTCGCTGTCCTGTTGGGCCTTGATCTTGGCAGCACCGGTTGTGGTGAGCCAGGATTCGAGGGTGTTGAGGGCGGGGTAGATTTCCCGGAGCGCGGGGATGTCTGCGCGCCAGCCGCCGCCGGATTCGTGCAGCAGCCGCCAGGTATTGCCGATCTGTTCGCCGAGGGCATCGGCTTCGGCCTCGGTGACCTCGTGGTAGCGCACCGGATATCCGGTGGCCCGGGTGATCGCGGCCAGGGCCGCGACGGGAGTGATTGCGTCACCGGCCAATTCGAGGGTTCGGCCGTGGAAACGATCCGGGTCGGCGAAGGCCAGTGCGGCGAAGGCCGCGATATCATCGATCGCGATCATCTGCAACGGCCGGTCCGCAGCGAACAGGTGCTTGTGTACGCCGTCGATGATGCCGTCGACCGGACTGCCACGCATGATGTAGTTCTCCATGAAACGCACCGGACGCAACAGGGTGTAGCGCGATCCGCTGGCCGCCGCCGCATCCTCGATGCTTTTCTTTCCGGCCTGGCCCCAGGCGGCGTCGTCGGTCATCGAGGCGACACCGGTGAAGACGATCTGTTCGACCCCCGCGCGCTCGGCCGCATCGATCACCGCGATGCCGCGAGTGGCTTCCAGATCGGCCTGCCAACCGTTCGGTCCGAAAGCGGCTGGCGGCACGAGGAATACGCCGCGCGCTCCGGCAACGGCCGCGTCCAGCGTTGCGGGGGTGTCGAAGTCACCGGTCACCAATTCGGCACCGGCGTCGGCCAATGCGCGGGCCGCGGGGGCCTGCGGATCGCGGACCAGCGCGCGCACCGCGATACCGTCGGCCAGCAGTCGGCGCGCGGTCGCGCCGCCCTGCTTGCCGGTCGCGCCGGTGACCAGGATGGGATTCTGCTGAAGGGGCATGCTCGCCTTCTCTGCTCGATACAATCGGGTCGGATAACCCGTATTCGGACGATATGGGTGCGCTCATCCAGTTGGCCAGGTCCAGGAACGGAAGACCGTAACGAAATGTCTGCTTCGCTATCCACTCCAGCGCCGTCGGTAGTCGCCGCGCGGGCCGATGCCCGCCGCAATCGCGCGCTGGTGCTGGCCGCCGCGCAGCGCGCTTTCGCCGAACAGGGCATCTCGGTGTCGCTGGCCGAGGTCGCCCGCAGGGCCGGGGTGGGCGCGGGCACCGTCTATCGGCATTTCCCCACGAAAACCGATCTGCTGGAAGCGGTTATGCAACAGCGCGTCGACCGGCTCGCGACACTGGCCGCCGAATATCTCGACGCGCCGGATCCCGGTGCCGCGTTCTTCGCGGTCTGCACCGACGTGGTCATGTCGTCCCCGCGTAGCCAGGCGCTCTGCGATATGGTCCAGTCCGATGACGGCTGGCCGAAGGCACTGCTTCGCGGCGCGGGCGACCGCTTCCATCATGCGCTCGGCGCGCTGCTGACCGCCGCGCAGCGCCAAGGTTCGGTCCGTGCCGATATCGAAATCGCCGATGTACTGGACATTTTCACGGGATGCGTCGCGATCCAACGACGTCAGCGACCCGGCGGACCGATGATTCGGGCTGTCGCGATCATGCTCGATGCCATGCGCGCGAACTCCGTAACGAAACCTGATTCGGAGGTCAAGCTACGTAACGAAACCGGTGTGCGTAACGAAACTCCGCACTGTCCGATATGCGGTACCGAGATCCGTTCCACCGGCACTGGCCGCCCGGCCCGATACTGCTCAGCGGCGTGCCGTCAGAAGGCGCACCGCCAACGAACCACCCGCGCCGCGCTAGCCGAGGCGGCCTTGCTGCGATAATTCGGATTCCGCCCAGCGACCGTCTGCCCGGGACGGGACGTTCTGGGCAGACGGTCGGCAAAAGGGCGGGGAGTTAGAGCAGATCGCTCACGTCGTCCGGTACGTCGACAGCGTATTTGCGCAAAATGTCCATCGAGATCACTTCCAGGGCGTTTTCATGGGTGGCCGCAAGCACCACGGGCGCGGCGACACCGTCCTCGTGGGCGTGCAACCAGCGCACGGCCACCACGCACCACCGGTCTCCCGGCTGCAGGCCCGGGAAGTTGTTCTCCGGGCGCGGCGTACTCAGATCGTTGCCGATGGACGCCTGGTGTTCGAGAAATTCGGCCGTGACGACGGTGCACACGGTATGGCTGCCCAGATCCTCCGGCCCGGTACTGCAGCAGCCGTCCCGGTAGAAGCCGGTGAGAGGATCGGTGCCGCACTCTTCCAGCGGCCCCCCAAGCACGTTTCGATCGGTCACGTCGCCGATACTATTGTCCCATCGCGAGAAGTTCCGCAGGACAAGAAATCTCGGGGGTTGTGTGTTGGGTCCAGGACGCTGTGGTAAGGCGAAGGACCTGCTTCTGCAAGGATGGTCGGCGTGAGTTCCGAAGCCTGGATCCTGATCGCCGCTGTCGCCGCCCTGCTGGTGGTGGCGTTCGTCGCCGGATTCGTCCTGTACAAGCGCCGTCGCATCACGCTGACGGCGCCCACCGCCGAGAAAGAAGTGACCGACCGGTCGGGTGGATACGCGGCCTCCGGTGGCTTCAACTTCAGTCAGGGCGGCACGGCCACCGCGACACGCCCGGAGCCGCCCGCACCGATCGAGCGAACCGATACCGAGGGGCAGCCGCACGTCGGCGATGACGCGGCGATTCCGCGTGACGCGCCGAAGCGTGGCATTACCAATGTGCCGCTGCCCGAGGGCGATGTCGAAACCGCGGAGTCCGCGCCGATCGAAACCGACGGCGCGGCCACCACGGCCGAATCCGCAACGGCCACGTCCGATTCGGATACCGCGGTCGAATCGGACGAGACGACCGCCGAACCCGGAACCGCCCCGCCCACCAGTGCCGATGGCGCCGCGCCTGCGGCGAGCATCACCTCCGCGGACACCGGAACCGCCGCACCCGCGGACACCACCGCACCGACGGACACCACCGCACCGACGGACACCACCGCACCGACGGACACAAAACCGGCCCCTCCTGCGGACACCACCCCGCGCGCAGCCACGCCGCCAACCCCCGACAAGCCCTCCGTAGAAACCGCCCCCGAACCCACAGCCGCCGACGCGGCCACGACCCCCGCCCTCGAGGAAATCGAGCCGACCGCGGGCCGCCTGGTGCGCCTGCGCGGCCGCCTGTCCCGTTCGCAGAACGCGGTCGGCAAGAGCCTGCTCGGCCTGCTCGGCGGCGGCGACCTCGATGACGATTCCTGGGAAGAGGTAGAGGACACCCTGGTCCTCGCCGATCTGGGCACCGCGAGCACCGCGGCGGTGGTGGAGCGGCTGCGCGAGGAGATGGCCGCGCGCAGCGTCCGCGATACCGAACAGGCTCGCGCCGTGCTGCGCGAGGTGTTGATCGAGGCGCTACGTCCCGAACTCGACCGCTCGGTGCGGGCACTCCCGCACGACGATCACCCGTCGATCCTGCTGGTTGTCGGTGTCAACGGCACCGGCAAGACCACCACGACCGGCAAACTCGCGCGCGTACTGGTCGCCGACGGCCGCCGGGTCCTGCTCGGCGCCGCTGACACCTTCCGCGCTGCCGCCGCTGATCAGCTACAGACTTGGGGTGAGCGCGTCGGTGCGGATACGGTTCGTGGCAGGGAGGGCGCGGACCCGGCTGCTGTCGCCTTCGACGCGGTCAGCGCGGGTATCGAGGGCGGCGTCGACGTCGTCATGATCGATACGGCCGGTCGGCTGCACACCAAGACCGGTCTGATGGACGAGCTCGGCAAGGTCAAGCGCGTTGTAGAGAAGAAGGCCGTGGTCGACGAGGTCCTGCTCGTCTTGGATGCCACCGTCGGACAGAACGGCCTCATGCAGGCGCGTGTCTTCGCGGAGGTCGTCGATATCACCGGCGTCGTGCTCACCAAACTGGACGGAACGGCCAAGGGCGGCATCGTCTTCCAAGTGCAGCACGAACTCGGTGTTCCGGTGAAGCTGGTCGGTCTCGGCGAGGGCGCCGACGACCTGGCTCCCTTTGAACCCGCCGCCTTCGTGGACGCGTTGCTCGGCTAGTTCCGCAACCACCGATCCTCCCTCTCGGAAGCAGCTGTCGGTTTGCTCCGACACCCATCGCACACCTGCGATGAAACGTCTGTGTACGCCAGGAAACGTGGTAGCAACACAACTGCCCCAGGCGTTCACTTAGGCGAAACACAGCATCATCACGGATGAAACACCGAATGAGGACCCTTCTGTGCAGGTCCAATTGCCGGAGTCGGCTGGGCCCGAGATGAGGAGGACATTAAGGTGGCTTTTCCCCTTACCGGTGCACCGGACACTGGTGACACCGCCTGGATGCTGGCCAGTTCAGCGCTCGTATTGTTGATGACGCCTGGCCTGGCGTTTTTCTATGGCGGCATGGTCCGCTCCAAGAACGTGCTCAACATGATCATGATGAGCATCAGTGCCATGGGTCTGGTCGGCGTGCTGTGGTCGCTATACGGATACTCGACCGCGTTCGGTGACAACAAATTCGGCGTGATCGGCGATCCTGCGCAGTTCTTCGGTCTCAAGGGTCTGATCGGCGGCAATTCGGTTGCCGAGGTCAAGGACGCCAGCGGCGCTGTCACCACTGCGGCAGTGAACATTCCGCTCGCGGGTACGATCCCCGCGACCGTGTTCGTCGCGTTCCAGTTGATGTTCGCGATCATCACGGTTGCCCTCATCTCGGGTGCGGTCGCCGACCGCCTGAAGTTCGGCTCCTGGCTGCTGTTCGCCGGTATCTGGGCGACGGTCGTCTACTTCCCCGTCGCGCACTGGGTCTTCGACTTCGATGTCAAGGACGCCGACGGCAATGTCGTGCACGAAGGCGGCTGGATCGCGAACAAACTGCTCGCGGTCGACTTCGCCGGTGGTACCGCGGTCCATATCAATGCCGGTGCTGCGGGCCTGGCCCTGGTGTTGGTGCTCGGCAAGCGCAAGGGCTGGCCGAAGACGCCGTTCCGCCCGCACAACCTGCCGTTCGTGATGCTCGGCGCGGGTCTGCTGTGGTTCGGCTGGTTCGGCTTCAACGCCGGTTCCGCCGTTTCCTCCGGTGGTCTGGCCGGTTCGACCTTCATCACCACTACCCTCGCGACCTGTGCCGCAATGCTGGCGTGGCTGCTGGTGGAGAAGGTCCGCGATGGCAAGCCCACCTCGCTGGGCGCGGCATCGGGCGTGGTGGCCGGTCTGGTCGCGATCACCCCGTCGTGTTCCTCGGTCAACGTGGTCGGCGCCCTGGTGATCGGCTTCGTGGCCGGTGCGATCTGTGCGCTGGCGGTCGGCCTGAAGTTCAAGTTCGGCTTCGACGACTCGCTCGATGTCGTGGGCGTGCACCTCGTCGGCGGCGTCATCGGCACCCTGATGGTGGGCCTGGTTGCCGCACCGGAGGCGGGCGCGGGCAAGACCGGGCTGTTCTACGGCGGCGGCTTCGACCAGCTGTGGCGTCAGGCCATCGGTGCCGGTGCGGTACTCGCGTTCTCCTTTATCGCGAGCCTGATCATTGCCTATATCGTGAAGTTCACCATTGGGCTGCGCGCCAGCGAGGAAGCCGAGTCGGTGGGCATGGACGAGTCCGAGCACGCTGAAACGGCATACGATTTCGCTGCTGTGGGTGGCACGGCACGTACCGCCGTCAAGGAGGCATGACGACATGAAACTGATCACCGCAATCGTCAAACCGTTCACTCTCGAGGACGTCAAATCCGGGCTCGAGCAGGCTGGTGTGCTGGGCATGACCGTCAGCGAGGTGCAGGGCTACGGCCGCCAGAAGGGGCACACCGAGGTCTACCGCGGCGCGGAGTACTCGGTGGATTTCGTGCCGAAGGTTCGGGTCGAGGTTGTCGTGGACGATGCCTCGGTCGACAAGGTCGTCGAGGTGATCGTCGAGGCCTCGCGCACCGGCAAGATCGGTGACGGCAAGGTCTGGGTGACACCGGTGGAGTCGATCATCCGAGTGCGGACCGGCGAACGCGGTACCGACGCCCTCTAAACGGAGAATCGAAATCGAGCGGCGGCCCCGCTCCCACCGGATAGCCCGGTCGGGGCGGGGCCGTACGCATTTGGATGGACGGTGGTTTGTGGGTAGTCACGAGCAAGACGGCAGACAGGTAACCGAGGATGTCGGCACGAACGTCTCCAATGGCGCGACCGACCTGGTCCGCGCACGCAATCAATTGCTCGAGGGTGGACTGCCCCGCAATCCGCGCCTGGACGCGGAATCCCTGCGTTCGGCGCTGGTCGATCTGTTCGAACTGTGGCTGACCACCAAGGGCACCGAACTCGGCATCGGCCGCGACAGCGGTCTCGCCGTGGTCGCCGTCGGCGGACTCGGGCGCAAGGAGATGCTGCCGTATTCGGATCTGGATCTGGTGCTGCTGCATGATGACGTCGATCCCGCGCGGGTGGCCGAGGTGGCCGATCAGCTCTGGTATCCGCTGTGGGATGCGCATATCAAGCTCGACCACAGCGTGCGCACCGTGCCGCAGGCATTGCGCGTGGCCTCCGACGATCTCATCGCGGCCCTCGGCATGCTCGAGGCCAGACACATCGTCGGCGATATGGAGTTGAGCAATCTGCTGATCGGCGGGGTGCGCCGGGAGTGGCGGACCGGAATCCGTTCGCGCTTCGACGAATTGATCGAACAGGCCGAGACCAGGTGGCAGCGCAGCGGTGCGATAGCTCACCGCGCCGAACCCGATCTGAAGAACGGGCGCGGCGGATTGCGCGATATCCAACTGCTCGACGCGCTGGCCATCGCCCAACTGACCGATGCCATGCCGGGTCTGGGGCCAGATGTGCCCGGCGGTGGTCTGAAGCAGGCGCGACGCCGTTTGCTGGATGTTCGCACGGAGCTGCATCGGGTAGCGGGCCGGGCCCGCGATCAACTGCGAGCCCAGGATGCCGACGAGATCGGCGCGGCCTTGCGCATCGGTGACCGTTTCGACCTCGCTCGCACACTGAGCGATTCGGCGCGGACGGTGAGTTATTCCGTCGATGTCGGTCTTCGCACCGCAGCCAATGCGCTACCACGGCGCGGCCTCGCGCGACTGCGGCGCATGCCGGTTCGGCGACCACTCGATGAGGGGGTGGTCGAACACGCGGGGGAGGTCGTGTTGGCGCGGGATGCGCGGCCGCAGCGCGATCCCGGACTGATCCTGCGGGTGGCCGCAGCCTCGGCGCAGACCGGGCTGCCGATGTCCGCGACCACTCTGAATCGACTCTCCGAGGATGCGCCGGAGCTGCGCGAACCCTGGCCCAAGGATGCGGTCAACGACCTGTTGATCCTGCTCGGAGCCGGTCGCGGCGTCATCGATGCGGTCGAGGCACTGGACCGAACTGGCTTGTGGGGCAGGCTGCTTCCCGAATGGGGTGCGGTGCGCGACCTGCCGCCGCGCGATGCCCTGCACACCTGGACCGTGGACCGGCACCTGATGGAGGCGGTCGCCTACGCGAGCGCGTTGAGCACCCGCGTCGCCCGTCCCGACCTGCTGATGCTCGGTGCGCTGCTGCACGATATCGGTAAGGGCCGCGCCGGTGACCACAGCATTGTCGGCGCCGAACTGGCCACCCATATCGGACGGCGTCTCGGCCTATGGCCGTCGGACGTGCGGACACTCAGCGCCATCGTGCGCCACCATCTTTTATTGCCCGACACCGCGACTCGGCGCGACCTGGCCGACCCCGACACCGTGCGATTCGTCGTCGAGGCCCTCGGCGGCGACGTGCAGCTGCTCGAACTGCTGCACACTTTGGCCGAGGCCGATTCGCTGGCTACCGGCCCCGGGGTGTGGGGCGATTGGAAGGCATCGCTGATCGGGGAACTCGTGCGCCGCTGCCGCCTGGTCATGGCGGGAGATCTGCTGCCTGAGCCGGAACCGATCGCACCGGACCTGCTGGCCAAGGCCGCGGCGGGTGGCGTGCACGTCGATCTGCGGCCGGGCGAGGGCAAGTACACCTACACGGTCACCGTGATCGCACCGGATACGCCCGGCCTGCTCTCGGATGCCGCCGGGGTGTTGGCCCTGCATTCGCTGCGGGTGCTCTCGGCGACCGTGGGCGGCGAAGGTGCCTCGGCCATCAATACTTTCGTGGTATCCCCGAAGTTCGGCGATCCGCCGGACGGCGGACTGCTGCGACAGGAGCTGATCCGGGCGACAGCGGGCGATCTGGATCTGTCCGCGCTGCTGGCGAAGCGGGAGCACGAGGCCACCGGCGCTCGCCCGAGCCAGTATGCGCAGGCACAGCCCCGAGTGATCTGGTCGGCGACATCGACGCCGGGCCAGGTGGTCCTCGAATTGCGCGCCGAGGACCGGATCGGCCTGCTCAGCCGGTTGGCCTCGGCGTTTGCCGAATGCGGCGCAGATGTGCGCTGGGCGAAGGTGGTGACCATGGGTTCCGCGGTGGTCGACGCCTTCGGCCTCGACCTCGGCGTCGACATTCCGGAGCGTCGCGAAACCATCGAAAAGGCCGTTCTTGCCGTGGTCCCGCGGCCCGCCCCGAAGCCTCCGGAGGGAGTCGGACCACCAGGCACCAGCTCGGTCTCCTGACCAGGGTGATTGACATTTGCACATGATTTGCTGAAAGCGTATGCAGCGCGCCCGTCGCACCCTACTATCAGAGCGTCTGGCTATCGCGAGCATGAGGGGAGCAGGTCGGTGGCAATTGAAGTCGTTTCGGCGTCGACGATGACGAGTGACGAGACCACGCATATGGCGCGCTGCGTCGGCGGTGATCGGTGGGTGGTCTCCTGGCTGCCCGGCCGGACACTGTCCGGACAGCAGGCTGTGACCGCTATGACGATTGCCACCGCTGTTGCCACCCGCGATGTGCCGACAGGCGCGGACTGGGCCATGCTCGACGACCTGGCCCTCGAGCTCGGTCTCACCGGTCGGGAGGCGGTTTTCATGGTTGCTCAGGAGAACCACGATTACCGCAAAACCGCAAAACCGCGCCGCCGCACGATGGAATAACCGAGCACCGCTTGCGCGCCCACTGTTTTCGATTTCGGCGCTCCCGGGTCCCTCCGTGGTTACGCTGCGCTGCCTCCTACGGGCCCGTCGCTCGCGCCGGGGCGAGTCCCATTACCCTGGGATATCAAGTGACGTCCCACGAGATCAGGAGCGCGATCGGTGTTCGAATCCCTGTCCGACCGGCTTACCGGTGCCCTCAAGGATCTTCGCGGTAAGGGGCGTCTGTCACCGGCCGACATCGACGCCACCTGTCGTGAGATCCGCCTCGCCCTGCTCGAAGCCGACGTCGCGCTGCCCGTGGTGCGTGGTTTCATCGCGAGGATCAAGGAGCGGGCCAAGGGTGCGGAGGTCTCCGCCGCCCTCAACCCTGCCCAGCAGGTCGTCAAGATCGTCAACGAGGAACTCGTCGGCATCCTCGGCGGCGAAACCCGCAGACTAACGCTCGCCAAGAATCCGCCCACGGTGATCATGCTCGCCGGTCTGCAGGGTTCCGGTAAGACCACCCTGGCCGGCAAGCTCGCGAAATGGCTGAAGGGACAGGGACATCAGCCGTTGCTGGTGGCCTGTGACCTGCAGCGTCCCGGCGCGGTCACCCAGCTCCAGGTAGTGGGTGAGCGCGCGGGTGCGCCCGTCTTCGCGCCGCATCCCGGCACCTCCATCGGCAGCGGCGAGAATCCGCTCGGCGTTTCGGCGGCCGACCCGGTCGCGGTGGCCGAGGCCGGTGTCGCGGAGGCGCGCAGCAAGCAATACGACGTGGTCATCGTCGACACCGCCGGTCGCCTCGGTATCGACGCCGAGTTGATGGCGCAGGCCGCCGGCATCCGCGATGCGGTGCAGCCGGACGAGACGCTGTTCGTGCTCGACGCGATGATCGGTCAGGACGCCGTCAACACCGCGCAGGCCTTCCGTGACGGCGTCGGCTTCACCGGTGTCGTCCTCACCAAGCTCGACGGTGACGCTCGCGGTGGTGCGGCGCTGTCGGTCCGGAATGTGACCGGCTCACCGATCATGTTCGCCTCCACCGGTGAGAAGCTCGAGGACTTCGACGTTTTCCATCCCGACCGGATGGCCTCGCGCATCCTCGGCATGGGTGACGTGCTGAGCCTCATCGAGCAGGCCGAACAGGTCTACGACCAGCAGCAGGCCGAGGAAGCCGCCCGCAAGATCGGCAGCGGCGAGATGACGCTCGAGGACTTCCTCGATCAGATGCTCGCCATCCGCAAGATGGGTCCCATCGGCAACCTGCTCGGCATGCTGCCCGGCGCGGGGCAGATGAAGGATGTGCTGGCCCAGGTCGACGATAAGCAGCTCGACCGGGTGCAGGCGATCATCCGCGGTATGACCCCGGCCGAACGCGCGAACCCGAAGATCATCAACGCATCTCGGCGCCTGCGCATCGCCAACGGCTCCGGTGTGCAGGTCTCCGAGGTCAACCAACTCGTCGACCGCTTTTTCGAGGCCAAGAAGATGATGGCCATGATGGGCCGCCAGATGGGCCTGCCCGGTTCGCGCCGCAGCAATACGAAGAAGGGCAAGAAGGGCAAGAAGGGTGGGCGCGGACCGACGCCGCCGAAGGTGCGCGGTGGGTTCCCCGGCATGCCGGGTATGCCCGCCGGGATGCCGGATCTGTCTGGTATGCCCGCCGGATTGGACGAGTTGCCGCCCGGGCTCGAGGGCTTCGATCTGTCCAAGCTGAACTTCCCCAAGAAGTAGGCGGCTGCGCCTTCCGCACTTGCGGCTGCGGCGCAAGGCAACCGAACGTACCCGCTCGACCGGGCGCCCTGTCGTCGAACCCTGCACCCTCTACGCGGAGGTTCCAAGACGGAGTGCCGGGCTGACGAACGTCGGCTGGGAAGCCGTTGCGGGCGGGGTGCCCGTCAAGGGGCGTGGGCAGTAGGTTGGACGGTTCCGAGGGCGGTCGAGGAGGTTGCTGTGCATCTGCGGGGTGTGGTTCTCCCTGATGACGAGGTGCGTGACCTGTGGGTGCACGATGGACTGGTGTCGTTCGATCCCGTCGCGGGGGCCGAAACACTATGCGACACAGGGTGGATCGTGCCCGGCCTTGTCGATGCGCACTGCCACGTCGGGATCCGGTACGGCGGGGGGCACGAGGAGCGTGCGGGTGCCATCGCCCAGGCCGAGACCGAGCGGGACGCGGGTGCGTTGCTGCTGCGCGATGCGGGCTCACCGATCGATACGCGCTTCATTGATGAGCATGAGGAGCTGCCCCGGATCATCCGTGCGGGCCGCCATATCGCCCGACCGCGGCGGTATATCCGGGAGCTCGGCATCGAACTGGGCGATGAGCGCGATCTGCCGGAGATCGTCGCCGAGCAGGCTCGATTCGGCGACGGCTGGGTGAAGATCGTCGGGGACTGGATCGACCGGTCGGTGGGCGATCTGCGGCCGCTGTGGAGCGATGCGATCCTAAAGGAGGCGATCGACGCCGCGCACGCCAATGGCGCACGGGTGACGGCGCACGTCTTCGGCGAGGACGCGCTGCCCGGGCTGATCAACGCGGGCATCGATTGCCTCGAACACGGCACTGGCCTCACCGACGACACCATCGAGTTGATGGTCGAACACGGCACCGCGCTGGTCCCGACGCTGATCAATATCGACACCTTCCCCGAAATCGCCGACAGCGCAGGCAAATTCCCCATCTACGCAGCACATATGCGCGACCTGCACGCGCGCGTCCGCGGCACCGTCGCCAAGGCGCACGATGCGGGCGTTCCGATTTTCGCGGGCACCGATGCGGGTGGATCCATCCGTCACGGCCGGATTGCCGACGAAATCGCCGCCCTGGCCGGGGCGGGGTTGTCGAAACACGACGCACTCGGCGCCGCCTCCTGGAATGCCCGCAGCTGGCTCGGCCGACCGGGCATCGAGGCCGGTGCCCCAGCGGATTTCGTTGTCTACCAGGAAGATCCGCGCATCGACCCGGCGGCGCTCGCTGAGCCGCAATATGTCATCCTGCGCGGCCGCCTGGTCAAAATCCACAATCCGGTCACTGGCCACCGCTGACCCCCGCATTGCGCACGGGCTGTAACTCGTGCGAGGTTGTTACTCTGCGTGCGACAGACTCCCAGGTCAACGGCTTGATGTGGCCAAGATCGGGAAGGTGGGGCGGGGCGCGCGTAGGGTCGGGTTATGACCATTCGCCTCGGTTATCAGATGCCCAATTTCAGCTATGGCCAGCCCGTCAGCGAACTCTTTCCGACCGTGGTCGCGCAGGCCAGGGAAGCCGAAGCCGCCGGTTTCGACACGGTCTTCGTCATGGATCACTTCTATCAGCTGCCCGGTCTCGGTGAGCCGAGTGAGCCGATGCTCGAGGCCTACACCACGCTGTCCGGAATCGCTGCGTCTACCGAACGAATTCAGTTGTCGGCGTTGGTAACCGGCAACACCTATCGCAATCCCGCACTGCTCGCCAAGACCGTCACCACCATGGATCTGGTGAGCGGCGGACGGGCCGTGCTCGGCATCGGAGCCGGCTGGTTCGAGCTCGAACACCAGTCCTACGGCTTCGAATTCGGCACCTTCACCGAACGCTTCCAGCGGCTCGACGAGGCACTGCGGATCATCACGCCCATGCTGCGCGGTGAACACTCGACCTTCGACGGCAACTGGTACCACACCGATAACGCCATGAACGAGCCACGGCTGCGCGATGACCTGCCGATCCTGCTCGGTGGTGGCGGCGAGAAGAAGACCTTCGCACTGGCCGCCCGCTTCGCCGACCACATCAACATCATCTGCAACGCCTCCGAACTGCCCCGCAAGATCGAGGCACTGCACCAGCGCTGCGCCGAAAACGACCGTGATCCAGATACTTTGGAGATCAGCTACCTCTGTTTTCTGATGATCGATGAAGACGGCGACCGCGCACGCAAACAACAACAGGATCTACTCAGCGGCATCGGCGTCGACCTGTCCACGCTGTCGGAGGACCAGCGCAAGCAGACCATCGCCGACCGCCAATTCGTCGGCAGCCCGGCCGAGGTCGCCGAGCAACTGCAAACCAGGGTCCTCGACCAGGGTGTGCAGGGCCTCGTCGTCAACATGGTGACAAACGGCCACGAGCCGGGTGCGGTAGACCTCGCCGGTCGCACCCTCGCCCCGCTGGTCCGCTGAGCGGTTGATCTGAGCGCCGGTTGACCTGAGCGCCCTTTTCCTCGCCGAATCCCGGGCATCCCACGAATCGTGCTCAGGAATGGGCGCTCACGCTAAAGCAGGTCCGGGAGGCACGACCGTCTCGCCCGCCGCGACGTATACCTCCTGACGGTATCGCTCTCACCGAGCCCCGTTCCGATCACCGTCGAAACGGCAGATCTCCGCTAGGGTGCGCCTGGTCGAAAGCCGTAAATTCCGGGCCGGGGTCGTGCTGCTGCGCTATCGAACCACGTGATCGTCAGCTCAGCAGGTTCGCGATCACGCCGATCACGCCGCGAATACCGCCGACAGTGGCGCGCGCGAGGCCGGGCGCCAGCAATTCCATGGCCGCGTCACCGCCGATTTCGGTGGCCGCCTCGGCAACCTGGCCCCGCCTGCGCCGATGGCGCCTCCTGAAGATCCCCATATTGTGATTATCCGAGGCGGGCGGTCGATCGTTTCCGGACGACGCGATTTCGGGAGCGGGGGACCGGTCTGGCAGAATGGACCACCGTCCTTCCTGGACAAGTGTCAGCCCGTCTCCGGTTACGTGCCGCGCGGCGGTCACACACTCCAAGCGCAAAACCGGGCTCGCAGACCGTGCGGGTCGCTGAATTGCGCCGTGACCAACCACTGAAAGGCAGATCAGCACATGGCTGTTCGCATCAAGCTCACCCGTCTCGGCAAGATCCGCAACCCGCAGTACCGCGTGGTCATCGCCGACGCCCGCACCCGTCGTGACGGCCGTGCCATCGAGAACGTCGGCAAGTACCACCCGAAGGAAGAGCCGTCGCTGATCGAGATCAACTCCGAGCGCGTGCAGTACTGGCTGGGTGTCGGCGCGCAGCCGACCGAGGCCGTGCAGCGGCTGCTGGAGATCACCGGCGACTGGCAGAAGTTCAAGGGCCTGCCGGGCGCCGAGGGCACCCTGAAGGTGAAGCCGGCGAAGACGTCCAAGCTGGACCTGTTCAACGCCGCGCTGGCCGCCGCCGATAACGAGCCGGTCGCCGAGGCCGTCACCCCCAAGAAGAAGGCCGCCAAGAAGGACGAGGCCGCCGAGACCGAGGCTGCCGAATAATGTCGGCCGTCGTCGCCGATGCCGTCGAGCACCTGGTTCGCGGCATTGTCGCCAATCCGGATGACGTCCGGGTCGAGCTGATCACCGGCCGCCGCGGACGCACCGTCGAGGTGCACGTCAACCCCGATGATCTGGGCAAGGTGATCGGTCGTGGCGGTCGTACCGCGACCGCGCTGCGCACCCTGGTCGCCGGAATCGGCGGCCGGGGCATCCGGGTCGACGTGGTCGATACCGACGCTTAATGGAACTCGTCATAGGCCGGGTCGCCAAATCGCACGGTGTGCGCGGCGAACTGGTCGTCGAGGTACGTACCGACGATCCCGACGCGCGCTTCACACCCGGTGTGCGGCTGCGCGGGCGGGTGGCGCGATCCAATGAAGTCCGTGAGTTCACCGTGGAGTCGGCCCGAGAGCATTCGGGCCGACTTCTCGTGCAACTCGCCGGAATCTCCGACCGCACCGCCTCCGACGCGCTACGCGGCACGCTGTTCGTCGTGGACAGTGCGGAGCTGCCGCCGTCGGAGGATCCGGACGAGTTCTACGACCACGAGTTGGAAGGCATGAGCGTCCAGCTCGCCGATGGCACCGTTGTCGGCGAGGTCACCGAGGTGCTGCATTCGGCTGCGGGAGAACTGCTTTCGGTGCGCGCTGCCGATGACGGCAGGGAAATCCTGATCCCCTTCGTCACCGCGATCGTGCCTACGGTGTCGCGGGCCGATCAACTGGTCGTCATCGATCCGCCCGAGGGTCTGCTCGATCCGGAGTAGCGGACCGCCGGAAACTTAAGGACTGCATGAAACTCGATGTCGTCACGATATTTCCGGAGTATCTGGAGCCGCTGCGAACGGCGTTGCTGGGCAAGGCCATCGACAAGGGCCTGATTTCCCTGGACGTGCACGATCTGCGGCGCTGGACCCACGACGTGCACAAGTCCGTCGACGATTCGCCCTACGGCGGTGGGCCGGGCATGGTCATGAAGCCGACGGTCTGGGGCGATGCCCTCGACGAGGTATGCCCCGACGATGCCCTGCTCGTGGTGCCGACGCCCGCCGGGGTGCCCTTCACCCAGGCCACCGCGCAACGCTGGGCCGCCGAGAGGCACCTTGTATTCGCTTGCGGCCGTTACGAAGGCATCGATCAACGCGTCTTCGACGATGCCGCCCGGCGGGTACGCGTCGAAGAGGTCAGCATCGGCGACTACGTCCTCATCGGCGGGGAGGCCGCGGTCCTCGTGATGGCCGAGGCCGTGGTCCGCTTACTTCCCGGCGTACTCGGCAATCAGCAATCCCACCAGGAGGATTCCTTCTCCGACGGACTGCTCGAGGGGCCGAGCTACACGCGTCCCGTCTCTTGGCGCGGCCTCGAAGTGCCGCCGATCTTGCTGTCCGGTGATCACGCCAAGGTTGCCGCGTGGCGGCGCGATCAGTCGCTCGCCCGGACCCGCGAACGGCGTCCGGATCTGCTCGAGGAATAAAACCACCGACTCGTCGCCCTATTGAATGTATCGTTAATTAACGGCACATTAATCAACGGTGAACGGTAGGTGGCTATGGTGACAGTGGCTCGCTTCGAGACAGTGCGTCGAGCGGTGGCCTCGACTCTGATCGGTGGCGCGATGATCGTCCTATCGGACCTAGCCGCGCCCGAACTCGTCGAAGTCAGAGTCGCCGCGGATCGGGACACACATGAGCCCGATGCTGGCCGTAGCCGCAACAGCGCAGGTCAGCGCGGCCGCAGCAGCAACCACGGGCAATACAAAGGCCGCAACGAGCGCCCATGCCAGTACACCCCCGAAGGCGTCTGCACCGGCGGGCGCTGACGAGGTTCGGTCATCGTGCCGCGCGCCGCGCATCGAATCGTCCGAGATTCTGTGCGCGGCGTGCGAATTCGTGCGCGGGAGATCGTTGGTCAGGGCAGCAGGCCGAGGCGGCGGGCGGTGACGACAGCCTCGTGGCGGGAGTGCGCGTCGAGCTTGGTCATCGCATTGCGCAGATAGCTCTTGACTGTTTCCGGACCGAGCGAAAGGCGTTGGGCAGCTTCGTGATTGGTGCAGCCGAGGGCGATCTGGGAGAGCACGTCGAGTTCCCGGCGGGACAGTCGCGGCGCATCCGCGGGTGGGTCGCCGACCAGGACTCGGGTGAGGCGTCCGCATACCGAATGTAGGCGTTCGCGTAGGCGTTCGTCCTCGGCCGAGCGGGCCGCACCACGCAGTTCGGCATTGATCTCACGCAGTTCCTCGGCGACGGCGGGTGCGGTCTCGGGCGCGGGAGTGGTCATTTCCAGCAGGCGCAGGCGACGGTCCACCTCGTCACGGATGGTGATCTCGGTGGCGAGGCGTCGGCTGGCCGTGACGACCAGGTCGGCGGTGCGGTCGCCGAGTGGGGTGCCGCCGCGGTTGGCGGCGTAGAGCACCGCGCGGGAGCGATCGTCGACCACCACCGGTACCGCGAGCACCGAACGGATGCGTTCACCGGAAACCGGGCCGTCGTAGTGGTGGGTGATGTCTGAGGCGCTGCGGTAGTCGGCGACCGAGGCGGGGCGGCGCATATCCATGACCCGGCCGCCCAGTCCGGAGGTGCGCAGCACGGTCAGCCCGCGCAGGCCATTGGTGACGGTGCCGACGAATTCGGTGAGCAGCAGCGCGTCGTCATGCACTTCGCCGCCGAAAACCACCGGCACGCCCGCCTTATTCGCCACCCAGCGGATCTCGGCGCGCAGCGCATCGCCGTCGCGCGGCCGCAGCAGCGCGGTGGTGTGGGTCAAAAGACTCACCCCTTTTCGGGGGTAGTGCCGAACGTGATGTGACCCACATCCTATTGGAGATCGAGGTGGCCTGGATCACCGATGAGGAGAGGCGAGATGACCGCGGACCTGAACGCGCGTGTGCGCGAGTTACTGCAGACCTACGACGGACCCGACGCCAGCGCGGCGGATCTGCTGTGCGACCGGCACCCCGCCGATCGGATCGCGTTCACCATTGTCGACCCCGACCTGACCTCGACGGACCTGACCTACGGTGAGCTTCGCGAACGCTCCCAGCGCTTCGCCGTCGCCCTGGCCGGCCTGGGCGTCGAACCCGGCGACCGCGTCGCCACGCTCATGTCGAAGTCCGCCGACCTGGTGATCGCGCTGCTCGGCATCTGGCGCCGCGGCGCGGTCCACGTCCCGCTCTTCACCGCCTTCGCCCCACCTGCCATCGCCTTCCGACTGGCCGCGAGCGACGCGACGATCGTCATCGCCGACGCCGATCAGGCGACAAAGCTGCTACCGGGCGATGACATCCCAGCCGATCCGCCCTGGCGCGTCATCATCGCCGGGAACGGTCCCTCTGGAGGTGACGCGGCGGCATCACTGCGGTTCGCGGATCTGCTCGCCGCCTACTCCGCCGATGACCCGCGCGCGGCCGCTGTGGCGGTCGGCGGGGATGGGCTACTGGTGCAGTTGTTCACCAGTGGCACGACGGGTACCCCGAAGGGCGTGCCGATTCCGGTGCGTGCGCTCGGGGCATTCCATGCCTACCAAGAGTTTTCGCTGGATGTGCGCGCGGACGACGTCTATTGGAACGCGGCGGATCCGGGCTGGGCGTATGGACTGTACTGGGCGATTCTGAGCCCGCTCGCCTCCGGTATCCGCAGCTTGCTGCTACATGCCGCCTTCTCCGCACCGCTGACCTGGCAGGTGCTCGAACGCTTCGGCGTCACCAACTTCACCGCCGCGCCGACGGTCTACCGCGCGTTGCGTGCCGATAGTTCCGCCGCCCCAACCGATCTCCGGTTGCGGCGGGCGTCGTCCGCGGGCGAACCGCTGACTCCGGATGTGGTGACGTGGTCGGTCGAAACCCTCGGCGTCGCGGTACGCGACCACTACGGGCAGACCGAGCACGGCATGCTCATCTGCAATTCCTGGCACGATGCGCTGCGAGTAGACACTCCCGCGGGCTCGATGGGTCGGACGATGCCGGGTTGGCATTGCGCGGTGCTCGCCGAGGATGCAGACGTCGAAGCGCCGATCGGCGAACTGGGCCGGGTCGCGATCGATACCGAACACAGCCCGCTGCTGTGGTTCCTGGGCTACCTCGACGCCCCGGAACGTACCGCGCAGCGCTACACCGCCGACGGGCGCTGGTATCTGACCGGGGATGCCGGATCCCTGGATGCGGATGGTTTCTTCCACTTCTCCGCCCGCGACGACGATGTCATCATCATGGCCGGATACCGCATCGGCCCGTTCGAGGTCGAGAGCGTGCTGGTGCTCGACGAGCGGGTGGTCGAGGCCGCGGTGGTCGGCATGCCCGACGAATTGCGCGGTGAGGTGCTCGAAGCATTTGTGGTGCTGCGCGACGGTTTCGAAGGTAACGCCGAACTCGAGGCCGAATTGCAGAGCCTGGTGAAGCGTAAGTTCGCCGCGCACGCCTATCCACGCAAGGTGTATTTCGTGGACGCCCTCCCCAAGACGCCCAGCGGTAAGGTACAGCGGTTCATCCTGCGGAAGCAGGGGGTTCAGTGATGTCCGCACTTGCGAGTTACGCATCCGGCACCGCGGACACCCCGCTGCTCGGCGATACCATCGGCGATGACTTCGACCGCATGGCCGCCGCCTATGCGGACCGGGAAGCGTTGGTGGACTGCCCATCCGGCCGCCGCTGGACCTATCGCGAACTCGCGGCCGCGATCGACGCACTGGCCACCGGGTTGGCCGAGCGCGGCATCACCAAGGGTGACCGGGTCGGCATCTGGGCCCCGAACTGTGCCGAGTGGTTCCTCACCCAGTACGCGACCGCGAAACTCGGTGCGATCCTCGTCAATATCAATCCGGCCTATCGCACCAGCGAATTGGAATACGTGCTGCGCCAGGCCGGTGTGCGCATGCTGATTGCCGCGCCGGAATTCAAGAGCTCGAACTACATCGCCATGATCGAGCAGGTTCGGCCGAATTGTCCTGACCTGGAACACGTTCTGGTACTGGGCGCTCCTGCATGGGATGCGGTGGCGCAGACCGCTATCGATGCTGGACGACTGGCGGCGATTGCCGCGACGCTGTCCATGGACGACCCGATCAATATCCAATACACCTCCGGCACAACAGGTTTCCCAAAAGGGGCGACGTTGAGCCATCACAACATCCTCAACAACGGCTACTTCGTCGGCGAACTCTGCGGCTATACCGAACAGGACCGGATCTGCGTGCCGGTGCCCTTCTATCACTGCTTCGGCATGGTCATGGGTAATTTGGCGAGCACCAGTCACGGTGCGGCCGTGGTGATTCCGGCCCCTGCGTTCGATCCGGTCGCAACCCTGGACGCCGTGGCCGCGCAGCGGTGCACCTCGCTCTACGGCGTACCGACGATGTTCATCGCCGTACTCGCGGAACTGGATTCGGGTAGGGACGTCGACCTGTCCAGTCTGCGTACCGGCATCATGGCCGGATCACCCTGCCCGGTCGAGGTGATGAAGCGGGTGATCGATCGCATGGGCATGCGTGAGGTGTGCATCTGCTACGGCATGACCGAAACCTCCCCGGTGTCGACCCAGACCCGCCGCGACGACGGCATCGACCGCCGCACCGCGACCGTCGGCCGGGTCGGCCCACACCTGGAGGTCAAAATCGTCGACCCCGCAACAGGTTTGACCATGCCGCGCGGCGAACCCGGCGAACTGTGCACCCGCGGCTATTCGGTCATGCTCGGCTACTGGTCCGAACCAGAGAAGACCGCCGAGGCCATCGACGCCGCCCGCTGGATGCACACCGGCGATATCGGCGTCATGGACGACGACGGATACCTCGCCATCACCGGCCGGATCAAGGACATGGTGATCCGCGGCGGCGAGAACATCTACCCGCGCGAGATCGAGGAATTCCTCTACACCCACCCCGACATACTCGACGCCCAGGTGATCGGCGTCCCCGACCCGAAGTACGGCGAAGAACTGATGGCCTGGATCCGAATGAAGGACGGCACAACACCATTGGACGCCGACGCGATCCGCGCCTTCTGCACCGGCAAGCTCGCCCACTTCAAGATCCCGCGCTACGTGCACATCGTCGAGGAGTTCCCGATGACCGTCACCGGGAAAATCCGCAAAGCCGAAATGCGTGAGCTCGCTGTGGAACTGCTCGTGTCGTCGGACCGTGACGACTGATGTCGTGAGCACATGGGTAACCCGTCGGGGACGTCCAAAACTACGGCAGCAGATCGACCGCCGGCCGGCGACGGAAGTCTTCGTGCACCTCACGACCGGAGCGCGAGTTGTCCAGTCCGTACTCGACCTTCCGTACCAGCGCTGACACCGCGCAGTCCGGGCATCATCATGCCGGTTTACCTGGGCGTGGGCCGTTTGTCAGGTGACAACGGTAGTGTCTCGGGCGTGACGACAGCGCCCGAGATCGCCAGTTCAGCGACGAACACCGACACGACCGCCGCCGCACCGGCCGCGACCACAGCTCTGGCCAGCGTGGGCCGGCGCATCGCCGATGAGCTCGGCGTGCGCGAGACCCAGGTTCGCGCCGCCGTCGAGCTGCTGGATGCGGGTTCCACGGTGCCCTTCATCGCGCGATACCGAAAAGAGGTCACCGATGGCCTCGATGACGCCCAGCTCCGCCAGCTCGACGAGCGCCTGACCTATCTGCGCGAACTCGATGAGCGCCGCGGCGCGATCATCGAATCCATCAAGGGCCAGGGCAAACTCGATGACGCGCTGCTCGGGCAGCTGATGACGGCCGAGACCAAGGCTCGCATCGAGGACATCTACCTGCCGTACAAGCCGAAGCGGCGCACCAAGGCGCAGATCGCCCGCGAGGCCGGTCACGAACCCGTCGCCGATGCACTGATCGGCGATCCGAACACCGATCCCGCGCAGTACACCGCCGAACAGCTCGACGGCGCCCGCGCCATTCTGGTCGAGCGTTTCGCCGAGGACGCCGACCTGGTCGGCGAGCTGCGTGAGTTGATGTGGAACCGCGGCCAGGTCAGCTCGAGCGTGCGGCCGGGCAAGGAGGAGGCGGGCGCGAAATTCGCCGACTACTTCGAATTCAGCGAGCCGTTCAGCAAGCTGCCCTCGCACCGGATCCTCGCGCTGCTGCGCGGTGAGAAGGAAGAGATCCTGCAGCTGCAGCTGCAGCCGGATGCCGAGGAATTGGAGCCGGGCGAGCGGTCGGTCTACGAGGGCCGCATCGCGGTGAAGTTCGATATCGCCGATCGCGGCCGTGCCGCCGATACCTGGCTGCTGGATACGGTTCGCTGGGCGTGGCGCACGAAACTGCAAGTGAGTCTTGGTATCGACACCCGCATGCGGCTGCGTCAGGCTGCCGAGAAGGACGCCGTCGACATCTTCGCCGCGAACCTGCGCGACCTGCTGCTCGCCGCGCCCGCGGGTACCCGCACCACCATGGGGCTGGATCCGGGCTACCGCACCGGCGTGAAGGTCGCCGTCGTAGACGCCACCGGCAAGGTCGTCGCGACCGAGGTCATCTATCCGCACAAGCCGCAGGGCCAGACCGAGAAGTCGCTGGCCGTACTCGGCGCGCTGGTCGCCCGCTTCGGCGTCGACCTCATCGCCATCGGCAACGGCACCGCCTCGCGTGAGACCGATGCCCTTGCCGCCGAACTGATTTCGCGGATTCCGGAGAACAAACCGACCAAGATCGTGGTCTCCGAGGCGGGCGCGTCGGTGTACTCCGCATCGGCTTATGCCTCGCAGGAACTACCGGATATGGACGTCTCACTGCGCGGCGCGGTATCCATCGCCCGTCGTCTGCAGGACCCACTGGCCGAGCTGGTGAAGATCGACCCGAAGTCCATCGGCGTCGGTCAGTACCAGCACGATGTCTCCGAAACCCTGCTGGCCCGTTCGCTGGGCGCGGTGGTCGAGGATGCGGTGAACGCGGTCGGTGTCGATGTGAACACCGCATCGGTGCCGCTGCTGTCGCGGGTATCAGGTATCGCCAATTCGATCGCCGAAAGCATTGTGGCGCACCGCGATCAGCACGGCCCGTTCCGCAGCCGCACCGCCCTGCTCGATGTGCCGCGCCTGGGCCCCAAGGCCTTCGAGCAGTGCGCGGGCTTCCTGCGCATCCGCGGCGGCGACGATCCGCTCGACACCTCCGCGGTGCACCCCGAGGCCTATCCGGTGGTGCGGCGGATCCTGGAATCGACCGGGCGCGGTATGGCGGAACTGATCGGCAACACCACGACCCTGCGTGCGCTGCGGCCCGCCGATTTCACCGATGAGAAATTCGGTATCCCCACTGTCACCGACATCATCTCCGAACTCGAGAAGCCGGGGCGCGACCCGCGTCCGGAATTCAAGACCGCCGAATTCGCGGCGGGTGTGGAGAACGTCGCGGATCTGCAGCCGGGCATGGTGCTCGAGGGTGTGGTTACCAATGTGGCCGCATTCGGCGCATTCGTCGACATCGGCGTGCACCAGGACGGACTTGTGCATGTCTCGGCCATGTCGCACAACTTCGTCAAGGATCCGCGCGAGGTCGTGAAGTCCGGCGATGTCGTCAAGGTGAAGGTGCTCGAGGTCGATGTCGCACGTCAGCGCATCGGGCTGTCGCTGCGGCTGGACGACGAGCCGGGCGATGCGGCCAAGGGCGACGGCGGTCGCAGTCGTGGCCAAGGCGGTCGCGGTGGGCAGGATCGCGGCGGACAGCGGCAGAATGGTCAGGGTAGGCAGCAGGGCCAGGGTCGACAGCAGGGCCAGGGTGGGCAGCAGAATCAGGGCCGCAACCATGGCAACCAGCGGCGCAACGCACCCGCACCGAGCGGTTCGATGGCGGATGCGCTGCGGCGGGCCGGTTTCGGGCAGTAGGGCGATACGGGCGGAGGTTTGTAGGCGGCCATGCGACGGTGGCTCGAAGACGATGTGATCGGGCACGGCCGCCTCCCGCTGCTGTGCTTCCTCCTCGGGTTCATCGTCGGCTTCCTGCTGATCCGGCTCAGCGTCCGACTGATCCGCAAGCAGGTCCGCTGGTGGCCCGGCAATCTGCGCTCCGGTGGGGTGCACATCCACCACATGGTGTTCGGGGTCATCCTGGTGCTGCTGTCCGGCATCGGGATGGTCACCACCTACGAGAGCGCCGGTGCGCTCACCGCGAGCCTGCTCGCCGCCGCCTTCGGTGTCGGCGCGGCCCTGACCCTCGACGAATTCGCGCTGATCTTTTACCTGCGCGATGTGTACTGGGAGGAGCAGGGCCGCACCTCGGTCGATGCGGTCTTCGTAGCACTGGCGGTGACCGGACTGCTGCTGCTCGGGTTCCACCCGCTGTGGTTATTGGATATCAACGACTTCCGCCGCGACCCCAGCACCGAAGTCCGCATCTTCATCGTTTGCTTCGCCGTGGTGAACCTGGGTCTGGCGGCTATCGTCATCGCCAAGGGAAAGATCTGGACCGGCCTGTTCGGCATGTTCTTCCTGCCCCTACTCATGGTCGGCGCATTCCGCCTGAGCAGACCCGGCGCACCGTGGGCCCGCTGGCGTTACCCAGGCAGGCGACGGCTCATGTACCGAGCAATAGTCCGCGAACGCCGCTACCGCCGCCCAGTGATCCGCGCCAAGATCTTCGTACAAGACCTCGTCGCCGGAAAACCCGACGTCGTCCACGTCCGCGAGGCCGCCGAAGCCGAATTGGCTCGCACCGTCGTCCCCGCACCCCCCGCCCCCCACCACTGGCACCACCCCTGGCCCGCCTCTCCTCACGACCAATAACCCCCCCACACAATTGCCGAGAATGTACTGGTGGAGGGTCCTCTCGACGTTTGCCTCAACCGTTGCACGTTGATCAAGCGTCCAAGGCTGCGTAGCGCAGGCGGGCTGGGTCGGAGAGCAGGTCGATGGCGGCGATTTTGTCGTCGACGATGGTGAAGGCGATCAGTGAGACTGTTCTGTCCTTGGCGGTGTTGAGTAATCCTGGCGCACCGTTGACCAGAACATGTTGCGAGGCAAAGGTATTGGCGGCGCGTTGGAAGGCATCGAGCTGACCGGCCACCGTCGCTGCACCGTGCAGTACGCGCATGCCGGGGAAGCGGGCTCCGGCGTCGGCGCGCAACACCACGTCGGGGTCGAGAATGGCCAGTAGTGCGTCGAATTCACCGCCGCGGGCGGCCGCGAGGAAGGCCTCGACGACCCGACGTTGGCGAGGCAGATCGCGGTCGGCGCGTGGCGCTTGATTCTGGACCCGGCGACGGGCGCGGCTGGCCATCATCTTCGCCGCGGCCGCGGATTTGCCGATGATCGGGCCGATCTGGTCGAACGGCACCCCGAACATATCGTGCAGTACGAAACTCACGCGCTCCGCGGGATTCAGCGAGTCCAGCACGATCTGCAGCGCCAGTCCGACCGAATCCGCGAGTACCGCTTGATGTTCCGGCTGTGTCGCCGCATCGGTGGTGACGATCGGGTCGGGCAGATAGGCCTCCTGGCTGCGGGACTTGCGCGATCGCAACATATCCAGGCAGACCCGCCCGACGGTCGTGGTGAGCCAACCGCCGAGATTGTCGATTTCCGCGGTATCGACCCGCGACAGCCGTAGCCAGGCCTCCTGCACCGCATCATCGGCCTCGCTCAGCGAACCGAGCATGCGATAGGCCACCGCGCTCAGGTGCGCCCAATACGCCACGAATCGGTCCGCCAAAGAATTGTCTTTGCCCACAGCGATCTCCTCGAGGTTGCTCGAAGAGATGACGGAACCGAGCCCGTGAGTGTGACAACCCGTTACCTTGTCGGGCCGCCATCCGTCAGACAGTTATGAACCTACGAAAGACCTCCCGCCTGGCCTACCTCGGCGCCACCGGAATCCTGTTGACCGAGACGGTCGTCGGGTCCTACTGGGATCTCGCGCGAATCTCCTACGTACGCGAGGTTTTCCAACGACTCGAATACCCGATGTACTTCGCCACCATCATGGGCATCGCCAAGGCCGCCGCGGTCACCGCGATCGTGACGCCTGGCTTCCCGCGCGCCGAGGAATGGGCGTACGCGGGCCTGACCTTCGTCTACGGCGGCGCGGCCGCCTCCCATATCGCCGTCGGCGACGAGCCGAAGGCATGGCTCGGACCGCTGGGTTTCGCCGGGCTCACCCTCGCATCGTGGTCCCTACGCCCGACCAGGTCACTCGCGGTCTGATGGGGAGAGGAATCGATCATGGACAACATCATCGAGATAAACGGCACAGTTGCGCCTGGATTCGATTGGGTGCGCGAGGAGTTCGCCGAGGAGAACGGTGAATCCGGTGCTCAACTCGCCGCCTTTGTCCACGGTGAGCAGGTGGTCGACCTGTGGGCCGGTCCGCAGGTCACCGGCGATACCTCGACCGGCTTCACCCCCGTGGACGTCCTGACCCTGCCGAACGATCCGGGCGTACGTGCACAAGGCCAAGGTTCAGCGGGAGGGTCGGCAGCGCCCGCGGACTGGCGGCCATGTACGCCGTCGCGATCTCCGGGCGTGACGGACACCCTCCGCTGTTGAAGCCCGACACCCTCGCGGCGGTGACCACCATCCACAGCGCCGGCCCGGATCTCGTTCGCGGCGACCGCGCGCCCTATGCGCTCGGCTTCGAGGCCAAGGGCCTGTACTACCCGTACCTGAGCGCGAACGCCTTCGGTCACACCGGTGCCGTGGGCAGCGACGGCTTCGCGGATCCGCGCAGCGGGTTGGCCTATGGCTACACTCGGCGGCGCGCGGCCTTCGGGTTCAGGGGGATGGCAGCCGGCGGGGTGGGTGAACTCAGCGCGCCGGAGAACGACCGTTTGGCGGCCGCGGGCACCGTGCGGCCACCCGATGAGCCGGGCCCGATTTTTCCTGCGACCCGCCGATCTGGCACAATGCACAGGTTGCCCTGGGTGCGTTCGGCCCACGGAGCACCCCTTATTCGGAGCATGAACCGGTCGAGCACGCCAGTGCCGCCAGGGTCCTCTGCTCGCGCAAACATCAGAAGGATGAAATGAACACCCTTGACTTCGTCGACGAAAAGTCGCTGCGCAGCGACGTCCCCGACTTCCGTCCGGGCGACACGCTCAACGTGCACGTGAAGGTCATCGAAGGCTCGAAGGAGCGCATCCAGGTCTTCAAGGGCGTCGTGATCCGGCGTCAGGGCGGTGGCATCCGCGAGACCTTCACCGTCCGCAAGGTGTCGTTCGGTGTCGGTGTGGAGCGCACCTTCCCGGTGCACAGCCCCAACATCGACCACATCGATGTCGTGACCCGCGGTGACGTCCGTCGTGCCAAGCTGTACTACCTGCGCGATCTGCGCGGCAAGGCCGCCAAGATCAAGGAAAAGCGCTGAGCCGGTAGCAGTACCGCCCGGCACGAAAGTTCTTCAGTAGCCCGGCACCGGACGTGAGTCATGGTGCCGGGCTAATCTGTTCGGCGTGGCAGACGAAAGTGGGTCGATGACGGTGGCCGATTCGGACGACGAGGGTACGAGCCGTCGCTCGCGGCGCTCGAAGCGCAAGCAGCGCCCCTTCTGGCAGGAATTGCCGGTCCTGATTGTCATCGCCGCGGTCATCGCGGCACTCATGGTCAGTTTTGTTGGACGCCCGTACGTCATTCCGTCCCAGTCGATGGAAGAGACGCTGCTCATCGGCGACCGTATCTACGTGGAGAAGCCGAGCTACTACTGGGGCGAGCCGCAGCCCGGTGACGTCGTGGTGTTCGTCGGTCCGCCGTCCTGGAATACCCGCTACCAGTCGATCCGGTCCAGCAATGTCGTCGTGCGCGGCGTGCAGAACTTCTTCTCCTTCTTCGGACTCGTGCCACCGGATGAGAACGATCTGGTGAAGCGAGTGATCGCCGTCGGTGGCCAGACCGTGCAGTGCTGCGACGCGCAGGGGCGGGTCATGGTGGACGGCAAGCCGTTGGACGAGCCGTACGTCCTGAACGACTACCCGTGGTACCCGGGTCAGCAGAACGCGACCTACCCGGCGGGGCGGGTATTCGGCCCGGTCAAGGTGCCCGAGGGCAACCTGTGGGTGATGGGCGACAACCGCAACCAGTCCGCCGATTCACGCGCCCACGTCAGCGATAACCTGCAGGGCACCGTCCCGATCGACAATGTGCGCGGCAAAACGGTCTTCAAGATCTGGCCGCCCAGCCGGATCGGTCCGGTGAAAGCACAGGATCCCCAGACGAACTGATCGGTGCGAGCCGCAGGATAATTGGATGGTGGGGCAGGGTCGAGTGGCTAGGGCTAATGGCGCGACTGCGGGCAACGGGTGGCCGCCGCGTGTGGTGATGCGTCGAGCCGGTGGGTTGCGCACGTTGGAGGCCGCGCTGATCCGCAGTGGACTCGGCCCGGTCGCCGGTGTCGACGAGGCCGGGCGCGGACCCTGTGCGGGACCGCTGGTAGTCGCCGCCTGTCTACTCGCTCCGAAGGCCTACGACAGGCTGGCCGGACTCGACGATTCCAAGAAGCTCACCGAATCCGTGCGCGAGGAGCTGTACCCGGTCATCACCCGGTTGGCGCTGGCCTGGAAGGTCGTCGTCATTCCGGCCTGGGAGATCGACTCGATCGGCATCCACGTCGCCAATATCGAGGGTATGCGGCGCGCGATCGCCGGACTCGGGCAGACACCGGGGTATGTACTGACCGACGGCTTCCGGGTGCCCGGAATTCCGGTGCCGTCGCTGCCGGTCATCGGCGGTGACGCGGCCGCGGCCTGTATCGCGGCGGCGAGCATTCTGGCCAAGGTGACCAGGGATCGAATGATGGTCGAGTTGGACGAGCGGTTCCCCGGCTATGGATTCGCCGCGCACAAGGGCTACAACACGCCCGAGCACACGGCCGCGCTGGAGCGGCTCGGACCGAGCAGTGAGCACCGCCGATCTTGGCGCAATGTGCGACTGGCAGCGGGGTTGCGGCCGGTAGCCGCGGCGGAGTACGCCGACGCGGAACTGGCCGATGAGGTTTTGCTGGAGGGCGTCGAACCGGATAGCCGAGTGGCTACCGATGCGGCGCATGCGCGATGATGATGTCAGCAGACGCAGTGCGGCGAGAAGGAGGACGTCCCACCCGATGAGTGCCGAGGACCTGGAGAAATACGAAACCGAGATGGAGCTCTCGCTATATCGGGAGTACAAGGACATCGTCGGTCAGTTCTCGTACGTGGTGGAGACCGAGCGCCGCTTCTATCTGGCCAACTCCGTCGAATTGCGGCCGCAGAACGCCGACGGCGAGGTGTACTTCGAGGTGCGCATGAGCGATGCGTGGGTGTGGGATATGTACCGGCCCGCACGCTTCGTGAAGCATGTTCGGGTGATCACGTTCAAGGACGTGAATATCGAGGAGTTGGAGAAGCCGGATCTGCGGCTGCCCGAGTAGACGCTCTGGTCCGCGCAGACTGTGGTTGGTGCTCGGGCCTATAGCATCGGGCACCGACAAGTAGGTGGAGTACAGGCGCTGGATCCTCGGGTTGTCCACAGCTGAGCGGGTATCCACAGGTTTTCTGTTCGCGCAGGTCGCTGTCATCGGCCGTGGGCGCGGTCCGGGCACGCTGAGCCGGTGGCAGAAAACCAGGCGCTCGGCGCACAAGGGGAAGAACTGGCGGCCCGATTCCTGCAGGCCGCCGGGATGGAGATCATCAACAGGAATTGGCGGTGCAAGTACGGCGAACTGGATCTGATCGCCCGGGATGGCCGCGTGACTGCCTTCGTCGAGGTCAAAACGCGAACCGGAACGAAGTTCGGGACGCCCGCCGAGGCGGTCACCTTCGATAAGCAGCAGCGGATCAGGCGGCTGGCGCTGGTGTGGCTGTCCGAACAGGACGGTCCGTGGCGCGATATCCGCTTCGACGTGATTTCGGTGCTGCTGCACCGCGGCCACCGACCTGTCATCGATCACCTGAAAGCGGTGTTCTGATGGCGCTGGGGGTGGCGTATTCGGTCGCGGTGAGCGGGGTGGACGGCCAACTGGTCGAAATCGAGGCGGATATCGGGCAGGGACTGCCTTCGGTGCATCTGGTCGGCTTGCCCGATACCGCACTGCAGGAATCTCGTGACCGGGTGCGCTCCGCGGTGGCGAATATCGGGGAGAAATGGCCGGATGGACGCGTGATCCTGGCACTGTCTCCGGCGACACTGCCCAAAATCGGCAGCGTCTACGATCTGGCCCTCGCGATCGCGGTGCTGGACGCGGCGGGCGCGGTCCCCTCCGATCGGCTCGGAAAGACCGTATTGCTGGGGGAATTGGCGCTGGATGGGCGCGTCCGCCGGGTGCGCGGCATCCTGCCCGCGGTGCTCGCGGCACGCAATGCGGGTTGGACGCGGGTGATCGTGCCGGAATCCGCACTGGCCGAAGCCGGTCTGGTCGACGGCATCGAGGTTTTCGGGGCGACGAGCCTGCGCACCGTCGTCGCGTGGCTGCGCGGTGAGGGCAGTCTGGTGGAGCCCGATGGCATGCTGCCAGACAGCGTGCGCTGTGGCGGCGATCTGAGCGAGGTGGTCGGTCAGGAGGAGGCCCGGTGGGCATTGGAGGTCGCCGCGGCCGGCGGACATCACCTGCTGCTCACCGGGCCGCCCGGAATCGGTAAAACCATGCTGGCACAACGTCTTCCGGGACTACTCCCGCCGCTCACCGAATCCGAGGCGCTCGAGGTGACGGCTATCCATTCGGTCGCAGGCGCGCTCTCCAACGACGCTCCGTTGATCACCATGCCGCCCTTCGTCGCTCCGCATCACTCGACCTCGGCCAGCGCCATGGTCGGTGGGGGATCGGGGACCGCACGTCCGGGTGCCGTCAGCCGTGCTCATCGCGGGGTTTTGTTCCTCGATGAATGTGCGGAGATAGGGACCAAGGTCCTGGAAGCGATGCGAACGCCCTTGGAAGAGGGCGAAGTTCGCATCGCGCGCCGCGACGGAGTGGCTCGCTACCCGGCCCGTTTCCAACTGGTCTTGGCCGCGAATCCCTGCCCCTGTGCCCCCGCCCGCGATGTCGACTGCATCTGCGCCCCGCTCGCGCGCCGCCGATACCTCGGCAAATTGTCCGGACCGTTGATGGATCGCATAGACATCTGGGTTCAGATGCACGGGCACCCCGGGGCGTCGTTCGCCGCCGAGGAAGCCGAAAGCAGCGAGGTCGTGCGCCATCGAGTCGCGGCCGCACGGCAGGCCGCAGTGCAACGTTGGAAGGACTACGGCTGGTCCAACAACGCCGAAGTTCCGGGCCACATCCTGCGCCAACGTTTCCGACTTCCCCACGAAGCAACCGCCCCCATCGAAGCCGCCCTCCGCCTGGGCCGCCTCTCCGCCCGCGGCGCCGACCGGGCCCTCCGCGTCGCCTGGACCATCTGCGACCTCCGCAACGCCGACCAACCCAGTGCCCAAGACGTACTGGCCGCCTTGAACTTCCGCCAACGGAGCTCCCATTGAGCGGGGCGACGGGAGCCGAGCGCCCGATCGTCGGTGAGGTTATGAGGTCCGTTGCGCCAGACATCGGCGACAGTGCAAACGCCTCGGGGTGCGCAGGCACGGCGCACATCGGTGCGGCCGCTTCGGATCTCTCGGCGACCGCAGCGAGTTGCCTTGCTGCCGTGGGGTGTCCGGGCGAGTCGACGGGCAATGTCTCCGATTGGGCACCACTGACGGCGCGTGGCGACCATCCCGCGAGCGGTGCCATGCGCACCCCGGTGGGCAGCGGATCTTGCGCGACGCGAGCGGTCGTTGCACCCGAACCCGCAGAGGCGGCGGCGGGCGGTGCATCCGCCACTGGCGGGTGTGCAGCCGAGTCGATGGCCACCTCGGATTACCGAGCTGCCTGTGGCGGCGTTCCCACCACGGTTCCGTTGCCGGGCGACAGCTCATGTACCACAGGCGATTCGGACGTTGTCTCGGATCGCGTAGAGGTGCGGGCATGCGGCGGATCTATTGCCTCGGCGAGTGGGGCTGCGGCAAAGGGAACCTCGGGTACCTCGGTGGAAAGTGATACGCATCCGGTCGCATTGGTGGACAGCAGGGCGGATGCGGCGGGAGATGTCAGGGCGGGGACAGACCGCACACGTGGTTCGGGGCATGGGGATGTGGATCTGGATGGTTGGGCTTCGGGGAGTTCGGAGCTAATGGTTTCCAGTGGGGATGTTGATGGGCGGCGGTTGGCTTGGGCGTATTTGTCGCGAGTGGTTCAGGGGCCGTGTGCGGCGTTGTCGTCGTTGATCGAGTCGGTCGGGGTTGTGGAGGCGGCGCGGGCGGTACGGGAGTGTGAGCTGCCGGGGTCGTTGCTCGGGCCGACCGCTGAACGACGGAAGATCGATTGTGCGGCGCGGGATCTCGAGGTGATGGAGCGGCTGGGTGGCCGGTTGGTGACTCCGGACGATCCGGAGTGGCCGGCGTGGCGGATGCTCGGGCTCCGCCAACTCGAGCCGGGACGCGATCGGGACGGGGCGGTGCCGTTGGCATTGTGGGTGCGTGGGCCGCAGTCGTTGTCGGAGTCGAGCGAGCGGGCGATCGCGGTGGTCGGGGCGCGGTGCAGCAGCGGATACGGCGAGCACGTCACCGGCGAGATCGTTGGTGATCTGGCCGCACAGGGCTGGACAATCGTGTCTGGAGCCGCCTTCGGTATCGACGGTATGGCGCATCGCTGCGCGCTCGCCGTCGGCGCTCCGACGATCGCCGTCCTTGCCTGCGGCGTCGATCGTCCCTATCCGGCCCAGCACGAGCGACTGTTAGCCGAGATCGCCGAAACCGGTTTGGTAGTCAGCGAATACCCGCCAGGTACGGTTGCCCACAAGAACCAATTCCTGGCCCGCAATCGCCTGATCGCCGCGCTGGCGGACGGCGTCCTCGTTGTAGAAGCCGGACTGCGCAGCGGCGCTCGCAACACCGTGAAATGGGCCCGCCGCCTCGGCCGCCCCGCCCTCGCCATCCCAGGCCCGGTCACCGCCGCCTCATCGGCAGGCTGCCACCGCATGATCCGCGAAGGTGAAGCCCTCCTGGTCACCCGCGCCGAAGACGTCATCGATGAAGCCGGCCCACTACGCCTGTCACTACCAATCGGCCAGCCGTCCGAGCCCAGCGACCGATTACAAGGCCACGAAGCCTCGGTCTACGCCGTCCTCCCCGAAATCGGCTCCCGCCAACCCCGCGCTATCGCCGAAAACTCCGGCCTGGACCTCCCCACCGTCCGTGCCATACTCCCTGCCCTCGAACTCGTTGGTCTAGTGGGCATGGACGAAAACGGCTGGCACCGAACCGCGAATCCTCCGAGCCGATGAACGATTCACGCGCCGAGCCGATCACAGCTCGCTCGAGTGACCCGGAGAGCTCGCGCTCGGCAGCGCGGCTCGTGCTCGCAGCAAGCGAGTCGCGCTCGTCTGGGGGTGTAGCCGTGCTGGTGCCCTCGTGGCGAAGCTCGCTCGCTGTCACGAGGGACAGCTCGAGTGAGCTGAGGGGCGTTTCGCGATCTCCGCGGCCATGGACCGGCATCGGCGCGGACTGGTGCAGTCGGTGGCTCGGTGTCGTTCGTCCGCCGATTTCGGAGAAATGCAGTTGACGCGATGATGCGGCAGACCGTGTCCACGGCGGTAAACCTGCGGCGTTGCGGCGTGCTCACTTGCCAAGGGGGGTGGCGGCGGTGACGGTGGGGGGATGGAGTTGCCGGAGGATCTCGAGGCGTTGCTGGCGGAGTATGAGCGGCATTTGCGGCTCGGGCGGAATCGGTCGGTGCATACGGCGCGGGCGTATGTGGGGGATGCGCGGTCGTTGTTGGGGCATTTGGTTGCGCGGTCGGCGGATTCGGCGGTGCGGGAAATGGATTTGGCGTTATTACGGTCGTGGTTGGCGGCACAGTCGGCTGGTGGGGTGGCCCGGACTACCATGGCGCGGCGGGCATCCTCGGCGAGGACGTTCACCGCTTGGTTGACCAGCACCGGGCGGCTGTCCATCGATCCGGGGTTGCGGCTCGGGTCGCCGAAGGCGCATCGGGTGTTGCCTGCGGTGCTCGGTACGCAGCAGGCTGTCGCGGCTATGGATGCGGCGGAATCCGGTGCGGTACAACGCGATCCGATGGCATTGCGGGATCGGCTGATTGTGGAGCTGCTGTACTCGACCGGGATTCGGGTCAGTGAGTTGTGCGGTCTGGATCTCGACGATATCGATCGCGAACGGCGGCTGGTCCGCGTTATCGGTAAGGGCAACAAGGAGCGCTCGGTGCCCTTCGGAGTACCGGCCGACGAGGCGATTGCGAATTGGCTGCGGTACGGCCGCCCCGCGCTGGCAATAGCCGACTCCGGGCGCGCGCTACTGCTCGGTCGTCGCGGTAAACGGCTCGACCAGCGACAGGCCAGAACGGTTGTCCACGAGGTCGTTTCGGCAATTCCGGGCGCACCCGATATGAGCCCGCACGGTCTGCGGCATTCGGCCGCAACCCATCTGTTGGAGGGCGGCGCGGACCTGCGCGTAGTACAGGAACTCCTCGGCCACGCCAGTATGGCAACCACCCAGCTCTACACCCACGTCTCCATCGAGCGCCTGAAGAAGGTGCACGACCAAGCCCACCCCCGTGCCTGACCGCCCTCGGGATGGAGGACCACTGCACCGGAAGCCGTGATCGGGATCGGGGCGCTGGCCACCAGGATGTCTCGTCCACCCGCTTACAGCGGCTGCGCACCCCGCTGCAGGGAGGAGTGTGCAGCTGACAGTGGTGTGCGAGCGGGGCAGGACCATCGAAGCGACCGCGGGCTCAGATGATAATTGAAACGCGTTCTTGTAGCTGAAAGCGATGCGACAAGAGTGATATGGCGTCTATTCTGACACGAGTTCTAGTTTGGAGGATTCGTGAACACCGCACGATTTGTCGACGGTGCATGCTGCACTGCTATCTCGGGGCGGGGCCGATGAGTACGCATGTTGTGCTGGGCAAGCAAGTGCAGATGCCCGTGCGGATTCGGCTTGCGCGTGCATTTATGGCGACCTACTCGGTATCGGCGGCTGCCGCGCAGCGACTCATCGCCTACTCCGGCCTGGAGATCCTTCGGCTGCCGGGCGGTCGCGCGATGTGCACGCTCGTTTTCGTCGATTACGTCGACGGCGACCTCGGGCCGTACAACGAGTTCGGTGTGTCGTTCATGGTCCGCCACCACACCGCTGGACCCACCGGCACGCTCGGTGATCTGCGCGCGCTGTCCACCGGTGGCGCGGGTGTCTTTATCCATCGTCTCCCCGTAGACGGTGAATTCACCTTGGCGGCGGGCCGCGGTATCTGGGGTTTCCCCAAGGAAATCGCCGATTTCGACGCACAGCACGAGGGCAGCGTGCGACGTGGCGCACTGCGTCAGAGCGGACAGTTGATCGTCGATCTCACCATCCGCCCCGGTCTCGCGGTCCCGCAGCGCCGTAGCGGCTCCTCCTTCGACGCCTACTCCCATATCGATGGGATCACCCGCTGCACGCATTGGCAGATGGAGCCGTCCGGCATGCGCGTTCGCCCCGGTGGCGCAGAACTGTCCCTCGGCGAGCATGCCTGGGCCGACGAATTGCGCTCCCTCGGATTACCCAAGCGTGCACTCATGGCCTCGACCGTCGATCGGCTCGCGATGACCTTCCAGGACGCCACACCCGTCTGACCGGGAGCGCTGCACACGCGATCGCGATCTTTGTAGACGACCGCAATGCCGGTAGTTAACCTGACGTAGCGGAACGTTCGCATGCGGCAGGAAACCGACAAGCGATGCAGAGGTGCCCGTGAATTCCGACGACGACCATGGCGCAGTCCGAGCCGAGGCGGCATGACCCTCCCCACCCCCGCTGAGGAATCCGAGGACGGGGAAGACGAGATCGACTACCGCTTCACCCTCGCCAACGAACGCACCTTCCTGGCCTGGATGCGCACCTCGCTCGGCCTGCTCGCGGGCGGTGTCGCGGTGCACACGCTGGTGCAGCCGCTGCGGATGTCGGGGCTGCGTCGCACGCTCGCGATGAGCTGCATCGTGCTCGCTGTGATCATCGCGGTCGGTGCGTATGGACATTGGCGGCGCGTCGGTCGGGCCATGCGAAACGGTGAACCGCTACCCAACACGATCATGGTGCCGATTCTGTCGGCGGGTATCGCCGTCGTGTCGGTATTTGCATGCGTGGTGGTGTTGTTTCGATGAGCGCCAAGGGTCTGGCCGCCGAACGCACCGCTTTGGCGTGGCGGCGCACCGCCGTTGCCGCGATAGTCGTGGCCGCGCTTTTCGTCAATCATGCCGCGATGCACGGGTGGCGCGCCGTCGCCATCGCACCGACCGGCGCGGCGATCACCATGGCAGCCGTTGCGGCCCTTTCCTTTTCACGCAATCGCGCCTTGCATCAGGGGCGCTTCGGCCACGGCGGGGGAGCCATTGCCGCGACCATGCTGGCGGTGCTGGCCGTCGCATGCGTCGCGGCCGCTATCAGTTTTACGGATCCACGGCCCTAATGCGTTGCGGGCCGGACATGTTCGGCGGACAACCACAGGAGGATGGATATGAGCACTGCGACCGAGCCGAGCGAATTCATCGTCGCCGAGCAGCAACGAGCGACTGCCGCGCTGCCCTCTGATACGGCCGATCTCGCGGATGCGGACCGCGGGTTCATCGCGGCACTCAAGCCCGGGGAGGTGCGCACGCCGGATGGAAAGATGGTGTGGGACAACGACTCCTACGCTTTTCTGCAGGGAAGCTGTCCGGCGTCGGTCAATCCGAGCCTGTGGCGGCAGTCCGGTCTGGTTGTCAAGCAGGGACTGTACGAGGTCGCGGCGGGTATCTATCAGATCCGCGGGCTCGACCTGTCGAATATGACGCTGATCGAGGGCGACACCGGTGTGCTCGTGATCGATCCGCTGATCTCGGCGGAGACCGCTGCGGCGGGCCTGGCGCTGTATCGCGCGCACCGAGGCGATCGACCGGTGACCGGATTGATCTACACCCATTCGCACGCCGACCATTTCGGCGGTGCGATGGGTGTGACGACGGTCGACGAGGTTGCGGCCGGTCGCTGTCCGGTGCTCGCACCGGCCGGGTTCCTCGAACACGCGGTTGCCGAAAACATCTATGTGGGAACGGCGATGGGGCGTCGATCTGCCTATATGTACGGCGCCGCGCTGCCGCGCGGTCCGAAGGGGCAGGTCGGCGCCGGTCTCGGACAGACTACGTCGATGGGCACGATCACATTGATTTCGCCGACGGTGGATATCACCGGCACCGGCCAGGAGGAGACGGTCGACGGGATCCGGATCGTGTTCCAGCTCACCCCGGGCACCGAGGCGCCCGCCGAGATGAACTTCTTCTTTCCCGATATGCGCGCGCTGTGTATGGCCGAAAATGCGACGCACACAATGCATAATCTGCTGACGCTGCGTGGCGCGCTGGTGCGTGACCCGCATGTGTGGGCCAGGTATTTGACCGAGTCGATCAATCTGTTCGCCCGTAATTCCGACGTGGTCTTCGCCTCGCATCACTGGCCGACCTGGGGAACCGAGCGGCTGGTGGAATACCTTTCGCTGCAACGTGATCTGTATGGATACCTGCACGATCAGACGGTGCGCAGGCTCAATCAGGGATATCTGGGTGGTGAGATCGCCGAGATGCTGGAGCTGCCACCGGCCATCGCCGATGCATGGCACACGCACGGGTATTACGGCTCGGTCAGCCACAATGTCAAGGCCATCTACCAGCGGTACATGGGGTGGTTCGACGGTAATCCGGCGCATCTGTGGGAGCATCCGCCGGTCGAATCCGCGCGGCGCCATGTGGAATTCATGGGTGGTGCCGACGAGGTGCTGCGCAAGGCGCAAACCGCTTACGACGCGGGCGACTACCGGTGGGTCGCCCAGGTGGTCAACTACGTCATCTTCGCTGACCCGACTAACGAGGCGGCGAAAACACTGCAGGCCAACACCTTCGATCAGCTCGGCTATGGTGCGGAGAACGCCACCTGGCGCAACTTCTACCTCAGCGGAGCATATGAGCTGCGCAACGGCTCGTTTGGCAGCCCGACGACAACTGCGCCCACGATGCTGGAGGCGCTGACCATCGAGCAGATTTTCGATGTGATCGCGCTGCGCATCGACGGACCGAAGGCGTGGAATCTGCGCGTGGTGATCGACTGGCATATTACCGACGAAAAACGCACCTACCGCCTCGAACTGCGCAACGGCCTGTTGGTCCACTACGACAAGCCCGACGGCGCCGACATACCCGATCCGGACGCATCTTTCACCTTGACGAGGGCGATCCTGATTCGAGCCTTGTTGGCAGGCGAGAACCTCGGCGCACTGGTCGCCGCGGGCGATATCGCCATTGCCGGGAATCCCAGCGGGCTGAACTCGGTGGTCGGTGTGATCGACGCGCCGGATCCTGACTTCGCCATCGTCACCCCGTGAGATCGTGCCGGGACCTTGTGTGCCGATCGACTAAATCGCTCGACGCGCGAGGTCCGGGCACGTATGGTCGGCGACCATGTCCACGGAAGCCATCGACAAATCCGTACCTGTGCGTGAGCGCCTCCGCACTGCGCTGTCCGCTGCGATGAAGACCCGCGACCGCAGCGCGATCTCCGGGCTGCGCTCAGCCCTCGGTGCCATCGATAACGCCGAAGCCATCGACACCGTGGACATCAAGGCCGGTGCCATCGAGACCAGTGCGGTCGGACTCGGCGCCGCCGAAGCTCGCCGCCGCGATCTCACCGAGGCCGATATCGAACAGATCGTCCGCGCCGAAATCGCCGACCGACAGCATGCCGCCGCCGAATACGACGCTCTCGGCCGCTCCGATCACGGCGATCTGTTGCGCGCCGAAGCTGCCGCGCTCGAGGTGCAGCTCTAGGTACCCGACGCCGGGTGCTGTGTACGTGCAGAGCCGTGGGCGCGAGGCCCGGATGGCTGCGAAGCACGTCGATCACCCGCAGGTTTTCGTGTTGGCCATCGAGGAAATAGCACCGAATTCGGCTGTGCCGCAGTCGAATAAGCGGTGGACGGATACTAGGCGGAGGTCGGGAGGGTATCGATGTACTTTCCGGCGATGATGCGTTGAATGGCTCGAACCACCGGTCCGCCCAGCCGGACGTACCAGGCCCCCGGGCGGGAGAAGGCCGTGACCACGCCGTAGACGGCGGCGTCGGTGGTGTCGTATTCGACGGCGAAGAGTTCCTCGCCGATTTCCGGATGTCCGGGCAGCGTGCCGTAGGCAAAGCCGCGCCGGTCGGGTTCGTCGAGGACGTACACGACCCGGCACGGTGCGGTGATGCCGACCGGACCGATGCCCAACCGCACCGTCAGTCCCGTCCCTGGCTCCGCGGTCGGTGTGTCGGCCTCCCGAAAGATGCCGGTGCCCTTCTGCATTCGATATGCCAGGATCTCCGCACCAGCGCGCTCGAACAGCGCCCGCCCGGATCCGATGCGGCGGCGCAGCCGAAACCGGTGATAGCCCGCAGGTGACACCCCCTTCGTCGCGCCGACCTCGGTATAGGTGAACGGCGGATCTCCGAGCGCATATCCCATAACCCGATCCTCGTCCCGGAACGGTCACGACGGAAGGGCGCCCGTCGAACCCGCTGCTCGGCCCCTGATTCATGGCACGGGCTTCAGTCGCAGGGGAGTCGGGTGCAGTAGTCCGAGTGGATCGATGTACTCACGTCGGCTGTGCCCACTCGCTTCTCGTCTCGCACCCCAATGCAGGCACGCCGCCGCCACGCAACCTTCGTGTCCTGCCTCCAAGGTGCCGATTCGCATTCCGCGCGCAACTCGCAGGCCCACCGAAACCTCGGCTTGTACCGGCTCGTATGTCGTGCGAAGACCGCCGGAATGGTCGATCGACACAACTGGTTTGCCCGCGACCGTTCCCGCGAACACCACGATTCCCGCACCGGCCGCGAAGACCGCCTGCCCAGGCGCACCTGCCAGATCGACACCACGATGCCCAGGAAGCCAGTCCTGCGCCGGTTTGTCGAACTGCCGCTCGACTGCGGGCCGTGGTTGCAGCGGCCAGCTGAACTCCCCGTGTGGCGCAGCCGAAACCGACTGCTCCGCAACGAGTCCCAGCAGAGCGACGACGCCGAGGATGATCGAAATCAGGCGCCGACGATAGACCCCGCCGACCCAGCCGAGGCGATGCATCCGAGATCAGCGCCGCAGCGGGAGCGGAGCCCGCTGAACCAGATCCAGCAGCCGCGACAGCAGATCGCTGAAAACCCGCGGCAACGAACTCGCCGATCCGGTACCGCCCCGACGCGCGATATCGGTGGCGAGCGGCGTCGCGCCCTCCGCAGAGATCGGCGTCTGTACCCCTTCAGTCGGACGTACCTCTAACGCGCTGTCCACATTGGGCACGTTGAGTGCGAGGTCCGCACGGTGTGCATCTGGTGCGATATCGACACGGAGTGCGTCGGGCGCGACATTCACAACGAGCGGTGCAACCCGAAGCGGATCGGGCATCCACGTGAGTCCGCCACCCGCCGAACAAGCCGAACCCGTGCAATCCCCGAACACGACTTCCGTTCCAGGGAAACCGCCATCATGCCCAGTGGTTGCCAGCGGACCCCAAGGCAACGCCGCGGCAGTCGAGCTGTTCGGTGGTGCGGTCGAAACCGGCTGTGCCAGAACCAGTGACAGCAGGAATAGCGGTGGGATGAGCATGGTTATCGAGATAGCTATGCGATTCATGCTTCAAGCGTCGGCCGCGCATGACGCCCGCAGTACCCTAGCTTCGGCGAGTGTGGACAACTTGCTCGGTTGTGGAGAGGGCTCGTTTCGACCCATGACAGGGCGATTTAGAAACTGACCCCCTCAGCCCGTAGACTGGTCGAGCGGTCTGTGCCTGCACTGACCGACTTCGCGCGCCACCCCATGCTTGCTCGTAACGGCGCTGTTCGAACCGGAGCTCGACTTCGTGAATCGGCAGTGCATGCGAAGCAGGGAATCATCGGCTGGTCCTGATCCTAGCGATCGGGTCCGATGATCCGGAGGCGCCAGGGCGGCGGATCACCGATTCGCCGCGGCAACCGGCAACGAAAGAGGGATACGGCACCATGGCTGTCGTAACAATGAAGCAGCTGCTCGACAGCGGCGCACACTTCGGACACCAGACCCGGCGCTGGAACCCGAAGATGAAGCGGTTCATCTTCACCGATCGCAACGGCATCTACATCATCGACCTGCAGCAGACGCTGACCTACATCGACAAGGCCTACGAGTTCGTCAAGGAGACCGTCGCCCACGGTGGCACCGTCCTCTTCGTCGGCACCAAGAAGCAGGCCCAGGAGTCGATCGCGGCCGAGGCGACTCGCGTCGGGATGCCCTACGTCAACCAGCGTTGGCTGGGTGGCATGCTCACCAACTTCTCCACTGTGCACAAGCGCCTGCAGCGCCTCAAGGAACTCGAGGCGATGGAGCAGACCGGTGGCTTCGAGGGTCGCACCAAGAAGGAAATCCTCATGCTCACGCGTGAGATGAACAAGCTGGAGCGCACCCTCGGCGGTATCCGCGATATGGCCAAGGTGCCCTCGGCCATCTGGGTCGTCGACACCAACAAGGAGCACATCGCCGTCGGCGAGGCGCGCAAGCTGAACATCCCGGTCATCGCGATCCTGGACACCAACTGCGATCCCGACCTGGTCGACTACCCGATCCCGGGTAACGACGACGCGATCCGTTCCGCCGCTCTGCTGACCAAGGTCGTCGCCTCCGCGGTGGCCGAGGGCGTGCAGGCGCGGGCCGGTATCTCCTCCGGTGACGAGAAGCCGGAAGCCGGTGCGGGCGAGCCGCTCGCCGAGTGGGAGCAGGAGCTGCTCGCGCAGGCCGCCCCCGCCGCGAGCGAGGCCGAGGCTGCCGCCGAGGCCCCCGCCACTCCGGCCGACGCCTGATCGGTGCCTGATGGCGGTGGCAGCGGGTGCCTACATGGTGACGCGAGCTGCCGCCTCCGGCCCCGTAGCTGCCACCGCGGGCGTTTGTTCACCTTGCCGACCTCTCCTGATAGGAGCGGTCGGCAAGGTGGTGTTACCACCCGAAACAACACACAGGAGGAGCGCCACCCATGGCGACATACACCGCCGCTGACGTGAAGCGGCTGCGGGAGCTCACCGGCTCCGGGATGATGGACTGCAAGAACGCGCTGGTCGAGACCGACGGCGATTTCGACAAGGCCGTCGAGGTGCTGCGCATCAAGGGTGCCAAGGACGTCGGCAAGCGCGCCGAGCGCGCCACCGCCGAAGGTTTGGTCGCCGCCAAGGGCGGCGTGCTGATCGAGATCAACTCCGAGACCGACTTCGTCGCCAAGAACGCCGAATTCCAGGGTCTGGCGGACAAGATCGTGACCACCGCCGCGGCCGCCAAGCCGGCCGATCTGGACGCCCTCAAGGCCCTGGACCTGGGCGGCCAGACCGCCGACGATGCGCTGCAGGCGTTGGCCGCCAAGATCGGCGAGAAGCTCGAGCTGCGTCGGGTCGCGTCCTTCGACGGCCCCGTCGCCGTCTACCTGCACAAGCGTGCCACCGACCTGCCGCCCGCCGTCGGCGTGTTGGTCGAGTACCAGGGCGAGGGTGACACCGCCGCCGAGGCCGCGCGTGCGGTCGGCATGCAGGTCGCCGCGCTCAAGGCCAAGTACCTGACGCGCGAGGATGTGCCGGCCGACGTGGTGGAGAACGAGCGCCGCATCGCCGAGCAGACCGCCAAGGAAGAGGGCAAGCCCGAGGCCGCGCTGCCGAAGATCACCGAGGGCCGCGTCAACGGCTTCTTCAAGGATGTCGTCCTGCTGGAGCAGGCATCGGTCACCGATTCGAAGAAGACCGTCAAGGCGCTGCTGGAGGAGGCCGGTGTCACCGTGACCCGCTTCGCCCGCTTCGAGGTCGGCCAGGCCTGATCACGCCCCGCGAAACCCCTCGTGCGCCGGATACGGTGTACGAGGGGTTTCGCCTGTCCGGACGCTGGCCGTTCATCCGCAATTCCCGAGCCTGACCGGGCTGGTTCGTTGCGTCCGAGGGGGTCTTCTACCCACATCGAATCCGAGTAGGGCAGGATAAGGGCGCTCCGTATTGAGCCTCCGCGTTGCCATCCGGCCCACGTGCTGTGTCGACAGACCGAAATCTATCGCCGAAGGAGACGAACACCCATGACGGACCCCGGGACCGACCGCCCAGGATATCGCCGGGTGCTCCTCAAATTGGGTGGGGAGATGTTCGGTGGCGGCAAGGTCGGGCTCGACCCCGATGTGGTGCAGACGGTCGCCGAGCAGATCGCCGAGGTGGTCTCCAGCGGTGTTCAGGTGGCCGTGGTGATCGGCGGTGGCAATTTCTTCCGCGGCGCCGAACTCGAGGAGCGCGGTATGGAACGCGCCCGTTCGGACTATATGGGCATGCTCGGCACCGTGATGAACAGCCTTGCGCTGCAAGACTTTCTGCAACAGCAGGGCGTCGACACCCGCGTGCAGACCGCGATCACCATGGGCCAGGTGGCCGAGCCGTATCTGCCGCTGCGCGCCAAGCGGCACCTGGAGAAGGGCCGTGTGGTCATCTTCGGCGCGGGCATGGGCATGCCCTACTTCTCCACCGACACCACCGCCGCCCAGCGCGCACTGGAGATCGACGCCGACGTGGTGCTGATGGCCAAGGCCGTCGACGGGGTCTTCACCGCGGATCCCCGGGTCGACGAGAGCGCGACCATGTACACCGAAATCACGCACAAAGAGGTCATCGAGCGTGATCTGAAGGTCGCCGACGCGACGGCCTTCAGCCTGTGTATGGACAACCAGATGCCAATGCTGGTGTTCAATTTGTTGACGAAGGGCAATATCGCCCGTGCGGTCGCCGGTGAGAAGATCGGCACCTTGGTTCGGTCCTGACCCCGCGCCCGCGGATCATGACGATGACGACGCTGTGGAGGAAACGGTCGTGATTGAAGAAGCGCTCTTCGACGCCGAGGAGAAGATGGAGAAGGCCGTCACGGTGGCGAAGGACGACCTCGGGTCCATCCGTACCGGTCGGGCGAATCCGGGTATGTTCCAACGGATTGTCATCGACTACTACGGTTCGCCGACCCCGATTACCCAGGTGTCGAGCATTTCCGTGCCCGAACCGCGGATGGTGGTGATCAAACCGTATGAGCAGTCGACGCTCGGCGCGATCGAAACCGCGATCCGCAATTCGGATCTCGGTGTCAACCCCACCAACAACGGTGACATCATTCGGATCTCGGTTCCGCAGCTGACCGAAGAGCGGCGCCGCGAACTGGCCAAGCAGGCCAAGGGTAAGGGCGAGGACGCCAAGGTCTCGATTCGAAATGTCCGCCGTAAGGCCATGGACGAACTGTCGCGGATCCAGAAGGATGGCGAGGCGGGTGAGGATGAGGTCGGGCGCGCCGAAAAGGAGCTCGACAAGACCACCGCGAAATATGTCGGCCAGGTCGATGAACTGGTCAAACACAAGGAAGCTGAACTGCTCGAGGTCTGAGGTCCGAGGCCGGATCTTTCAGGCCCGCCCGGGCGGGGGACGAACGGAACGACGAGTTGAGCGACGGGACAATCGTGGCCGAGAACGCCGCCGCGACCGGTGCGGCCGAGGAGCCGAGGCCGGCCAACGGCACAGTTGATGCGACGGACGGGCGCGCGGTCGATGCCGCGATTCCCGAAGCCGCACCTCCCGAACCTGTGCGCACCGACTTCGCTGCGTCCGAGGCTGCGCGTCGGGAATCCGGTTCGCCGGTGGCCTCGCCCGGTCGGCCCGCGACTTCGGGAGATTCGACCGCCGCACCCTCAGCGCCCGTTCCCGAGACTGATGGACCTGCGACACCGGGACGCTCCGCCAATGGACCCGCTGGTTCCGGGCCTGCGGCCGGTGGACCCCCGGCACCCGGGCCTGCGGCCGATGGACCCGCGGCCGATGGACCCGCGGCACCGGAACCCGCGGCCGATGGACCCGCGGCACCGGGATCCGCGACCAATAGCACCGCGATCCCAGGAACCGCCACCGATGGGCCCTCGACCTGGGGGCCGGTGACGCCCGGCTCCGAAAGCGACGGATCCGCGAACCCCGAATATTCGACCGCGCCGGTGAATCCCGCCGTCCAGCAAGAGAACTCGGCGGAACCCGCAGCCCCCGCCTCGCGTGCCGGCCGCAATCTGCCCGCCGCCTTGGCCGTCGGCTTCGGCCTCGGTCTCTCGCTCATCGCGATCCTGCTGTTCGTGCCGAAGGTATTCATCGGCGTCGCGGCCGCCGGAGTCGGCGTCGCCACCTGGGAGGTCGCCAAGCGGCTGCGGGAGGCGGATGTCCTGGTCCCGCGGATCCCGCTCATCGTCGGCGGTCAGGCGGTGTTCTGGCTCGGCTGGCCGTGGGGCGCCAGCGGCGTGGCGGGTGCCTTCGCCGCGACCACACTGATCTGCATGGTGTGGCGACTTTTCGATCACGGCTTGCGTACCGCGCCGCGAAACTTTTTGCGCGACACCGCGATTACGATTTTCACGCTGGCCTGGATCCCGCTGCTCGCCTCGTTCGCGACGCTGCTGCTGCTCGAGCCCGACGGTAATCTGCGGGTGCTGACCTTCATGATTCTGGTGGTCTGCTCCGATGTCGGCGGTTACGTCGCGGGTGTGCTGTTCGGGCGGCATCCGATGGTGCCCGCGATCAGCCCGAAGAAGTCCTGGGAGGGCTTCTGCGGTTCGCTGGTGTTCAGCGTGATCGGCGGTCTGCTCACCGTCACCCTGCTGCTGGAAGCCAATTCGATGATCGGCGTGGTGCTCGGCGTCGGCCTTGTGCTGGTGGCGACCGTGGGCGATCTGATCGAATCCCAGGTCAAGCGGGAATTGGGCATCAAGGATATGGGCACTCTGCTGCCCGGCCACGGCGGCATCATGGACCGCCTCGACTCGATGCTGCCATCGGCCTTCGTGTCCTGGTTGGTGCTGTCCACTTTGATCTGAGTCAGCGTCCATTCTCGAGCTGAATTTTCGACGCAAGAATGGGCGGTAAGTGCGAACCGCGTACTACCGCTTCGCCGCCCGCCGAAGCTGAATGATCCGCACGCCGCCGACCAGCGCCATCACCAGTGCGCCCGCGATCACCGACAGCAGCACCAGGATGCCGACCGGCAGGGACAAGCTCCAGAAGAACAGATCCACCCGTTGCTGTTCCAGGTTCTGCAGGATGAAGATCAGCAGCACGATCCCGATCAGCGTCGCGGCGACGAGTGCGACCCAGGTGTCACCGGTCCGGCTCTTCGCCAGCGACTTGCGACCGGTCGGTTCCACCGTTCTACGGTCGGTCGGTTCCACCGTTCTACGGTCGGTCGGTTCCACCGTCCTACGGTCGGTCGGCTCGACCGTCTCACGGCCCGTCGACGCAGGTGCGACATCATCGGTGCGCTCCGGCTCGGACGACTCGGCGTGACTGGTCATACTTCGATCATTGCCGATCGCTATCCCGGGTGCACGCATTTCTGGGCGCTGACCGGTATGTCGTTATGTCGAGGCAGGGGCTGCTCACCCGCCCTGATCGCACGTGACCTTCGTCGCGTCGGGCGTCGTGATGGTCACCTTCGGTCCGGGCCGCATACGCGAGATGGGACACTGGAGAGATTATGACCGTCTCCCTGCCCCTCGTCTTCGATGCTCCACGCCGTGGCATGCCGCCGCGGCACCTCGCCGACCTCGATGCCGACGGGCGCAAGGCCGTGGTCGAGGAGCTCGGTCTGCCGAAGTTCCGTGCCGATCAGATCGCGCGCCAGTACTACGGCCGCCTGCAGGCCGACCCGGACCAGATGACCGACCTGCCCGCCGCGGTGCGCGAAAAGATCGGCGCAGCGCTGTTTCCGCCGCTGATGTCGGTGGTCAAGCATGTTGCGTGCGATGGCGGCGAGACACGAAAGACCCTGTGGCGCGCGGGCGATGGCACCCTGCTCGAGAGCGTGCTGATGCGCTATCCGGACCGTGCCACCCTGTGCATTTCCAGCCAGGCAGGCTGCGGTATGGCGTGCCCGTTCTGTGCCACCGGCCAGGGTGGGCTCAATCGCAATCTTTCTACCGCCGAGATCGTCGACCAAGTTCGTGCCGCGGCCGCCGCTATGCGCGATGGTGAGGTCTCGGGCGGTCCGGGCCGCTTGTCCAATATCGTCTTCATGGGCATGGGCGAGCCGCTGGCCAATTACAAGCGGGTGGTCGCCGCGGTTCGCCGCATCACCTCACCCGCGCCCGACGGCTTCGGTATTTCTCAGCGCAACGTGGTCGTTTCTACCGTCGGCTTGGCTCCGGCCATTCGCAAGCTCGCCGACGAGGACCTCTCGGTCACCCTCGCGGTCTCGCTGCACACCCCCGATGACGAACTGCGCGACACCCTGGTGCCGGTGAACAACCGCTGGCCCGTCGCCGAGGTCCTCGATGCCGCCCGCTATTACGCCGATAAGAGCGGCCGTCGGGTGTCCATCGAATACGCGCTGATCCGCGATATCAACGACCAGCCGTGGCGTGCGGATATGCTCGGCGCCAAGCTGCACAAGGCCCTTGGCTCCCGTGTGCACGTGAACGTCATCCCGCTGAACCCGACGCCGGGCAGCAAGTGGGATGCCAGCCCGAAACCCGTTGAGCAGGAATTCGTTCGGCGCGTCAACGCACAGGGCGTGCCGTGCACGGTGCGCGATACGCGGGGCCAGGAAATCGCCGCCGCCTGCGGACAGCTGGCCGCAGAGGGCTAGGCAGTCCCCCGAAGTCACAGTGGTTGATCCAGAGCCGGGCACCTGTCGATGACGCTGCTGCACGCGTCCACGGTGTCCAGGTCGGCCAGAATCTCGGCGCGACATCTGAGCGTAGCGCCGGTCCTCGCAGGTGAGTGTGTGTCAGTGACCGCCCGGCTCGAGCAGGTCGCGGCCTTCGTCGGCCTTGACTCGGCGGTGTTCGGCGAGGATTAGCCCGCCGCCGCAGATCAGGCAGACGACGGTGGCGATTCCTGCCACGATGGCCCAACCGGCGAATCCGTAGCCTGCGGCGGTGAGTGTCAGGGCGGCAGCGACTACGCCGAGCAGCACCAGGATGACGCCGGGCCAGTTGTGGGTGTCGGCGATCAATTCGCCCGCGTGGTTTCTGGTGTTGCGTGCGCGGTCCGGGAAGTCGGAGCGCAGCCGATCGGATTCGGGCTGGTCGTGTCCAGGAAACATGGCGTCCTCTCCGTTCGGATGGATCGTCTCGTTCGTGCGGATACCCCGGATGTTCGGGATCAATCAAGGGTGTATCGGGCAACGCGACGGGTACCGCGAACCCGAATTGCTCGCGACGAATTGGGAGGACAACCGTGACAACCGCTCGTGAACTCATGACCGAAGGTGTGCAGTGCGTGCGATCCAGCGATTCGGTGGTGGAGGCCGCCAAGCTGATGAAACAGCTGAGTGTGGGCGCGCTCCCGATCTGCGGTGAGGACAATCGGCTCGAGGGCATGCTGACCGACCGCGACATCGTGGTGAAGGTACTTGCCGAGAACAAGGATCCGCTCGGCGTCAAGGCCGGAGAACTGGCCGAGGGCACACCGATCACGGTGCAGGCGGGCACTGATGCCGATGAGGTGCTCAATGTGATGTCGGTGCATCAGATCCGCCGGGTGCCGGTGCTCGACGGCGACCAGTTGGTGGGCATTGTGGCGCAGGCCGATGTGGCCGTCGCGCTCGGCAATGCCGATACCGGCGGCGTGGTGGAGGCGGTGTCTACGGACTGACCGCGACCTGCGATCCGGCTCGGCTCCGGCTCGTCCGCACTGTCTCCGTCTCAGGTGTGAGTGTTCCGCTTGCGGGTATGCGCGGACGAGAGGAGCCGCGGTGGCTCCGTCCCCGATCGAGGAGGTACGCAATGGCCACCGGTCAGAAGGAAGACGTCGTCACGCTCTTGCTGGCACAGCACGAACTGATCAAGGGCCTGATCGAAAAAGTGCAGCTTGCGCAGGGTGCGGCCAAGCGGGAGCCGTTCGAGGAGTTGGTTCGCGCACTGGCGGTGCACGAGAGCGCCGAAGAGGAAGTGGTGCATCCGGCATCACGGCGCACATCGGTGCCCGCCAGCGTTGTCGACAGCAGGTTGCACGAAGAGCAAGAGGCCAAGCACGTGCTGGCCGAGCTCTACGACATGGGTGTGCAGCATGAGGACTTCGATACCAAGTTCCGCTCCTTCGCCGAATCGGTGATCGAACACGCCGATCTGGAGGAGAAGGAGGAATTCGACCAGCTGCGCCAAGAGATCTCCGCCAATGAGAGCGCGGTGCTCGCCGATGTCGTGCGGGTCGCTGAGGCCGTCGCCCCGACCCGGCCGCATCCGGAGGCGGGTGAGTCGGCACTGGTGAATATCGTTGCCGGACCGCCACTTGCGCTCTTCGACCGGATTCGCGACGCGGTGCGTGATTGGCGCCGCAAGACCGAGGGGTGAGCGGCGTGACCGACGCGACGAACAAGAACGGCGCATCGAATGAGAAGCAGCGCCAGCTGGACCGATACCGGGTAGATCGCGAACAGGGGAAGCTCACCACACAGCAGGGCGTACGGGTGGACAGCACCGATGACGCCCTGAAAGTAGGGGAGCGCGGATCGACGCTGCTCGCCGATTTCCATGCCAGAGAGAAGATCACCCACTTCGATCACGAGCGGATTCCGGAGCGGGTTGTCCATGCCAGAGGTGCGGGCGCCTACGGACACTTCCGGCCCTACGACGGCTGGCTCAGCGATTTCACCACCGCCCGCTTCCTCACCGATTCGAGCGTGGAAACGCCGGTGTTCGTCCGGTTTTCGACTGTCGCCGGATCGCGCGGATCCGCCGATACCGTGCGCGACGTGCGTGGCTTCGCGACGAAGTTCTATACCGCCCAGGGCAATTACGATCTTGTCGGCAACAACTTCCCGGTGTTCTTCATCCAGGACGGAATCAAATTCCCGGACTTCGTGCATGCGGTGAAGCCCGAGCCGCACAACGAGATTCCGCAGGCTGCCTCCGCGCACGACACCCTGTGGGACTTCGTCGGGGAGCAACCGGAGACGCTGCACGCGATCATGTGGCTGATGTCGGACCGGGCATTGCCGCGCAGCTATCGCATGATGCAGGGCTTCGGTGTGCACACCTTCCGACTCGTCAACAGCGAGGGCCGAGGCACCTTCGTGAAGTTCCACTGGACACCGAAACTGGGCGTGCATTCGCTCGTGTGGGACGAGTGTCAGCAGATCGCCGGACGTGATCCCGACTTCAATCGGCGCGATCTGTGGGACTGCATCGCGGCGGGCCAGTATCCGGAGTGGGAGCTGGGCGTGCAGCTGGTCTCGGACGAGAACGAATTCGGCTTCGACTTCGACCTGCTCGATGCGACGAAAATCATTCCGGAAGAACAGGTTCCGGTGCAGCCGGTCGGCCGCATGGTGCTGGATCGCAATCCGGACAACTTCTTCGCCGAGACCGAGCAGGTAGCCTTCCACACAGCCAATCTGGTGCCCGGTATCGATTTCACCGATGATCCGCTGCTGCAGTTGCGCAACTTCTCCTACCTGGACACCCAGTTGATCCGCTTGGGCGGGCCGAACTTCGCCCAGCTGCCGATCAACCGGCCGGTCGCCGATGTGCGCAATCACCAGCAGGATGGCTACGGCCAACACGCCATTCCGCAGGGCGAGGCCGCGTATACCAAGAACACCATCGGCGGCGGTTGTCCGGCATTGGCGAACACCGAGATGTTCCAGCACTACGCTGAGCCACTTACAGGATCAGCTATTCGTCAGCGTGCCAACAGTTTTCGGGAGTACTACCGCCAGCCGCGAATGTTTTGGCGCAGTATGTCACCGCCGGAGGCCGATCATATCGTCGCCGCCTTCGCCTTCGAACTCGGCAAGGTGGAGCGGGTGGCCATCCGGGCCAGGGTGCTCGAACATCTGGTGCAGATCGAGCCGGAGCTGGCCGAGCGGGTCGCGGGTGAACTGGGTATGCCGGTACCGCAACCGGACTCGGGCGATCGGGAGGCGGTGGTATCTCCCGCACTGTCGCAACTGAATACCGTCACCGACACCATCGCGACCCGCAAGATCGCGATCCTGGCTGCTGACGGGGTGGACACCCTGGGTGTACGTCGCATCAAATCGTGGTTGACCGAGCGTGGTGCCATCCCCGAAGTGCTTGCGCCGCATGCCGGTACGCTGGGCGGTGACGGCAGTGACGGTGAAACCCTCGCCGTGGACCGGTCGCTGGCCACCGTCGCGTCGGTTCTCTACGATGCGGTGCTCGTCGCGGGTGGAAAACAGTCCGCCGACACGCTGGCGGGCAATGGCGCGGCGGTGCATTTCGTCCTGGAGGCGTTCAAACACGTCAAAGCGATCGGCGGCTTCGGCGACGGTGTCACGCTGCTGCGGGTCGTCGGTCTCCTATCCGATACCGATCAGGACGCGCAAGCAGGCGTCTTCACCACGACCGCCAGCGGTGCGGGCGTGACCGAGGACTTCATCGAGGCATTCGCGAATGCGGTTGCCCGGCACCGGGTCTGGAACCGGGCGACCGTCGCGGTACCGGCCTGACCGTCTCGGTTCACCCCTAACCGTCTCGGTTCAGCCCTAAGCCTCGGGTCAGTTCAGGGCGGGCTGGATCTCCTTCTCCCATGCGGTGAAGAAGCCATCCAGATCGGGCCCGATCTGTTGGACGTACAGTTCGTCGACACCGGCATCGAGATACTGCTGAAGTTGGCGGATATGACGTTCCGGATCGGGCCCGGTGGCGAAGTGGTCGCGGGTGGATTCGCGATCGATCAGGCTCATCGCGTCCTCGAAATCGCGCGGCCGCGGCAGTGTTTGGGAAAGTTGGCCCGGCAACAGCTCATTGGCCCAAAGGCGATGTGCGGCGTCCAGACCCGACTCCTCGTCGCGGGACCAGCTGACCTTGGCGCCCGCCTGTACCGGTTTCGCGCCTCCGCTCGCGGTACGGAAGGTGTCGACCGCATCGGCGTCGGGCAGCACGGTGCAGAAGCCGTCACCGATGCGGGCCGCCAATTGCGTTGCCTGCGGGCCGAATCCGGAGATATAGATCGGCACCGGAGCATCGGGCAGGGTATAGATTCTGGCGTCCTGCACGGTGTAGTACTGGCCGCGGTGGTTGACGTTACCGCCGCGGTGCAGCCGCCGAATCAGCTGGACCGCCTCCTCCAGCATTTCGAGCCGGACCGTGGGCGATGGCCACGGATCGCCTAGAATGTGCTCGTTGAGTGCCTCACCGCTGCCGACGCCGAGAACGAAGTTGCCGTCGAGTTGGACGGCGGCGGTCGCGGCGGCCTGCGCGATGATGACGGGATGAATGCGGACGGTAGGGCAGGTGACCGCCGTGGTGATCGGCAGGTCGGTGGCCTGCGAGAGCGCTCCGATGGTGCCCCACACGAAGGGGCTGTGCCCTTGGGCGTCATTCCACGGATGGAAATGGTCGGAGATCCACAGCCGTTCGAATCCGGCCTGTTCGGCGCGTTTGGCCTGCTCGACGAGTTCTTTCGGCCCGAACTGTTCGCTGGCTAAGAAATATCCGAAGGTGACCATGTCCGGCGCTTACCCAGGTTCGCCGGTGATATTCGACGCATACGAACGGGCCCCGGATCGAGATGACCGAGGCCCGTTCGACAGGTGGAGCTAGCTGCCGCTGTGGCTGTGCTGGCCGCCCTTCTGCTTGGCCGCCGTCGGCTGCGCCTGTGCGCCCTTACGACCGGCCTCATGCGGGTCTGCGGCGTTTTTCTGGCCGAAGCTGCCGGTGCTGGCCTTTCCACCCTTGCTGGCCTGCTCCTGGGTGTCCTTGCGATTACCGAACTGCCCGGGGTTCTTCGGATCTGCCATGGTCGGCACTCCTTTTCGGTAGTTGGAACTATCTGCGGCCCCGGTTCGGACCACATCTGCGACCTACCCCGGATCGAGTCGACTAATCGAGTTGATGTCTCCCGGTTGCGCGACGATCTCGCGCCCTGAAAAGTAGTGTTTACCAGTGCCATTCGCGGGTAGGCCGGATGCGGGGGTATCGCCGATCCCGACCTCGCGGAGGCTACGATGAGCAGCGTTATCGATCCGACCTCGGTATGGCTGACCGGTACGGTGGCCTGGTTCGACGAACAGCGTGGGTTCGGCTTCATCGAACCCGACGGTGTCCGGCAGTGGCCGGTGTTCGTCGAATACAGCCATATCGATGTGCCGGGCTATCGCGCACTCGCCGAAGGTCAGCAGGTGCGTTACCTGTGCGATCCCGAGGCGCAAGGTCGTGCGGCCGCGGTGGTGCGTCCGTACCTTCCGCAGGACAGCCGGTTGTGATCGCGGAATGTCAACTACTGCAGGCAGATTGAGCTATCCGACGGCCGACTTCATCCAGTCGACGACGGCGGCCTGATACTGCGCGGTGTTCCGTGCGAGATTCACCGAATGTCCGCTGCCGGGCAGCACGAAGGTGCGCAACCGCGCGGCCGGACTGAAAAACGCCGCCTCCGCGGTTTGCAGAGTCGCGCTATCGGCGCAGATCGAATAGGCGGGTCCGCACGACAACCGGTCCAAACTGCCATTGACCAGCATGACCGGGGCGGTGATGAAGCTCGACATCCCGGGCAGGGTGGAGGTGAGCCCGTCGGGATATTCGGTGAGCGAGAAGGTTTCCTTGGTCGCCTCGTCGATCGCGAGCACCTGCGGATCGAAATTATCCGGCCCGAAGAAATCGCTGGCCCGAGTGCCCGGCTGTGTCACGAGATAGCCCGAATCGTATCCGCGGCTGGCGAATACGGGATCCCGCACGGCCTGGTAGTACGTGCCGATGACACCGAGGACGTCCGGCACGCTCAGGGTGTGTGAGTATCCGGTGAGCAGTACGCCGTCGACGTCGTGGTAAGTGGTGGCCTCCATGACCGAGGTGCCCGAACTCAGCGAATGACCGCCGGTGACGACCTTGCCGAACGGTTGTGCGCCCGCGAGCCCGTGGCGCAGGGCCTGCACGATGTTGTGCAGGGCTTCCGCGGTGGCGGTCGCGGTCAGTGACATGCTCGGCGGGCGGGTGCTCGCGCCGTTACCGAGTCGATCGGCCACCAGCGTCGCGTAACCCGCGGCGTTCATCGCGCGGCGGAAGTTGTAAGTCTCTGGGGCGTAAGGGAAATCCCAGTAGGTGTGGTTGTAATTGGAGCCCGCCATCAACACCATGACGGTGTCGGTCGGCCGATCCGGCAGGCACAGAGTCGCGGCCAAGGTCCCCTCCGGTACCGGAAAAGAGATCTCCTGACAACGGTCGGGTGCGGCCGCCGGATCGGCACCGGCCGCGCCCGGTACGACACCGAGCATTGTCGCCGCCGCGGTAGCGGCCACCAACATCCGGGCGTAGAGCTTGTTCGTCACCGCGTTCCCTCCGAATGGGAAATATCGTGCGCTGCGCCATCTTCTGGCGAATCACCATACCGCACACGAAGATCCGTAGCTATGGGGTTGCGTGGCGGAGATGCGATCTACGATGCACGGCATGGGTTCGCGTGGTGTGCATTTCGTCGGTAGCTTTCCGGGTACGAGTACGGACGACGCTATGCGTGCGATGCTCGATGCCGCAGGACCGCGGCTACGCACGCTCCCTACCGGGGAAACGCGCCGCTATGAGTTCTATATTCAGCCGATCATCGAGGATCTGGTGGCGCAGGGCGCATTGGAAGTGAAGAAGCCGGGCACGTGGCGGTCCAGTAGAGAACGCACCATCCATCGCGTCGCATCCGGTCGCGAACTGACCGGCGACATGATGGACCTCGGTTATCTCGCCGAGGCCGAGGAGGCGCTCCCGATATTTCGGGATTTGCGCGCGGCGCGCGAGCTGCCCGAATTAACCCTCCAGATCGGGATGCCGACCGATTTCACCCTGGCATTCGTCGCCATGGGCATATCCGGAGTCAGGTCGCACCGCAAGGCGTTCCGGGACGCGACCGTGCGCGACATCGCGGCCATCCACGAACTGGTCGGTCCCGACGTGGTCGTGCAATTGGAGGCCACCGCGGAAATGGTGATCATGGCGAAGACGCAGCCATTGCACCAGCGAGTGGAGACGGCATTGCACCTTGGCGAGGGGATTGCGGCGCTGGCCGAATCCGCGCCTGCGGGAACGAGATTCGGCGTGCACCTGTGCGTCGGCAGTATGCACAACAAGTCCAGGGCCAACATGCGTGATCTGCGCCCCTTCGTGGACCTGGCCAATTCCGTTGTCCGGCAGTGGCCTTCGGATCGGCCGCTGACCTATGTGCACGGTCCGTTCGCGGCGGGAGAGATGCCGCCGTCGGCGGATCCCGGGTTCTACGCACCCCTGGCGGACCTGTCACTCGACGAGGGCACCAATTTCTATGCGGGATTAGTCCACGACACTCCCACGGTGGCAGAGCAGGTCGAGACCTTACGGTTGATCGAGAACGCCCTGGGCAGACCGGTGGACGGCGTCGCGAGTGCGTGTGGACTCGGCCGCCGTCCGCGTCCGATCGCCGACGCGCTCGCGGCACGCGCCGATACGCTCGCCGCGACCTAGAGCTTGCGCCCGATTCCGCCCAAAAGCACCAACTTGGTGCGCGGCAGGTCATCGTCGAGCCAATCCTGTACCGGCACCAGACCGGGCTCGACCACCTCGAAACCGTCCAGGAAGGCGGCCACCATATCCGGGGTCCGGAATTGGACCTGCGCCGAGCTGCCGTCGGTATCGCCGGTCGATTGCGCGACGAATTCCGAGTATGTGTCGACCGATCCGTGGGTGAAGGCCAGGATGCTGCCCGGTGCCATCACATCGCGGAGTTTCGCGATGATCCCGGCAGGGGCTTCGTCGTCCATCACGAAGTGCAGCACACCGACGATCAGAATCGCCACCGGCTGGTCGAAGTCGATCTGTCCTTCGGTCCGCGCCTTCTCGATGATCTCGTCCGTTCGGCGAATATCACCGAGTATCGATGCGACACCGGATGTGCCGGACAGCAGCGCGTTGGTGTGCACGTACACGACCGGGTCGTAGTCGATCATCACGACGCGTGCCGTGGGGTCGACCTTCTGTGCCACCTCGTGCACGTTGGGTGAGATGGGGATTCCGGCACCGATATCGATGAACTGCCGAATCCCCGCATGGGCCGCGTCTTCCACAGCGTTGAGGAGGAATTTACGACTGAACCAGGCCGTCGTCTTGGTGTCCGGCGCGACCGCGAGCATTCGCTCGGCGACTCGCTGGTCCACCTCGTAGTTGTCCTTACCGCCGAGCAGGTAGTTGTACACCCGAGCAGCGTTCGGCTTGGATGGATCGACGCGCACCGGCGCCCGATCGGCCTCAGCCACCGCACCTCCCTTTGATATCCCTGGGCACATGGTAACAACGACTGGTCGTTTGTCCGCGTGGATCGAGCTGCGGGACTCGATGGCGGTGAATCCTTTGTGCGGGTTCACACCTCTCATACCTGTGTCGGCAACACGGTCGGCACGAGATCGGAGGTTTGTCGTGATCATTGCCACGATTGTTGTTGGGGCGCTGCTCATTTGCGCGTGCAGCATCACCGTGCTGCGGCGGCGGAGCCGGTCGAAGTGACCGAGGTGTGCTGGCCCGACGAACATCTCGTCGCCGCGGCGCGGGCTGGCGATATCGAGTCGATCACCACGCTGGTGTCCGGATCGCATCCGCACGTGCGTCGATTCGCGTACTCGCTGTGCGCGTCGCCGGAGGATGCCGAGGACGCGGCGCAGGAGGCGTTGATCATTCTGTACCGCAAGATCGGGACCTTGCGGGCATCGGGTGCGTTGGCCTCGTGGATGTTTCGGATTGTGCGCAACGAATGTCTGCGGCAACTGCGGTTCCATGTGCGTCGGGCCGAGCCGATTCCCGACTCGGCCATCGCGTCGGCGGAGGAGGAGGCGATCAATCGCCTGGAGGCCGAGCGGGTGGCCGCGGCGATCGCGGCGCTGCCCGGCGATCAACGACGGGTGCTGATCATGCGAGATGTGCAGGGGTACAGCGGTCGAATGGTCGCGGATCTGCTCGGGCTGAGCACCGCGGCGATGAAATCACGGCTGCATCGGGCGCGTGCGGCGGTGCAGCGGAGTTTGGAGGTCGGTAATGAGGAAGTCATCGCGTAGCGATTCCATGAGAGGTGGTGGTCGAGCACCGGGTGGGCGCGATGAATTCGCCAGTGCGTCGCTATCTCGCCATTTGGTCCGTGGCGCAATCGGATTCGGCGCTGTAATCGGTTCCTTCGCGCTGATGCCAGCGGTTGGCCTCGTCAGCCTGCTGCTCCTACCGGTCGGCCTCGTCGCATTGCGTGGCTGCCCGACGTGCTGGGCGATCGGCCTGCTCCAGACCCTCTCCCGTGGCCGATTACAGCGCTCGTGCACCGACGGACGCTGCCAACTGGTCACCACGAATCCCGATGCGACATAACCACTTCCGCTGAAACGCAGCCGCACCCCAGATGGGTGCGGCTGTGCTAGGCGCGGTTCTTGGCGGGCCGGTTGGCGGCGGCGCGGCGTTCGGCCTGTTGGGTTTTGATGCGCTCGTTTTCCTCGCGCACCGCGGCGTAGTTCTCGCGCTCGCGGATCAGCCATTCCGGCGGGTCGGCGAGCAGCGCGGCGATTTCCTCGGCATTCATCGCATCGGAGACTTCGGCGCGGGCCAGGCCGGTATTGGAAACTCCGAGTTTGCGGGCGACGATATCGCGAGGGAAGGGGCCGGTCTTGCGCAGTTCGGTCAGCCAGGCCGGGGGATTGGTGCGCAACTGTTCGAGTTCGGCGCGGGAGATCGGCGAGTTGCGGAATTCCTCGGGCGTCGCCGGAAGGTAGATGCCGAGTTTGTTCGCCGCAGTAAGCGGCTTCATGGTCTGCGGTTTCTTATCCGGGCTCACCGGTACAGCGTATCCGGCCCGGTCTCGCCCTCAGACCACCCGCCTCGGTAGTCGACAGCCCTGATGGCAATACCCTCATACGAATGAACCCCGAGTCCATCGACGTGACCCGCCTGCGCTGGTTTGTCGCGGTTGCCGAGGAACTGCATTTCGCCCGCGCGGCGAAATCGCTGCACATTTCGCGGCAGAAGTTGAGTCACACGGTGATCGGCTTGGAGCAGGAACTCGGGAGCAAACTTTTTGTGCCCGGTGCGCAGCCGACGCAGCTGACCGAGGCCGGACAGCAGTTGCTGCGCGATGCCAGGTACATCATCGCGCGCGCCGAAGAAGAGCCCGAGCCGGTGGCCCAGGGGGAGGTCGCACTGCGGGTCGGCTTCGTACCTGGCGTCACGGTCTCCAAATGGACGCGCATCTGGGCTGAGCGGTTTCCGGACTCCCCGCTGGAGGTGATCGCGATCCCGATGGCCGAACAACTCGCCGCGCTGCGGGACGGGCGCGTCGAGGCCTGCTTCGTCCGCCTACCCATCGATCGCGCAGGTCTGAGCGCGATTCCGCTCTACCGAGAGCTTCCTGTCGTCGTGCTGCCCAAGGATCACACCCTGTCGCTGTTCGAACAGGTGGGCATGGGCGATCTGGAAGGCGAACGAATCCAGGACTCGAGCGATATCGATGCGATCGCGGGCACTATCGAATTGGTCGCGGCCGGTGTCGGTGTCGCCATCGTCCCGCATTCCATTGCCCGTCTGCATGCCCGCCGCGACCTCGTCTACCGGACGATGATGGGCGTCCGGGATACCGAAATCGCCCTGGCCTGGCCCGCCGCACAGACCACCGACCTGATCGAGGACTTCGTCGGTATCGTGCGCGGTCGCTCGGAACGCAGCTCACGCACCCAGGCTCAGCGCAAGAAGACCGAGCCGAAGAAGACCACCGCCAAGCGCTCGACAAAACATGTCGTCAAGACCACCGGAGCCAAGAAAAAGCCCGCCAAACGACGAGGGCGTTAGGCGGGCGTATCCCCAAGCGAGTCAATACCTTTCGGTGTGGACTACCGAGGCTTGCGGCGCAGGATCGAGTCGCGGATCATGATGCCCGCGATCACGGCGGCGAAACCGATCAGGAACACGTCCTCGATGTGGCCCTTGTGGTTGCCGATCGTCATGGCCACCAGGATCACGCAGACGATCCAGCCCGCGACACGGAAGGTGCGGCGCGATTCCCCGCTCCAGCCCCATTCGGCGGACGGAACCTCGGCGGTATCCACGTGGGTGACGATTGCGCGGTCACTGGTGGGTTCGAGTTCCGTGGCGGCCACGATCGCTCCTTAGCTCGGTGTGGGCGTTGCTGCCGATATCGTGGCATACGACCGCTCGTCGTAGCCAGCAGGGCTGTGTTTGATCGGCGGAGTGGTTACGCAGGCTACCGCCTCGCGGCGCGTCGCCGGCTCCGCTGCCACAATGGGGCCGTGTCCGACATCGTGAGAGTCCTTCTGCTCGGCAGCACCGGTTCCATCGGTACCCAGGCGCTCGAGGTGATTGCCGCCAATCCCGACAAGTTCGAGGTGGTCGGCCTGGCCGCGCGCGGCGGCAATACCGAGTTGCTCGCGGCGCAGATGGCCGCCACCGGGACCCGCAATGTCGCGGTCGCGGATCCGGCTGCGGGCACCCGACTCGACCTGGCACTGAGCGGTCCCGGCGCGGTCACCGAACTGGTGCGTCGCACTGAGGCCGATGTAGTACTCAACGCATTGGTCGGTTCGCTCGGCCTGGAGCCGACCCTGGCCACGCTGCAATCGGGCACCCGGCTGGCGCTGGCGAATAAGGAATCCCTCGTCGCGGGCGGCTCGCTGGTGACCCGCGCCGCCGCACCCGGCCAGATCGTGCCGGTCGATTCCGAACATTCCGCGCTCGCCCAGTGCCTGCGTGGCGGCCGGGCCGAGGAGGTGGACCGGCTGGTGCTCACCGCGTCCGGCGGTCCGTTCCGCGGCTGGAGCACCGAAATGCTGGAATCGGTGCATCCGTCCGAGGCGAAGGCGCATCCGACCTGGTCGATGGGGCTGATGAATACGCTGAATTCGGCATCGCTGGTGAACAAGGGCCTCGAACTGATCGAGACGCATCTGCTGTTCGGGGTGCCCTATGACCGCATCGATGTCACGGTGCATCCGCAGTCGATCGTGCACTCGATGGTCACCTTCAAAGACGGCTCCACGCTGGCCCAGGCCAGCCCGCCGGATATGAAGCTGCCCATCGCGCTTGCCCTCGGCTGGCCCGACCGGGTGCCGGGCGCGGCGGCTGCCTGCGACTTCAGCACCGCGTCGACCTGGGAATTCGAGCCGGTCGACAATGCGGTATTCCCGGCGGTCGAGCTGGCCAGGCAGGCGGGCACCGCGGGCGGCAGCGTCACCGCGGTTTACAACGCGGCGAATGAGATTGCGGTGCAAGCCTTCCTGGACGGGATCATTCGGTTCCCGGATATCGTGCGCACCGTCGCCCGCGCGGTCGAGGCGGCCGATCGGTGGCAGGCCGAGCCCGAGACACTCGACGACGTGCTGGCGGCCGACACCTGGGCGCGCGACTACGCCCGCGCGCTGGTCCACCCCGCCTGAGCGCGTATTTCCCGCGCTATCCGGTGACTTTTGCGGCATGCGTACGCAAGTGCGTGGCCGGGCGGATCGTCGGCCCCGAACGGCCTTCGATGCGATCGGACGCGCCGCCGAATGGTGGCCTGGCAGACTTGGGAGCGAAGGTTGGTCGGCGTCCGGTTACTGTGGTCGGGGTGCTCGCGGCGCGGACGGACGCGCCTGTGCGGGTAATCGCGGCCGCTGCGGGCGGCCGCACTTCATTTGAGGCGAGCTGCGCAACGCAGGAGGGCTGTACAGCAAATGGTGTTCGCGTTGGGGTTCGTACTGTTCGCCCTCGGCATCACGATATCGATCGCGCTGCACGAATGCGGGCATATGTGGACCGCCCAGTCCACCGGCATGAAAGTGCGACGCTATTTCATCGGCTTCGGTCCGAAGATTTTCTCGTTCCAGCGCGGTGAAACCGAATACGGCCTCAAGGCGCTCCCGCTCGGCGGCTTCTGCGATATCGCGGGCATGACCGCATTGGACGAACTCGCACCCGAGGAACTCGACCGGGCCATGTACCGCCAGGACACCTGGAAGCGCCTGGTGGTGATGTTCGGCGGGATCGCGATGAACTTCGTGCTCGGCTTCCTCCTGCTGGTCGTGCTTGCTATCGGCTGGGGCCTGCCGCGCTTCGACCAGCCGCCGGCCACCACCATCGGTGCGATGAAATGCGTAGCCCAGCAGAATCCGGATAAGTCGCTTGCCGACTGCCAGGGCACCGGTCCGGCGCAGCGGGCCGGTATGCAGCGCGGTGACGTGGTCAAGGCCGTCAATGGCGTGAAGGTGACGACCTGGCAGCAGTTCACCGCCGAAACCCAGAAGCAGACCGGTACGTTCACCTACACCATCGAGCGCGGCGGTCAGACCAAGACCATCGAGGTCACTCCGGAACGCATCACTCGCTATCCCGACGACGGCGGTCCTGGCCGCGAGGTCAGTGCGGTCGGCGTCGGTTCGGAATACTACGAACCCCTGAAGTACAACGCGCTGGCCGCGATTCCGGCTGCGGGCGCATATACCGGGCAGATGTTCGTGCGCACGGTGGAATCGCTGGCCCAGATGCCGCAGAAGGTTTCCGCGCTGTGGACCGCGGTCACCGGTGGTGAGCGCGATCCGGAAACCCCGGTCAGTGTCTACGGCGCGAGCAAGATCGGTGGCGAGACTGCGGAGCGCGGCCTGTGGGGTGTGTTCATCCTGGTCCTGGCCAGCCTGAACTTTTTCCTCGGCGCCTTCAACCTGTTGCCGCTGCTGCCGCTGGACGGCGGGCATATCGCGGTGGTGCTCTACGAGAAGATCCGCAATACCGTCCGTGGCTGGAAGGGGCTGGCTCCGGGCGGTCCGGTCGACTACCTGAAACTGCTTCCGGTGACCTACGTCGCAGTGGTGATCGGTGGTGCGTATATGGTGCTCACGCTGGTCGCCGACATCGTGAATCCGATCCAGTTGTTCCGCTGAGCGCTAACCTGTCGCGATAACCCCCGCGAACGCCGGATTGCTGGTATTTCGGGACATCTGTGTGTCATGACTCATGTCATGGCCCTCACAGGGTGAGCAGCCGCGGCACGCGGCTAAGCTCGGTAGGCGAACGGCCCGAAAAAGTACGCACGAAAGTAGGCAGCCGAAAGTGACCAGCACAATCGGATTGGGGATGCCGACCGCACCCGCGGCCGTTCTCTCGCCTCGCCGCAAGACCCGCCAATTGATGGTCGGCAATGTGGGCGTCGGCAGCGATCACCCGATTTCCGTGCAGTCGATGACCACCACCAAGACCCATGACGTCAACGCCACCCTGCAGCAGATCGCCGAACTGACGGCCTCGGGCTGCGATATCGTGCGCGTCGCCTGCCCGCGCCAGGAGGACGCCGACGCATTGGCGACCATCGCGCGCAAGAGCCAGATCCCGGTCATCGCGGATATCCATTTCCAGCCGCGCTATATCTTCGCTGCCATCGATGCGGGTTGTGCCGCGGTGCGCGTAAACCCGGGCAATATCAAGGAATTCGACGGACGGGTCGGTGAGGTGGCCAAGGCCGCCGGCGCGGCGGGCATCCCGATTCGCATCGGCGTGAATGCCGGTTCGCTGGATAAGCGGATGTTGGAGAAGTACGGCAAGGCGACCCCGGAGGCGCTGGTCGAATCGGCGCTGTGGGAGGCGAGCCTGTTCGAGGAGCACGGCTTCGGCGATATCAAGATCTCGGTCAAGCACAACGATCCGGTGGTCATGGTCGAGGCCTACCGCCAGTTGGCCGCGCAGTCCGATTACCCGCTGCACCTCGGGGTGACCGAGGCCGGTCCGGCCTTCCAGGGCACCATCAAGTCCGCCGTCGCGTTCGGTGCGCTGTTGTCCGAGGGCATCGGCGACACCATTCGGGTGTCGCTGTCCGCGCCGCCGGCCGAGGAGGTCAAGGTCGGCGGGCAGATCCTGCAGTCGCTGAATCTGCGCCCGCGCAAGCTCGAGATCGTTTCCTGTCCGTCCTGCGGTCGTGCCCAGGTCGACGTGTACACCTTGGCCAATGAGGTGAGCGCCGGTCTGGAGGGCATGGAGGTGCCGCTGCGGGTTGCTGTGATGGGCTGTGTGGTGAACGGACCCGGTGAGGCACGCGAGGCTGACCTCGGTGTCGCCTCGGGCAACGGCAAGGGCCAGATCTTCGTGAAGGGGCAGGTCATCAAGACCGTGCCGGAGGCGCAGATCGTGGAGACCCTGATCGAAGAGGCCATGCGCATCGCCGAGGAGATGGGCGAGACGCCCGGCGCCGGCGAACCCGTCGTCACCGTCGGGTAGCACGGGTTCCCGAGTAGCCGTACCGGACTCGGCCGATTCGTGGCAGGCTGTCGATGTGCGGAGTCTGCTGGAGCCCGCGCGGCGGGCCAAGGATGCCCCCGCGCGTCAGCTCGCGAACCGAGATCTGGCACAGGTGCTGCGGGTGCTGGATAGCGATCCGATCGCCTCGTGCATGGTGGCGGCGCGGTTACAGGAATTCGGCTTGGATACCGGCGTCGGGCACGGCGAACTGTGGAGTCGGGGTGGTCCGTCGGAATCGCTGTGCTTCTCCGGTGCGAATCTGGTGCCCCTGCGCGGCGATGAGGATGCGTTGCGCGCCTTCGCCGCGCGGGCGGTCCGCTGGCCGCGGGTGTGTTCGTCGGTGGTCGGGCGTCAGGAACTGACGCTGCCGCTGTGGGAGATGTTGTCCGCGCATTGGGGACCGGAACGCGAGCTACGCGGTGCACAGCCGCTACTAGCCCTCGGCCAGCCCGCTCTGGCCACCGCGGATACGCAGGTCCGCCGAGTCCGGCCGGATGAGTTGGAGCGCTATCTCACCGCGGCGATCGCCATGTTCATCGAGGAGGTCGGCGTCGACCCGCGCGCGGGCGACGGCGGCCGCGGTTATCGGCGCCGGATCCAGAGTCTGATCGAATCCGGCCGCGCCTGGGCGCGTTTCGAGGACGGCGAAGTCGTGTTCAAGGCCGAGGTCGGATCGCTGTCCCGGCGTACCGGGCAGATCCAGGGCGTGTGGGTGCATCCCGAACGGCGCGGCGCTGGTCTCGGCACCCGTGGTACGGCCGCCGTGGCGAATGCGGTGGTGGCCTCGGGCCGCACCGCCAGTCTGTATGTGAACGACTACAACGGCATTGCCCGCCGGGCCTACAGCCGAGTCGGGTTCCGGCAGATCGCCACCTTCGCGACCGTTCTGCTCGACTGAACGCGGCGCCGAACATCGGTGTGCCACAGCCGTTTGCTTGCTGTTGACTATACGATCGGTCCCGATGTCGACTCGCATGCTCATTACGCTGGCCGTCGCGGCATTCGCGGCGGTGGGGACCGCCTGCTCGGCCAACCCGCAGGGACCGGTGCCCGCGGCCGATGCCTTCCTGGCCGCCTTCGCCGACCACGACAGCGCGGCCGCGGCCGAACTCACCAGTCAGCCCGAGAAGGCGACCGCCGCGCTGCGTTCGGCATGGGGCGAGTTGCAGGCCGAGAAGTTGATCGCGCATACCGGCGCGGCCAGGGTCATCGGCGATACCGCGACCGTCGACTACACCTACGAGTGGCACCTGCCCAAGGACCGCATCTGGAAGTACTCCGGTCAATTGCAGATGGGTCGCAGTGACGGCCGCTGGATGGTGCGCTGGACCTCCTCCGATATCCACCCCAAACTCGGCGATACCCAGACCATGGCACTGCGCGCCAACCAGGCCCCGCGCGCCAGGGTGAACGAGCAGTCCGGCAGTGATGTGCTGGTGCCGGGCAAGGTATCTCGGGTCGCGTTCACCGCGGCCTCCGCCCCGGATCCGGGTTACACCGCGACCTCGCTGGCGGCGGCGCTGAACCGCTTCGACGAGCGGCTCACCCCCGTGTCGATCCTGAATGCGGCGTACGCCGCCAAGGGCGAGTACACCGTCGCGCTCTTGAGCGAGTACGAATACGACCAGGTGAGTGCTGATCTCATCGGCCTGCCCGGGGTAACGCTGACCCAACAGTGGGATATGGTCGCCACCGACCGGAATTTCGCACCGGATCTGCTCGCGCAGGTGCGCAAGACGGTGGTCGCCGAGGTGGACGGTAAGGCGGGCTGGAGCGTTGTCACCATGAACGCCAACGGCGCCGATACCGACGTGCTCACCGAGGTGCCCGCACAACCCGCCCCGTCGTTCTCGCTCAGCATCGACCGCAACGTGCAGAACTCCGCACAGCGGGCCGTCAGTGGCCGCGAGGAACAGACCATGATGGTGGTGCTGCAGCCCTCGACCGGCGCGATTCTCGCTGTCGCACAGAATAGGGCGGCCGACCGCGACGGTCCGGTGGCCACCATCGGCCAGTATCCGCCGGGCTCGGTCTTCAAGACGGTGACCGCGGCAGCCGCCATGTCACTCGGAAAGGCCACGCCCGAAACGGTTTTGCCGTGTCCGAGCCGAATTGTCATCGGGGACCGGACAATTCCGAACTACAACCTGTTCCAACTCGGTGACGTACCGATGGCCACCGCCTACGAGCGATCCTGCAATACCGCATTCGCGAAATTGGCCAGCGAGCTGCCGAGCGATGCGCTGCACGATACGGCCGCGAAACTCGGTGTGGGACAGGGGTATACGGTTCCCGGCCTGCCGACCGAATCGGGTTCGGTGCCACCGGCCGACGACATGATCCAGCGCACCGAGGACGGTATCGGCCAGGGCAAGGTGGTGGTGAGCCCGTTCGCAATGGCGGTGCTCGCGGCGACCGTCGCGCACGGGTCCGCGCCGGTGCCGTATCTCATCGCCGGGCGGATCACCGAGATCAAAGGCGATCGTCCGGCCATCGGTGCGGAGGTGATCGATGGTCTGCGCATGATGATGCGCAAGGTGGTCACCGGCGGTACCGCCGAACGTGTTGCCGACCAGGGCGAGGTGTACGGGAAGACCGGGGAGGCCGAGGTCGACGGCGGCTCGCATTCGTGGTTCGTCGGCTATCGCGGGGATCTGGCTTTCGCGACATTGCTGGTCAAGGGTGGCAGTTCGGATCATGCCGTCGCGGTGACGCGCGATATGCTCGCCGCCCTGCCCGCGGGCTACTGAACGCGCCTGGAGTTGGTGCGACTGGTGGACTCCGGCGGGGTGCCGCGGTCGGGCATTTCATAACGCAGTGTGGTGGAACCGATTCGGATGACATCACCGTCCGCGAGTGCGGTATCGGCGCCGATCGGCACACCGTTGACGTAGACGCCATTGGCCGAATCCCGATCCCGGATGAAGATCCGGTTGTCGCGCGGCACGATGCGCGCGTGCTTGCGGCTGACCCGGGCATCGTCGAGCACGATGTCGTTATCCCATTCGCGGCCGATCCGCAGCCCGGTCGCCGGGATGGCGATCGCTTCGCCGTCGCCGACCCGCAACCAGGCCTGCCGCAGCAGGTCGGGCAGGTCCTGTTTGGTCACCCCGGGTGAGGAAGAGACCGTCGGCAGTGCCTGCTGGCTGCGGATCGCTTCCTCCAGTGCCAGGGTGCGTGGATCCGGATCGATGCCCTGCTCGTCGGCGAGGTTGCGGCGGATGCGCAGGCAGGCGGCGAGTGCGTCGGCCTGGCGGCCCGCGCGGTAGAGCGCGGAGATGAACAGTCGCCAGAGTCGCTCGTTCACGGCGTGTTCAGCGGTCAATGCGGTCAGCTCGCCCAGGACCGCGCCCTCGCGACCGCACGCGATATCCGCGTCGAGGCGATCGGCGATGGCATTCAACCGTCGTTCGTCCATATCGGTGGCGAAATTGTCGGCAAAGCGCAGGCCGCGCAATCCGGCGACCGTCTCACCGCTCCACTGTGCGAGCGCGTCGGCGAAACATTCGGCCGCTGTTTCCAGATCGCCGGTGGTGAAGGCCAGCGAGCCTTGGGTCCTGGCCCGCTCGAAACGGCCGACGTCGCATTGGTCCTCGCGGATATCGAGGAGGTACCCGGCGTGCACGGTGCGCAGGACGGCTCGATCGTCCACCCCGGCCGAACGCAGAATCGTGCGCAGATTCGAGACGTAGGCGTAGAGGCCGTCGACGGAGCGATTGGGCATCTCCTCTTCCCAGATGCTGTTCGCCAGTGTGGTTTTCGCAACGGCCCTGCGGCGATTGATGACGAGCATGGCCAGCAGCGCGCGCAGTTTGGCGCCCGGCAATGGCACCGCCTGATCGTCGACCAGCAGGCGCACCGGTCCGAGCACTCGAATATCGAGTGCCGGTCGATTCGAGCCCGCAGAGCCCACCAGATTCCCTCCGAACGCAAGCCGCTTCCGGACCGCCGCTGCCCCACGGCTGTTTCGCCGACGGAAGCGTCACGCGATGGAGTTCAGCATACGCACTGATGGCGCGCCGTGCCCGCACTACGCCGTCGGCGAAATGATTACGCGCCGTGCCGAATTCGGATCGATAATGGGATCGTCCACCGCTGCGGTGGATTTCGTCGGCGATCTTGTTGGAGTTGACCGGATGGATGATGTACTGCTGACCCCGCCCGATGCGGCCGAAGTGGCGCTGCTGGCCAGTGGTGTGGTCGCCGCGGCGTCCGGTGCGGACGGGCTGACTCCGCTGCAGCAGTTGCTGGTTCCGTCGCTGTTCCTGTCGATGACCGGACATCGGGTCGAACTGGAAACGCTGCCGCCCATCGATGCAGAGACCTTCGCGGTCGGGCTGGCCCGGCGCAACCGGATCTTCCGCGAGCGAATCGTGCAGACCATGCTGCTGTCTGCGTTGGTGGTGCGGCCGTTGCCGCCCGCGGTCGCGACCAAACTGCGGGAGTTCGCCGACGCGCTCGAGGTCGACGACGAGATGATCGCGGTGGCGCAGAAGTACGCCGAGGGTGCGATCGAACTCGCCGTGGTCGACTTCGACCGCAACGGGTACCTCGGTGGGCTGGACCCGAGCCGGTTGACCGCACTGCACACCGAAAGTCTGGATTCGTCCTGGGGACAGGTCAGCGATGATCCGGCCTTGGCCGCGCAGTGGGCCGGCCTGCGCGAGTTACCCGTCGGAACGCTCGGCCGCGGCGTCGCCGATTTCTATGCCGATCGGGGTTTCGTCACGCCCGGCCTGCCGGGTTCCGCGCCGCCGCTGCTCGCTCAGCACGACTGGGTGCATGTGCTCGCCGGGTACGGCACCACGCTGGAGAACGAGATCGAGGTGTTCGCCTTCATGGCGCGCGCCAATGACGACCCGCGCGCGTTCAGCCTGCTCGCCATGGTGATTTCGCTCTTCGAAACCGGCTACCTACCTGCCGGAGCCGGATTGTTCGAGGCCAACGAAGGACATTTGCGCACCGCGGGCATGGCGACGCGTCTGGGCGATGCCATGCGCCGCGGCGCACTCACTCATGGCAGCCACGATTTCCTGGACCTGGACTGGTTCACGTTGGCCGATCGGCCGATCGCGGTGGTGCGCAATGAGATCGGGTTGACCGCGAAGTCACCCGACGCCGTCACCGCGGGTTCTGTGGGGGCTTGGGAGGCGGGCGGCATCACGCCCTATCAGCTGCACTCGGCTGCGGTCGCCGCCGAGGCCGAAGGACGAACCTACGTGCCCTGGCACCCGGACCCGACACGCGACTGACCCGCCGCGAGCACTCTGCGCGAATTCGTCACCACACCCATGCGGTTGAGCGGGTATGACGACGTAATCCGGTGCGCAACCGACACGACTCGTCAGGCGCGGTTCAGGGTTGCCGCTAGGTGGTGGGTCAGCGGTTCGCCTACCGCGGCCATGCGCAAGGTGTATTCGATGGTGTCGCCGGTCAATACGATCGAACGGCCGAGGGCGGTCACCACTTTCGCGGTACTGCTGCGGCCGATGCTGGTCGATTCGAATTCCATCCGCAGTTCGCCGTCGACGATGGTGAGGCTGCCCTCACAGATCTCGGTTATGCCGGTCGGGTGCGCCAGGATCAGTTCGACGTGATCGGGGCGCGGACAACGCAGATAACCGGTTTCGGCGTGCATCGGCCGGCTGCCATCGGCGGCGCGGGTGCGCTGTCGGTAGGTGAGGAACGGTCGGCCGAGGTGGCCGAACTTGATTTCCTCGACATAGTCGAATGACTCGATGGTCGGGTACTCACCGTGCCCTGGTCCGCGCCATGTGCCGAGCAATGGTGCGAGCGGAGCGATATCCGGATGGGGGGCGACAGAAGGCTGGGGGGCGACCACGCGCGACAGCTTAAACCTGTCGAAACCGGGGTGTTCCCATACGGTCGAAATTCCCCCCAGCTAAGGTTAGCATCGCCTAATCGCCAAATGAGGGTTGCGAGTGGCTGGAAAGGACGAAGAAGTTGAACGCACGCCTTAGTGAATTGCGCCGCAACGGTGCCTGGCGGTCGCGGACCCGCAACGGTCTGCTGCGCGCATCGGTGCTCGGCGCTGCCCTGGTCGTGGCCGCGGCATGCTCGGATTCGAAGTCATCGAACGATGAAGTGGCTGCCCTCGACGGCAATCATTACGCGCAGACCAACCTCGCCGCCAACAATGCCGAATACAAGGCGCAGTACACCTTTCCGGACATGGTGAACGCGTGGGGACTAGCCGATCGCCCCAAGGGTGCGGGCGGGCATTTCTGGGTTGGCGCGGGCGGTAAGTCCTTCCAATTCGTCGGCGATGTCAGCGCGTCCGCGGATCCCAAGGTGCAGAAGCTGTTCCAGGATCCGCTGAAGATCGTCACGATTCCGGGCGCGGACGCCGACACCTCGGATAAGAGCATCGGCAAGACCACCGGTGTCGTCTTCAACGGTGCTCCCATCACCTCCGACTTGTTCGTGGTGCGTGACCAGCCGGTGGATGTCGACGGTGCGCCGGTGTCGCTGACCGGTTCGTCGCGGTTCATCTTCGCCACAGACTCCGGCAAGATCTCGGCCTGGACCGAGCAGGGGCCCGAGGGCGCGATCATCCGGCACGATGGTCCCGCGAATCTGGTCTTCGATGGCGAATCGCAGGGCATGGCGTTCTTCGGTATCGCGCTCGCCCCGTCCGGTGACAAGCTGCTCGCCGCCGACTTCGGCGAGAACCCGCAGATCCGCACCTTCGACAAGGACTGGCAGCTGATCCCGACCGTCGGCTTCGCCAACCCCTTCGCCACCGGCGATCAGATCGATGCGGCCGCACCGGATAAGGGCAAGAAGGCTAAGCCGGGCGACCCCGCGCCGTTCAATGTGACCACCATCGGCAACCGCGTATTCGTCTCCTATGCGGACACCAAGCCCGATGAGCAGGATGCGTCCAAGTTCGACAAGGCCGAAGAGGATTCGCTCGACAAGGATCAGGAGAAGGACGCCAAGGGTAAGCCCGCCAAGGGTAAGGTCGCGGAATTCGACGGCAACGGCAAGTTGGTCCGCATCCTCGATGACAACGGTCGCCTCAATGCGCCGTGGGGTGTCGTGGTGGCTCCCGCGAACTTCGGTCCGCTCAGCGGCAAACTGCTGGTCGGCAACTTCGGCGGCCTCGGCCATGTGCTCGCCTACGACGACGCCACCGGCAAGTTCGTCGACTACCTGCGCGATGAGAAGGGGCAGCCGGTCGAGATCGAAGGTCTGTGGGCCTTGATGTTCGGCAATGGCGAGAGCCTTGGCGATGCCGATTCGCTGTATTTCACCGCGGGCCCGGAGGACGAGAAGGAAGGTCTGTTCGGCAAGCTCCGCTTGAAGTAACCCATACGTAGGCGAAGGCGGTTCCCGGGTGGGGACCGCCTTTGTCGTATGTACTACTCGGGATCGGGGGATGGCGAGGTCCAGCGTTCGGACCAGTCCCAGAGTGGTTGGAGGGCTGCGGTGAGGGCGAGGCCCGCCGGGGTGAGTTCGTAGGTTTTGTCCGCGTTCTTGGTGATCACGCCTGCGGTCTGTAGGTGTTGCAGCCGGGTCGAGAGCATGCTCGACGAGCAGTTGCCCATGCGGCGGCGCAGTTCGAGGAATCCGAGGCAGCCGGGTTCCAATTCCCACAGGACGCGCAGGATCCAGCGTTGGCCGATGAGCTCCATGGTGGCCAGCATGGGCGCGTTCGCCGGGTCGTTTCGCCCGCGCGACGGCTTGGCTCCATTTGCACTTCTCATTTCGAACTACCATAGTGATTCTAAATTAGAAGCATTGCTGTGGGCTGATGAGGTGAGAGGCAGATGGTGGGCGACTCGACGGAACGACGGATTGTGCTGATTACCGGCGCGTCGCGGGGGATAGGGGCCGAGACGGCGAAAGTGCTGGCGGCGGGTGGTGATCACGTGATCATCAACTATCGGGAGAAACGCAAGCGCGCCCAGACGATCGCCGATGAGATCGGCGCGGCCGGTGGCAGTGCGTCGAGCGCGGGTGCGGATATCGCGGATGCGGATGCCACCGCGGCGCTGATCGCCGATGTGGTGGCGGAGTTCGGGCGGCTGGATGTCTTGGTGCTCAACGCATCCGGTGGTCTCGAGCGTAATGCCGCGCCTGAATACGCTATGGCATTGAACCGTGACGCACAGGTCCGTCTGGTGCGGGAAGCCTTGCCGCACCTGCCATCCGGCGGCCGGATCGTCTTCGTGACCAGCCATCAGGCGCACTTTCACGGCCGCAAACCCGTTCCGGCGGACTATGAGCCGATCGCCGCGAGCAAGCGTGCGGGCGAAGATGCCTTGCGCGCAATGATTCCGGAGCTGACCGAACGCGGCATCGGGCTGAATGTGGTGTCCGGTGACATGATCGATGGCACGATCATTGTCCGCCTGCTGGAACGTCGCAATCCCGACGCGGTTTCGGCTCGCCGCGATCACGGCGCACTGCCGACCGTCGAGGAGTTCGCCGCCGTCGTCGGCGAGGCCGCAAGTGCCGCAAGCGAATCCGGTCGCACGTTCTATGTCGGCGGTCAGGACTATTTGGCGGACGGCGCGGCCGAGGGCATACCTGCCTAGTCGAGGCTTCTTGCTTGCTGACCGTCGGACCATAGCCTTGGTTACTGTGTATTTGCCGCGCACGCCCGTGTCTGTAACAAACTGATATCGACGGTTTCCGGTCGCGAGCGCGGATCTGGGTCGATAATCGAGGCGTCGCGTGTGGTCGTGCGGTGCGGAAACGGCGTTGCTGGTCGGGAGTGGGCGCCGACGGCGGCGCGTTCCGGCGTCAGCGGGAGGCTCAGATGATGAATGTCGGAAATTACCGGATGGTTCCGGGGCGGGATATGTTGCTGGCCGCATGCCGGGGGCTACCGCACGACGATCATCCGATGTTGGAGGCGGCGGGGGAGTTGGCGCAGCTGCACGAAATTCGCGAGCAGACGCCGGTTTCCGAGATGGCCAACCAGGATCGGCGGCGTGCCCAACTGGTGCGGTCGATCGACCTGTGGGTGGCGCTGGTGATGCCGGTGCCGAGCTCGCAGGCGCAGTTGCACTCCGAAACCGTCGGCCAGTTGGTGGATCGGCTGGCCGGAATGACCACGCAGGCCTTCCTGCCACTGTCCGCGGCGCCGGAGGCCGTCTTCTATGACGCGTGGGTGCAGCTCAACGAGCTGGCCGATAGCTATCAGGATCTCATCGACGGACTACGCGAGGGCACCCGCCGTTTACCCGGCGGCTAGCGTCCGCGCCCGAAAAGTCGGAACGAACGTGCCGGGCGGCGCGGCAGGGTTGCGTAGACCATCGTCATATCGGCGAAGACCTCCGCTTCCCGTTCGCGGTCGGCACCGAAATGCTCGCGGCCGAGTAGGTGCTTGATGGACGACGGTGAGATGGACGGCAGCAGTGCGGCCAGCGACGGTGTGATCGGCTCGCCCGCCCCTGTACCTTCCTTGCCGTGCCCGAGCAGCATGTGGCCGACCTCGTGCAGGATGATGTGATCCGCATTGCGCTCGGTGGCGGACGCGTCGTAGACGATGATGTCGTCGTGACCGCGCGCCATCCAGAGTCCGCTGCCACGACAGCCGATGTCCGCGAGCGCGGCCGCGGGGATCGGCTGCACTGAGATGGAGCGACCACGGTGCGCGGCGACATTTGCGAGGTAGGCGGACAGATTCCAAGGACTGGGGAGGGGCACGGTCCGCGCTGCTTCACGGAAACGAGCTTCCATGCTGGTCATCGGGGCATACATTACTCACCCGGTGCGCGGTAGTCACCTCGCGAATCGGGCATTCCGTCGAAAACGATAGCTACACTGCATAATTCACCTGCCCATGGGGCAGCGTTCGGCTCGAATCGGCACACACCTTGGTGGGATTCATCGCCCCCTCGGAGTGCCGTTCCGACACCCGGGGGCGGTATCGAAACGTTGTCGGTGCGGCGAGATTGGACGGCGACCTGATCGCCCCGAACGGCGGCGGCGCGCCCGATTTCGGTGGGCAGGGGACGAAGCGAGCGAGATCGGCCATGCGGTACGTACTCGAAGAGTGCGGAAAGCTGTACCGGCTGCGGTTGGGTGCGACATGCTGAGAACAGCCGGTTCCCCACCGACAAGCACGGTTGACGCGCAGGATGGGAGCGTGCAGATGAGCATCGGTAGCGACGCGGTATCGAGCACCGTCCAGCAGGAACGCGACGTCGGGGAAACCCGCCGCCTGAGCAGCGAGCGGCTGGTGGACGCGCCACCGCCGCGTAGGGCGACGGTGGCGCAATGGTGGGCGCTGACCTGTCGCTTGGTCCGGCCGTCCTGGCGCAATGGTGAGCTGATCACCGCACTGCTGGCGCCCACGGTCTTCACCGTCGGCTTCTATGTGCCGCTGAATTTCGTAATGACCATTAAGGGGCACGGGCTGAGCAGCTACGCCCAGTTCCTCACGCCCATGATCGTCATGCAGGCGGTCGCCTTCTGCGCCATCACGGCCGCGTTCCGGGCGGCCTCCGATGCCAAGGACGGGCTCAATACGCGGTTCGGATCGATGGCGATGGTTTCGGCGGTCCCGCTCGCGGCACGGGTCACGGCCGCGATGTACCGGGCGGCGGTCTCGCTGACCGCGGCGCTGGTGTGTGCCCATGTGATCGGCTTCCGCTTCTATGGAAGCTGGTGGGATACCGTCGGTTTCATCGGGTTCGCGATGCTGATAGCACTGGCGCTGTGCCTGGGCGCGGATCTGCTGGGCAGCGTGACCAAGAGTCCGGAGGCGACCACCCAGGCGCTCATCCTGCCGCAGTTGATTCTCGGCATGGTCTCGACCGGATTCGCGCCGGCCCGCCAATTCCCGAGCTGGATCCAGGGCTTCGCACGCAACCAGCCGGTCTCGCAATACGTGTACGGGCTGCGGGCACTGGCCGGTGACCCATCGGGTCACGCGGGTGTGGTCGGCTGGTCGATCTTCGGGCCCGCGCTGGCCTGGGCACTCGGCACCGTCGTGGTGTTCGGCGTCGGAGCGGTATTCATTTCGATACGGAGGTCGTCATGACTCGGGTACTGGATCCTCCGGCGTTGCCCAAGGTCACCGGTCGGACCGAGACCTGGCGTTTGCTGATCCCGCAGACGATGATCCAGACCAAGCGGCTCTTGGTGCGCTGGTGGCGTGACCCGTTGACCGTCGTGCAGTCGCTCGTCTTTCCCGGGCTACTGCTTTTCGTATTCAATACCGTTCTCGGACAACAGATTTCGTCCGTCACGGGAGAGAACGCGCTCTACGGTTCGGTGCCGATGGTGGCGCTGGTCGGCGTGATGTCCGGTTCAGTGGCCGGCGCCATCACCCTCGGACGCGAGCGCGACGAGGGTCTGTTGGCCCGCTTCTGGGTGCTGCCGGTGCACCGCGCATCCGGACTCACCGCCCGCATCGTCGCGGAGGGGATCCGGATCCTGCTGTGCACCGCGGTGATGTACGCGGTGGGGGTGGCGCTCGGCTTCCGATTCCAACAGGGGCTGCTCGCTGGTATCGCGCTGTTCGGTGTGCCGCTGCTGTACGGCATCGCCTTCGCCACCTTGGTCACCGCAGTGGCCGTGTTCAGTGCGAAAGCCGCACTGGTGGAGGCGGTTTCGCTCGGCTCGTCGCTGCTGATGTTCTTCAGTACCGGGTTCGTGCCGCTGTTCGCCTACCCGGCGTGGGCCAGGCCGATCGTGCGGCATCAGCCGATGTCCTACGCCATCGACACCATGCGTGGACTGTCCCTCGGTGGCCCGGTGCGTGATTCGCTATTGGCCACCATCGCCTGGTGTGTCGGTGGGCTCGTCGTCTTCTCGATTCCCGCGGCGGTCGGCTATCGGCGGGCCAGCCGCAGCTGATCAGCTCATCTCTTTGGAGGCCTTGTCGATCAGCGCCATGGAGTCGCGCGGGCTGAGCGCCATGGCGCGCAACTGGTCGAAAATAATGCCGAAGCGTCGGATCTGAGGATGGCCCTCGATCAGTTGATCGCCCGCGATGCCCTCGACATACACCAGCTCCGGATCGGCCGGATCCTTGAAGTCCAAAAGCGTGAAGGATCCGGCCATACCCGGATGCACCCCCGCGCTGAACGGAAGTATCTGCAGAATTACGTTTTTCATCTGCGAATCGTCGAGCAGCCGCTTCAGCTGTGCCTTCATGACATCCGGGCCGCCGACCATGCGCCGGATCGCCGCTTCGTCGAGCACCACCCACAGTTCTAGCGGATCCGGCTTGGTGAGATGCATGGCCCGATCCATCCGCGCCCGCACATTGTGCGACACCGTGTCGCTGTCCAGCTTCGGCATATTGGTGTCGATGACCGCCTCGGCGTACTCCGAAGTCTGCAATAGCCCTGGGATGTAGGAGGTTTGGTAGTGCCGGGCTGAAAGCGCCTCGGATTCGAAGTTGATATAGGCCGCGTGCACCTCGGTCAGCGTCGCCTCGTACGGGCGGGACATGCCGGGCTTGAGTGCGTCCGAGAGGAGCTCGAGCGCATCGGTGCGCTGCTGTTCGGTGACGTCGTAGAGATCCAGCATCGCCATCAGCGTGCGCCGTTGCGGGCGCGCCTGCGCCGTCTCGATGCGGTACAGCGTGGTGATATTGATGCCGGTCTTGCCGCTGACGTCCTCTTTGCTGAGCCCCGCGTGTTCGCGCATCTCGGTCAGTAGCACCGAGAGCCGCCGCAAACCCGCGGTGAGAACTGTGCGCTTGCCTGCCATGACAACCCTTTCGCCCGGCGCACCCAATAGCACTCTTGCGTACATGTCTGTAGTAGGTGCCCGCCATACACCGCGAATATGCAATCGCAGCGTGGTGAGAGACTACCGCCATTTGCAGCAATGAAGTTCGGAGTTTTCGGTGCGGTATGCCTCCTGGCGGCAGATCGTCGGTCGACGGCCGGATCTGTGGGGCATTCGTCCTGGTAGCCGCGGCGCCGCCTACCCGCGACCGGGGGCATGGGTTCGGTGGAGCACGGCGACATCGTGGTGGCGGATTCGGACGGTGTGCTGCTGCTCGATGTGGCCGGGTCGGTGCAGGTGCTGCCTTCGGGCCGGGTGTTGATATGGCACTCGCGCTCGTGGAGGAGGACCACGGCGCTGAATTGCGCGCACTTGCGAAACATCTGATCGTATTCCGGTGCAGACACCGGTCGTCAATCCCAGTTCAGCGTCGGCAACAGCATCGGCACGCCGTGCGCGCCCGGACTGCGCCAGGTGGTCGCCGCCGTGGTCGCGGATCCGGCGGCCGACCACGCTCTTGCCGCCATGGCCGAGCGCGCTGCGCTCGGTGGACGTCAACTGATGCGGTTGTTCGCCAAGGAAATCGGAATATCGCCGGGCCGCTACGTCGAGCAGGTGCGGTGTTGGCTGCCCAGGCATTGCTCGAATCGTCAACCGACGGGGCGGCCACCATTATGCGGCTCTGTGGTTTCGGTTCCGAGGAGAAGATGCGGCGCATCTTCTTGAAATTACTCGGCACTACGCCAACCGATTATCGCCATCGCTTTCACGCCTCGTAGCGAACTATTCCGAATTCGGCACTGCACGAATAGATCAGGAGTTGACCCATGCCTATTTAACGTCGCACTGTCCTCGGAGTCGGAGTGGCCGGTACCACGCTGTGGCTGGCAAGATAGGCTGTGGCACAACCAGATTCGTTGGTCCATCGCTCGACTCCGTTGGTTCGTGTCACACAGGAGTTGGTCACGCGGGAGTTGGCGAAAGCGCTGCGAAATCACAATGTGCGCGGCTATCTTTTTCGGGCGTGCGCTCACCGAGCAGGCTGGTATCCGTCCCGGCGCGGACTACGACGAAGAACTGATGTTCCTGATTTTTGTGCTGTACGATTTCGGCCTTGCCGAAATAGCCAACGGTGCGCAGCGATTCGAAATGGACGGCGCGGACTTCGCTGTGAATTTCCTCGAGGACACAGCCGCACCGATGGGCGAGTGGATATCGTGCGGGACGGGATTGCCGCGCATACCACCGGCTCAACGAGTCGCAGGTCTTCCGGCGTCGGCGTCCGGCGGAGATCTGGATCGCGGTGTCGGGCATCGGGATCGACGTCGCGGCCGGTCCGGCCGATCTGCCAGCCGGGATACGCCGATCGGGTGTACCGCGCGTATCCGTGACTGGGCGGTACCCGCGCGCTCACGGCGGCCATCGAAGCGCAGACCGTCGCGAATCCGAACAAGCGCCGCTGGGCACACTTTCGGCGAGATCCTGCGGCTGCGTCACCCGGATCTGGCGCTACCGACGTGGGAGACGATCCTCGCGCCCAGCGGGTGGGGTAACTAGTTACCTCGGGACTCACCGGCCGCAGGCGGCGATCGCATACTGCCCACGCGCGGGCCGATGATGTGGCAAACTCTTGGCCACCGGCCCAGCTCCTGGCGAGTATCGAGCGTGAAAGTCGTTGTCACCAACTGGCTGTGGGCTCGCTACTCGGTGATCAGGGTCGTGACCGCAGCAATGAGAACGCACTCTTGCGTTCTTGCATTTGTAAGAGCATGATCCAGCTACGCTAGTTGTGAAGAACCGATCCGATGACCGGGATTACCGAATCGAGAGCCAATCATGTTGGTACAAAGCGCGTTGGTGTCGGGTGAATTCGGAGTACGGCGATGAGCGCGCCTACGGTGGGGGTGCTGCCGACCGCTCCGCAGATATTGTGTGCATTCCAGGGACGACGTTTTCAAGATCGTGAATTACTGCGTTCCGCACACGCTCTCGCCGAACTGCACGCACGCCGTGCCGAGATTCAGGACATGAATCTCGTGGCCGAAATCGATTGCCGTCGTAGTGAACTCATCGATGATATCAACGAGTGGATTGCTCAGGAGATCCCGCAGCATCGCAATGGTGCCTCGCTACATACCGAGAGCCTCGGCGCGGTGGTGGATCGGATGGCGCGCAGTTGGGTAGACGCCAACACCGCCATCGATGTCGACGGCGCGCGCAGCGACAATACCCATAAACACTGGTACCACTTGGCAGAACTCGTCGACGGCTACACTGATCTGGTGACCGACGTGGCCGGTGGCCGCCGCCGTTTGCCTGAACAGTGAAGTCCTGACGGCGACCTCCGTCCGCAATAGTGACACTGCCCCGACAGCGTTACTGCTCAATTGGCGACGTCCCGGGTCGGCGTTATCCGACCAATGGCCCGACCCGGAAGCTAACGTCGCCGGCACAGTGACGGCGGGCGCAACGGGGCGCCCCGCCCGGCGTGCCGCGTGGTCGACTGGCGCGGCACGCCCGCCACGAATTCACCGTTAATAGCGAATTCGACAGTGTCCGAACTCATTCGGCAACCATCCAGACCGCTGCCGCCGCGACGCGAATATCGATCGTGTCATGTGCGCGCAGTGCCGCGAGCAGATCGACCCACGGTGTCGACCAGCCGAAGTGATTCCCGCATTGCTGGATCAGCGTCACCGCGGCAAGCAGGCCGGCCAATTCGTCGCTACGGGATAGGGTGCCCGCGATGGCATGCATTGTCTCCGGCCGTGCGGTGCGCAGCACGCTCGGCAACGTCGCCTCCACTCGCCGCGCGGGATAGTCGACCAGCGCGCCAGTCGCGACCGCACCTGCTTGCTGAATCAACCGCGCGGTCGGTTTGCTTTCCGCCCAGCGAATTTGGGCCAGATACAGATTGATGGCCGATTCGCGCCAGAACGGCTCGGTCGACAACTGATCGGCGAGGGCGCTCGCCGCGGACCTGGCAGCATCGGAGCGTTCGGCCGCCGTGCCGAGTGCGGCGGTCAGTCCGACCAGGCGCTGTACGGCAGGTAGGTCCCGTCCCGGGATGACGTGATCGCCCCCTGCCAGTAGCCGATCGACGGCGGCCGTCAGCGCCGAATCATCTGCGGTGGTAGCGATATTGTCGACGAGCGCCTGGGTGGCGGGTAACCACAGGCCGAGTTCATCGAGATCGCAGATCCGGTGCGCCAACATTATCGCCGTGTCGGGCGGACTCCAGCGGCTCCAGCGGTGCAGTACCGGGATTGCCCGAGCGGCGAGTTGACTGTCGGTGCCGCTCGCTATCTGCCGGATCAGCTCGGCCATCCGGTGGCGCTGGGCGATTGGGAGCAGTTCCGGTCTCAGGTTCAGGATTTCATCCGCGACCGTGGGATCGGCTGCGGCATCGGCGAATATTTGCCAGGCCGCGTCGGTGTCCAATAGCCAGCGGCAGGCGAAGACTACGGCGCGACGGACATCGCGGTGCTGATCCGGCTGCGCCCACAGCGCTTGGAGCGCATCCATCGCGTCGGGGGCGTGCAGTTCGGCGAGCAGCCGGACGCCTTCCTTGCGTGAGGTGATCTTGGGGGAGTCGACGAGTGGTGCGACAGCGTTCGCAACCTTATCGGGGCCGAGGCTTTTAGCGCAGGTCGCGATGCTGCTGACCGCCGCACGCGCTCGATCGGTGTCGACGTGGCGGGCGAGCAATTCGATTGCCGCTTCGGTTTGGTCGCTGCGTCCCAATGCGGTAAGTGCCGCCTCGGCGATGGGAATATCGGGATGCTCGGTGTATTCCGCGAGGCGGTCCGCGCTGCCCGGCAACCGACCCAAAATCCTTACCGCCCGCACCTTCTCGTATTGCGATGACTTCTTCGACTCGAAGTGGCTGGTCAGCAGTCGGGCATACGATTCGACCTGCGGTGGAGTCCAGCGGTCGAATCCCGAGTAGAAGTCGGGCACCAACCGCACTTTCGGCGATGCGAAGCGGCCGGGGGTCGCGGAGCCGAGGAGCGAATCGAGTAGATCGGTGCGTCGGGTGGCGATCAGCCGCTGCACGATATCCAGCGTGATCAGGGAGCGGTCCCGGTTGAGCAAGGTGGTGAGGGTCTGGTCGCGAGTGGACGGATTGCTCAGTGCCAGTCGCACCGCCCGCCGGACCACCTGGTCGTCGCGAGCTCCGCATGCTCGTATCAGGAGTTGTTGCAGGGCAGGGATCTTCCACGAGCGCTTGTTGAGGCCATCGGCCAAATCGAGGGTCAGGCGCCATTGGTCGCGGGCGGCGTCATTGTCGATTCGTCGGCGAAGTGCCGCGAAGATCCGCTGTTCCGTGCCATGTGGCAGCGATCGGTCCAGGTCATTCAGATCGGGAAAAACCGCGTGGGTCGCAAGGCTTTCGATCAGGCGCAGTGCGGTGTCGGTGAACGATGGGTCATCGATCTCGACGCCGCGGCGGAGCAGGGTTCGTGCCAGTCCGGAGATGGTCGTCCTGGTCGGGTAGGAGCAGTCGCGCGCTTGCAGTGCCTCGGTGCCGAGTTGTTCGAGGACGGTGAGGTGTTCGGCGCGCAGCAGTGATGGCGGAAGGTTGTTGACCGCCTGGAGTGCGGTGTAGCGCACCGGGTCCTGTTCATTGCGCAGGCGGCGCAGGGATTCGAGCATGGTGGCGACGACCGCGGGATCGCGAGTGCCCGCGGCCGCCATGATGAACAGCGGGTATGCCTGCGCCCGCTCATCCGCGGTCGGGCGTCGAATTGCCTCGGCCAATATCGGTTCGGCTTCGTTCCAGGGCAGACGAGCGATCAACCGTTCGCGGACCGCGCGCACATCGGCCCCACCGGGCCGGTCGAGGAGTTCTCGCGCGAGGGCCGTACGTTCCTGGTGCGGTAGGGCATCGAGCGCGGTCATCGGGACTTGGTCCGGATCGACGCCGGTTCGGGCGAAGACCTGCCGCACCACGATGGTGCGGCGGGCCAGCGGAAGTGCGCGCAGAAACCGGTCGCGCTGGTATCCGGAGTAGACCGTGCCCAGTGCGACCAGCCGATCGTCGGGTAGTCCGCCCAGTGCCCGCCACAGGGCGGTTCCGCTCAAGCCGGTGCCATTGGCGGTCGGATCCAGAATCAGCTCGGCAACCCGGGCCGGGTCGTGCCGGGCGAGTTGTCCGGCCGCCGAACTCAGTTCATAGATCGAGGTGTACCGGACTGCCCTGGTAGCGAGGGCGAGCAGCCGATCCGGGTGGCGTTGGGCGGCCGGGACGGATCCGGCCGCAATCCATCGCCACAGATTCGGCCAATCCGACTCGCCCGCTTCCGCTGCCAGTCCTTCGACATGGTCGAGGACCGCATCGATATGCCTGCGGCCCAACGCTGCCCAGTTCTCGACCGCGTAATCGAGTTCGGGCAAATACTTGGCGACCACCGGAGGTGAGCAATTCGGCAGTACCCGCGCGGCCTCGGCATCGCCGAACCAGCGTCGCACTTGCGGGAGCAGGGGATCGGCGAGTTGGGAGCGCTGACCGTAGCCGAGGGCTCGATACATGGTTCGCCGTATCCGCTGTGACATCCGGGGCAGCCGCTCGATCAGCACTTCGGGATCTACGCCCGTCCGCACCAGCCCGACAACCGCTCGCGTACCGAATTCCGGTCCGCCCGAATCGAGTTCGGCCAGCAGATGCTCATGGTCCGCGACGACCGCGACGTCCGCGACGACCGCAGCCATACGAATCGCGATGACCCGCTCGTAGTACCCCCGCCCCGCCAGCTCGGCGAGTAGCTGCCGGAGCTCAGGCCTCCCCGCCAAACGCAACGCCCCCGCCGCGATCGCATGCTGTCGCTCGGCTGCCGTCAACGGCTCGATATCCCGCAACAACTTCGTCGCCTGTACCGCCATCCTTCGAGAACCCCCTCTATCGCGCCACCGTTCGATCCGTGCTGTGAGGATATGTCCGATGCATCGGATAGCGCCGAACCGGCGGGACCGAGGTTGCACCGACTCCGCTCAGTGCTTCGAACACGCATTCGAATATATGTCGAGCGCCCCTGGAACGGAACCCTTTTCAGATTGCCCTGTGAAGACAGCGGGCCGAGCACATCGGTACCGGCCGAACGCTCGGTATGCGGCTATCGTGGCTCGCATCTGTCCTTGCGATCACCGTCGGGTTCATCATGCTGTCCCAGCTGCTGTGAGCAGCATCCCGTATTGAGACGTATCAGGAAGTGGCGATGATCGTGCTGGCGATCAATGCGGCGGCCAGCCCGATGACCTGGCCTCGGCGCAGTCGCTCCTTCAGGGCGGACACGCCCAGAATTACCGGGACTACCGGATAGAGCGAAGACAGCACAACTGCGACGGCCAGGTACTGAGTCCGGGTCGCGAGTAGGTAGGACACCAGCGCTACGGCGGCGAGGATGCCGGAACATGCGGCTAAGAGGTCGTTTCGATGTCGTTGGGCCGGTGCGGTATCCCCGGATTCGGATGCGAGTTGCCATGCGAGCAGGGCGACGAGGACGACGGCCGCGGCCCGGCCCGCCGTCACCGGCCAGATTCCGGCCGATGGCGCGGCTTGTGCCAGCGCCAGATACTGCACGGCGATGCCGAGACCGGCGATCAGTCCGTCACCGATGGCGGCACCGACAATCGGACCGCTGCCGGTGGTGCCGCCCGCGACGAGCCAGAGCGCGGGCAGTGCGAGCACGATCCCGACCCACGCCAATGGTGCCGGATGTTCACCGAGCAGGGCGGTTCCGATCAGAACCGGCAGCGCGACACCACCGACGGCGCTGACCGGTACCACCACCGACATTGCCCCGCGGCTGATTCCGCGGAACAGGAAGGTCATCGCGATACCGGTCCCGACACCGGATAGTGCTCCCCATCCGAGATCCATCGGCTGAGGCGCTGTGTGGGAGACGAACGGACCGACGAGGGCAGTGGCGACGAACCCGCCGAGCTGGCCCAACAGGGCAACACGCCCGAATCCGATGCGCCGTGACGCGACTCCGCCCACGAAATCCGACAGCCCATAGCTCAATGCGGAAACCAAGGCCAGTAGCGTGCCCACGATCAGATTCGCCGGTCGTTGTGCATGACTCATGCGTAACCCGCGAGCCGGACCTGTGTCAACGTGGCCGGGCAGTCGCCCGAACTCGACGATCGGCGAGCGCACGCAATTCCGTTGTGGGGCAGAGAGCTTACGTGCCCGGTCGGAGTCCGAGTAGAAGGCAGTCGCTCGGCAGTGCGGTCGGCCCGCCCACCCATTTTATGTTTCGGGGCAGGAAACTTGTGTTATCGGGAAGATTGTCGATACGCGAGTTCGGCTGTAGGGCAGGATATTCGGTCGGCGAATCCACCCGATTGTTCACCGTGAGCAGGGCGGATATCGTTATTCGTCGAGGCGATCGGAGTGTGTCGACATGAGATACGACGAACTGTACGTGACCGGTGTCGATGAATGGACCGCTGTGGCCAACAGCATCGTTCCGATGGACCACCGGTACCGAGATCGGAGCCAGTGGCAGGTCACGCTGATCACGCAGCACACGACGAGCTACAACCTGCTGCGCTGGGATCAGCCGGGCGACCGACAGGCCTTCCGCACGCCGTCACACATCCGCCGGATGCCCGCCGAGAACTTCTACTGGCTGGTGATCCCGGAGCGCGGCTCGTTCACTGTCGCCGATGATCACGAAATCACTTGTGTCGCACCGGGACAGGCTGTTCTTACGGGCTTGGACCAGAGGCTGCGATTATGGGTACCCAGCTCGGTGGCATTCGGCTTCCAGATCCCGCGCACCGACGTCGACCACGCGATAGCACCGTTGGGTACGCGCCGACCGGTATTCGACCTCGAATCCGGACTCGGGCGCATCGCCCGCACCATGATCCGCGAAACCCATGCCGAGCGATCCCGGCTCACCGGCCGGCAATTCAATGCGGTCTGCGACCGGACCACCGAGCTGCTGTGCATGATGGCCGTCGGCGATAGCAGTCCGCAACGGGCACATCTGGCCGAGACGGCTGAGGCGGTGCGCCGGTATGTGCGCGACAATATCGGGGTCGCCGATCTACGGCTGGCCGCGGTGGCGCGGGCGTTGAGCTGGTCGCCACGGCAGTTACGCATCGCGCTCGAGCACGCCGGAACCACGTATCGTGAAGTGCGCCAGGATGAATCATTGCGTGCGGCGCGCGCCATGCTCGAAAACCCGGGCACCACACTGACAATCGGCGAGATCGCCGCGCGCAGCGGATTCACCGTGACGTGGTTCTCCGCCGCGTTCAAGACGCGCTACGGCGAAACCCCGAGAGAATTCCGCAAACGCCGGCTGGCCGAGACCATCGACCAGCCGACACCGGCGGTCATTCGGATGGATACAACCGCACCGGCAGAGTCAGCGGGCCCGCGGTGAGGATTTGCGGGCTGACCGGAAGCGACGCCGAGTCCTGCGTCAGATGTAACAGCGGGAAGCGGTTGAACAGCGTGGACAGCGCGATACGTGCTTCCAGCCGGGCCAGCGGAGCGCCGAGGCAGATGTGCGGCCCGCGCCCGAAGGCCAGCTGACCGCGGTGATCATGATCGATGTCGAAGACATCGGCCTTCGGGTAGTGCTGCGGGTCCCGTCCGACACCGCCGTACCAGATGACGATCGCCCCCTTCGGCAGGTCGACGCCCGCGATGGTGACATCCTGCTGGGCATAACGGAGATTCGCGCTGTACACCGGCGACCGGTAACGCAATGCCTCCTCGACCACATCCGGCCAGCGGTCCTGGGTGAGGGCCTTGTCCAGTTGCCTGGGGTTCTCACTGAGGGCGATGATCGCGTTGGCCAGCAGGTGCACGGTTGTCTCGTGTCCGGCCACGATCACCAACCACAGCATATTGACCAACTCGTCGGTGGTCAGATTGTCGGTATTGGCCGCAATCAAGGCGGAGGTGAGGTCGTCGCCCGGCTCGCGTCGTTTGCCCTCGATGAGCTCGGTGAAGAACGCGATCATCTCCCCCATCGCCGTCTGCATCTGCTCAATGGTGCTGGTGTGCGACACGATCGTGGTGGACCAGTCCCGGATTCGGGCGCGGTCCGCCTTCTCCACACCGAACAGTTCACAGATCACCCGCACGGGAAACGGGGTAGTGAATCGCTGGACGAGGTCGAATTCGCCCTGTTCGTCGGCGAAGTCATCGATGATTTCGTTGGCGATCTGGTGAATCCGGGGCTCGAGCCCGGCCACCCGAGCGGGTGTGAATGCGGCGCTGATCGTCTTGCGTAACCGCCGATGGTCCTCGCCGTCCTTGTTCAGCATATGGTCGATATCGGTTAACGCGCGCATCGGCCAATCCGCTGGAATGGTGCCATCGTGCAGCGCCGGACACTTCTGGGCGTTCTTGCTGAAGATTGTGCCGTCGCCCGCGAGCACCTCGCTCACCGCCCGATAGCTCACCGCGCTCCAAGCCGCGACGCCGCCGGTCAGCTCGATCGGAACCAGTGGCCCGCGTCGAGCGATTCGCTCATAGGTTTCGAGAACCGTTTCTCCAGCGGTGGGCAGCTGGATGACCGACTCGGTCATACTGTCTCCAATGGTGTGATCGAAGAATGGCACCCGGACCATCCGAGTTCGTGCCAGCTCAGTGTCGATCACCCGCCGCGCAGCAGGGGGCCGATCAATATCCTCTGCCCCGCAACGGAATTCCGCCGCGATCGGAACATAAACTCGGGCGCGGCTGAACTTTCGGCACACGCGTGGCAAGGTGTTTTCGATGAGCAAGCTCAATTGGAGCCATAACGCTTACTACCAAGGTTTTCTCATGCGGCAGCTGCCCGCCCCGTGTACTCGGGTGTTGGACGTTGGTTGTGGGGCCGGGGCATTCGCGGGAGAACTTGCGCGGCGGGCTGAGCATGTCGATGCGATCGACCGGTCACCGATGATGATCGATGCCGCGAAGCAGGCGACGCCGGACAATGTCGGCTGCATCCTCGGGGATGTGCTGACAGCGCCGCTCGCCGAGGGTTCCTACGACGCGATCGTATCGATCAGCACGTTGCACCATATGCCGCTCGATGAGGTGCTGCCGGTGTTGGCGCGGGCAGTACGGCCGGGCGGGGTGATCGCCGCTGTGGCATTGCCCCGGCCTGATCTCCTTCGGGAATTGCCCGTCGAGTTGGCGGCCATGATCGGGCATCGGTTGTTCGGGATCGTGTTTCGGATTCTTCGGGCGCGTGGGCGGGGGAGTTGGTATGCGGTCGAGGCGACCCACGATGTCATGCCGGTTGTGCTCGATCCGCCGCTGACGACGCGGCAGGTGCGGGCGCGGGTCGCGTCGATTCTGCCCGGTGCGCGGGTGCGGCGGCTGGTCTTTTGGCGCTACTCGCTGGTGTGGCGCAAACCGGCCTAGACGGCCGCGGCGCGCTTGGCCTCGCGGCGCTGTCTGCGGCGAATGCGGTAGCGGCGGATCCGGCTCGCCAGTAGATACACCAGGATCACACCGATCACCAGCAGTGTGCCCGCGCAGATGGCCGCCACGACCGGGTGGAAGATCGCGATGGTGACAATGCCGCCGACGGTCAGGTCCTCGACGAGACTCATCACGATATTGCTCGCGGGCTCTGGCGAGGTGTTGATCGCCATCCGTGTCCCGGCCTTCACGAGATGACTTGCCAGGGCAGTGGTTCCGCCGACCGCACCGGCTGCCAGTTGGGGCAGCGATCCGTCCTGGCCTGCGAGTAGTGCGGCGACGACCGCACCCGCTGCGGGGCGCACGATGGTGTGCACCGCATCCCAGAAGCTGTCGAGATAGGGGACCTTGTCCGCGACGGCCTCGATGAGGAACAACACACCGGCGGCGATCAGCACATCGGTGCGCTGCAGCGCCTCGGGCACGTCATCGGATAGACCGGTCACGCCGAATAGCCCGAGCAGCAGGACCACCGCATAGGCATTGACCCCGCTCGCCCAGCCTGCGGTGAAGATCAGGGGCAGTGCTGACATGGGGCCATCGTATGGCTTTCCGCGCAGCCGAAAACCGTGACCGGCAAGGTTTTACAACGCCTGCGCGACCGGATTTGGGAATTCTCACCGTGCTGCCGACACCGCAACCCCGGCACCGGCAGAACGTTCTGACCTCGTGAGGGTTCTTCAGCGCAGCTGGGGTGCGACCTTCGCGCCGAGCAATTCGATATTGTGCAGCACCTTTTCATGCGGCAGCGTACCGACGCTGGTGTGCAGCATGAAGCGGTCCAGGCCGAGGGTGTCACGGATATCGGTGATCTTTTCGGCGACATAGTCCGGCGTGCCGACGAAGAGCGAACCGCTCTGGGAGCGCAGGGCATCGAACTGCGCGCGGGTCATCGGGCCCCAACCGCGTTCGCGCCCAATGGTGCTCATCGCCCCGGCATACGGCTCGTAGAAGTCGGCGACGGCCTGTTCGTCGGTATCGGCGATATAGCCGTGCGCGTGCACTGCCACCGGCTGCTTCTCGTGGCCGCCCTCTTCGAGCGCGCGGTGGTATAGGTCCACCAGCGGCTTGAAGCGAGCGGGCTGACCCCCGATGATCGCGATCGCCAGCGGTAAGCCGAGCAGTCCGGCGCGGACCACGGATTCCGGGCTGCCGCCCACCGCGATCCAGACCGGCAGCGGCCGGTTGTCGGTGCGTGGGTAGATCACCGCATCGCGCAGCGGGGCACGGAATTTGCCGTTCCAGGTCACGGGTTCGTCCGCGCGAATGTGAAGCAGTAGCGCCAGCTTCTCCTCGAACAGCTCGTCGTAGTCGCTCAGGTCGTAACCGAACAACGGAAAGCTCTCGGTGAACGAACCACGTCCGGCCATCAGCTCGGCGCGACCGTTCGAGAGTCCGTCCAGCGTAGCGAAATCCTGGTACACCCGTACCGGATCATCGGAGCTCAACACGCTCACCGCGCTGGTCAGCTGAATGTGCTCGGTCCGTGCCGCGATTGCGGCCAGCACGACCGCGGGAGCGGATGCCGCGAAATCCTTGCGGTGATGTTCTCCGACGCCATAGACATCGAGTCCGGCGCGCTCGGTGGCGACCGCCTCGTCGACGACCTCGCGCAGCCGTTCGGCCGCGGTGGGCGCAGGTCGGTCGCCGACCGGGTATAGCTCCGCGAAAGTCGTGAGTCCCAGTTCCACAGCTCGAGTCCTGTTCGTGTGTAGTTTCTACGCCAACCACTAGCCTAAACGGACCATGGTCCGCAACTATTCCATCTATGGACCGCGGGTTCGTGGCGCGGGCAAGGACAATGCGCGCTGACCGGTGCGGATACTCTTGGTCCATGTCAGTGCGTACCCGCCAGCCGCTTGTTCCCGGCACGCTCTCGCCCACCCGTGAGGTTCCGCGCTCGATCGAGCGTCCGGAGTATGCGTGGAAGAAGACCGTGAACGAGGGCAGCGAACCCTGGGTGCAGACGGCCGAGACCATCGAGAAGATGCGGATCGCGGGCAAGATCGCCGCACAGGCGCTCGAAGAGGCGGGCAAGGCGGTCGCGCCCGGGGTCACCACCGATGAGCTGGACCGGATCGCGCACGAGTACATGTGCGACCACGGCGCATACCCATCGACATTGGGCTACAAGGGTTTTCCGAAGTCGTGCTGCACCTCGCTGAACGAGGTGATCTGCCACGGCATTCCGGACTCGACGGTGATCCAGGACGGTGACATCGTCAACATTGATGTGACCGCCTACATCGACGGCGTGCACGGCGACACCAACAAGACCTTCCTGGCCGGTGATGTCGACGAGGAGGTGCGACTGCTGGTCGAGCGCACGCATGAGGCGACGATGCGGGCGATCAAGGCGGTTCGGCCGGGCCGGGCACTCAATGTGATCGGGCGCGTCATCGAGTCCTACGCCAACCGGTTCGGCTACGGCGTGGTGCGCGATTTCACCGGGCACGGTGTCGGCCCCACCTTCCACAGCGGCCTGGTCATCCTGCACTACGACCAGCCCGCCATCGAATCGGTGATCGAGCCCGGCATGACCTTCACCATCGAGCCGATGATCAACCTCGGCGGTATCGACTACGAGATCTGGGACGACGGCTGGACCGTGGTCACCAAGGATCGCAAGTGGACAGCGCAATTCGAACACACGCTGGTCGTGACCGACACGGGCGCCGAAATTCTCACCTTGCCATGACGCGTGGACCGCGCAGTTCTGTGCTCGCGCTGTTGGGTCGTGATCGAGGCGGGCGCCGAGATCCTGACCCTGCCGTGACGTGTGGACCGCGCAGTTCTGTGCTCGCGCTGTTGGGTCGTGATCGAGGCGGGCGCCGAGATCCTGACCCTGCCGTGATGCGAGCCCGTCATGCGCGCGCGTGCCCGGGGTCGGCTCGTGCGCGGTGCGATGCCGGGGATGTGGCGTACGCACCGCTGACGGAGCCAGCGCATTGAAAGGCGCGCTGCTGATCGCCGGAACAACCTCCGACGCGGGGAAAAGCGTTGTAGTGGCCGGACTTTGCCGCATGCTCGCCCGGCGCGGCGTTCGAGTCGCGCCGTTCAAGGCGCAGAACATGTCGAACAACTCGGTGGTCACCCTCGACGGCGGCGAGATCGGTCGGGCGCAGGCGCTGCAGGCGGCAGCGTGTGGGCTGGAGCCGAGCGTGCGGTTCAACCCGGTCCTGCTCAAACCCGGCAGCGACCGACGCTCCCAACTCGTGGTGCGCGGCAAGGCAATCGGCACCGTCGGCGCGCGCGACTATTTCCAGCACCGCCAGGATCTGCGCGAAGTCGTTACCGCCGAACTGGATTCGCTGCGCACCGAATTCGATGTGGTGATCTGCGAGGGCGCGGGTTCGCCCGCCGAAATCAACCTGCGCGCCACCGATCTGGCGAATATGGGTCTGGCCCAGGCGGCGCGACTACCGGTCCTCGTGGTCGGCGATATCGACCGCGGCGGCGTGCTCGCGCACCTATTCGGCACCGTTGCGGTACTGGAACCCGAAGACCAGCAACTGATTTCCGGATTCATCGTCAACAAGTTCCGCGGTGATGTCGAGTTGCTGCGTCCCGGACTCGATCGGCTCACCGAGCTGACCGGGCGCCCGACCCTCGGCGTCATCCCGTACGCGGACGAACTGTGGATCGACGCGGAAGACTCCCTCGGCACCATCGCCGACGCACCGGTCGGCCGCTCCGGCCCGCCGCGCGGCACCGAATGGCTCACGGTCGCCGCCATCCGTCTGCCGCGCATCTCCAATTCCACCGATGTCGAAGCGCTGGCGTGTGAGCCCGGTGTCGCGGTGCGCTGGGTCAGCGACCCGTCCCGGCTTGCCGATGCGGATCTGGTGGTGCTGCCGGGCAGCAAGGCGACCGTTTCGGATCTGGAGTGGTTGCGGCGCACCGGAATTGCCGATGCGCTAAGGGCTAGGGCCGTAGCGGGTCGGCCGGTTCTCGGCATCTGCGGTGGATATCAGATGCTCGGCAGTCGCATCGTCGATCGGGTCGAATCGAATGCGGGGACGGTCGCGGGGTTGGGTCTGCTCGATCTGGAGATCGAATTCGCCGATCCGAAGGTGCTGCAGCGAAGTGCCGGACGGGGTAACGGAATTCCCGTGCACGGCTACGAGATTCACCACGGTCGTGTTGAGCGCAGCGGTGATCCGGCCTGGCTGGAGGTGGACAGTACACCCGAGGGCACAGTGCGCGGGGCGATCTGGGGCACCCACCTGCATGGCCTACTGGAATCGGATGAGTTCCGTCGCTCCTGGCTCCGCATAGTCGCCGCCCACGCCGGGCGGCACGGTTTCGTCGTCGCCGACAACATTTCGGTAGCCGCGATCCGCTCGTCCCAACTCGACCTGCTCGCCGACCTGATCGAACAGCACCTCGATATCGCCCACATCGAACGCCTGCTCACCGACGGCGGACCTGCCGATCCGCCGACCATCGTCTCCGGCCTGGCAGTCGGCAGCAGTCCCCTCTGACCTGCGCGGACAATAACCGAAATGTTTATGTTCCTGACTCGCGGGTAACTGACACGCGGTCCCGTTCAGTTCGGGCGTGTAGCGTACTCCGGCATGAAATCTCGGCGGATCACGGTCGGTGACCGGGCATGGACCGTACGGGTCGACGGCCCGGAGTCTCGGCACAGCGTGCTGCTGTTGCCCGATGCCGGTGATCCGGTCGACGTCTACGACCAGGTGTGTGCGCGCCTGCACACCTCGGACCTGCGCACCATCGCGGTGGAATCGGTGGCGGACCTGGATCCGGCGGGCGTGCACGCCATCCTCGACGAACTCGGCATCCCCTGGGTGAATGTCGCCGGACGCGGCGCGGGCGCGCAGTTGGGCTGGCAGGTCTGCGCGGGTGGATTCGGCCGGTTCATCAGCCTTGTCGTCGCCGACCGCGGCCATCCCGCGATACCCGCCGCCGACGGCACCGTGGCGGACCCGACATGTCGACCGGTGGAGGTCGCCGCCACCGTGCTGGTCACCAAGAATCTGCCGCGTTCGGTCGCCGATGCCTCCGGTCGCTACGTCTACGGCGAATTCCGGGTGGTGGAGATCGATGTCGACAATGTGGCGACCGAGGCCGACCACGAATTGGCCACCGAGATCGTGTTACGCACCAGCCTCTGGTGAACCCGCGGTCTTCTTGCGAAAAACCGTCAACCAGTCCAGCCAGCTGTCTAGTTCGGCGAAGGCCTTGGTCAGCGGTTCGGCCGAGGACAGGAAGACATCGTGGCGCGCGCCGTCGATCGGGACGATATTGGTCCGATCGCCCAGGCAGCCCGACCAGCGCTGAATCTGGCGCACATCGAGCACCGCATCCGCCACATCGACGGCCGGACCGTATTTGCGCGCGAATTTCGTGATGCGCGAACGCAGAATCAACGCGGGCACGCCGACCGACAGACCCGCCTGCAGTTGCGCGTGCCCGTTGCGAATCGCGCGCAACCAGCCCAACCGGACCGGGAAGCCCGCGAGCGGTTTCCAATCCAGGTTGTAATGCCACTCGCCCGCGACGCTGTGGTGCAGGCTGTCACCATAGGAGCTGATCTTGGCGCCGGGTAGTTCGAACATCGACCGGAACCGGCCGAGCAACCTGATCACCGGGGTGCCGATGGTCCGGTAGTACGAGGGACCCTGCAGGTCGAACCACGGGCTGTTGAGCACCAGCCCGACGATGCCCGATTTGGCCGTGCCATTCGTCTTGTTGAGCCGGTCCAGCCAGAGCGCCGCGACGAGTCCGCCGGTCGAATGCGCGACCAGCAGCACGTTGTCGCCCGCCTCCTCCTGGACGATGCGTAGCGACTCGTTCAGTTCGGCGTCGTAGAGCGCCAGATCGGTGACGTAGTGCGGCGTCTGGCCCTCCCGCAGCGAGCGACCGCACTTGCGTAGATCCAGCGCGTAGAAGCGATGCCCGCGCCCGGCGAAGTGTTCGGCAAGATGCTGCTGGAAGAAGTAGTCGGTGAAACCGTGCACGTAGAGCACCGCGGGCTCGGTGGCTGTGTCGTTTCGAGTGACCCGCAAGCGATCGCTAGCGGCGGCATCGGTGTCGGGGGTATAGCGAACGAGGGTTGCCACGGCCTCGCCCTCACCATCGGGGTCCGGACCGAGCGGCAGAGTGCGCTGCTCATAGCCCGCGCCGAGGACATCGGGCTGCCAGCGCTCGGTGGCCGGGGCCGTGATATCGGACACGCTGAGCGAGACTTCGTTCGTCACAACGATCAATGTAGGCGACGTCAGCGCCGTTTCGAAGATCGAAGCCCGGAAGGAATGTATGTCACATTCGTTGGGTTCGTTGCCGGACTTCGAACAGGTGAGGTGCACAATTGGGCTAGGTGAACGGCGGGTAACCTACACCCCGCCGAGTCACGCAGGACTCGCAACAACCACATAGCGCCCGTGCCCAGCAGGCCCACCGTGGGGGTGGGCGTGCGCAGAAGGACAAGGAAGTCGATCTACCCGTGCCGAACGCTGCCATCACTGAAAAGACCGATGTAGTACTCATCGGTGCCGGCATCATGAGTGCCACTCTCGGCGCACTGCTTCGGCAGTTGCAGCCGGAATGGTCGATCTCCCTGTTCGAGCGGCTGGACGCGGCCGCCGCCGAGAGCAGCGATCCGTGGAACAACGCGGGCACCGGACACTCGGCACTATGCGAGCTGAACTACAGCCCGCAGAATCCGGACGGCTCGGTCGATATCAGCAAGGCCATCGACATCAACGAGCGCTTCCAGGTCTCGCGCCAGTTCTGGTCCTACGGCGTGGAGAACGGCATCCTCGGCGATCCCTCCGCCTTCATCAACCCCATCCCGCACGTCAGCTTCGTGCACGGCGCGGACAACGTCGACTACCTACGCAAGCGGTACGAGGCGCTGTCGCGGCATCCGCTGTTCTCGACGATGGAATACATCGACAGCCCCGACGAATTCGCCAAGCGGCTGCCGCTGATGGCCAGGGGCCGCGACTTCTCCGATCCGATCGCGCTCAACTGGACCGATGAGGGCACCGATATCGACTTCGGTTCGCTCACCAGCGAACTGCTGGCCTACCTCGGCCGCTCCGGTGTCGATCTGGCCTTCGGTCACGAGGTGCGCAACCTCACCAAGCAGTCCGACGGTTCCTGGCTGGTCAAGGTGCGCAACCTGCGCACCCGCCAAACCCGCACGCTCATCAGTAAATTCGTCTTCGTCGGCGCCGGCGGCGGTGCGCTGCCGCTGCTGCAGAAGGCGGGCATCAAGGAGGCCAGGGGTTTCGGCGGCTTCCCGATCAGTGGTCAGTTCATCCGCTGCACCAACCCGGACCTGATCTACAAGCACGAGGCCAAGGTCTACGGCAAGGCCGCCGTCGGCGCGCCGCCGATGTCGGTGCCGCACTTGGACACTCGCATCATCAAGGGCCGTCCCGGCCTGCTGTTCGGCCCGTACGCCGGCTGGACGCCGAAGTTCCTCAAGGACGGTAAGAACACCGATTTGTTCAAGTCGGTCAAGCCGAACAACATCTTCTCGCTGCTCGGCGTCGGCGTCACCGAACTCGGCCTGACCAAGTACCTGATCAGCGAGCTGCTCAAGTCCGAGGCGGGCAAGGTGGCCACGCTGGAGGAGTTCATTCCGCGCGCGGACGGTCACGACTGGGAGCTGATCACCGCAGGACAGCGCGTGCAGGTCATTCGGCGCAAGGGTGCGGGCGGCGTGCTCGAGTTCGGCACGGCGGTTATCGCCGCCGAAGACGGCACCATCGCGGGTCTGCTCGGCGCGTCGCCCGGCGCGTCGACCTGTGTGACCGCCATGATCGACGTGCTGCAGCGCTGCTTCCCGCGCGAGTACGCCGACTGGTCACCCAAGCTGAAGGAAATGGTGCCCTCGCTGGGCGTGAAGCTCTCGGAAAACCAGGCGCTGTTCCAGGAAGTCTGGGATTGGTCGACCAAAACCCTGAACCTGAACGGTGTGTCGGACAACACGCCGAAGCACACAGCGATGTGAGCGACGGGCCCGGAGGCGGTAGCTTGCGTGGCCACGCAGGGCCCCGCGACATCGCGAATTGGACACAGCGGTGTGAGCGACGGGCCCGGAGGCGGTAGCTTGCGTGGCCACGCAGGGCCCCGCGACATCGCGAATTGGACACACCGGTCGCGCCGATCGCGTAGTTGTGATAGCAAGACTCGATGATGTCAACGGTTGCACTCAAACGGTCCTGGGCGCTCGATCTCGACACCGCCACCCTGTATCAGCTGTTGAAGCTTCGCGTCGAAGTCTTTGTCGTCGAGCAGAAGTGCGCGTACCCGGAGTTGGACGGTCTCGACCTGCTGCCGGAGACGCGCCATTTCTGGCTCGATGATGAGGGCGAGATCATCTCGACATTGCGCTTGACCGAGGAGCACGACAACGGCGTGAAATCGTTCCGCATCGGCCGGTTGTGCACCTCGGTTCCGGCGCGCGGGCACGGGTACACCACCCGGCTGGTGCAGGCCGCGCTCGCTGAGGCGGGTTCGGCGACCGTGCGCCTGAGTGCCCAGACCTACCTGGTCGACATGTACGCCAAATTCGGGTTCAAGCCCGACGGCGACGAGTTCGAAGAAGACGGCATCATGCACTTGCCCATGCGCAGGGGCTGAACCGCGAGCGGTCGCATACCCCGTAACTACCTCGCATAGCGTGCGGCTCGGGTGAGGACCGCTGGGGATGCGAGGCACTGCTGAGTGTGGGCCGGGCATGGTTCGACGGTGGAGGGTGCTGCCGGACGGTGGTTGCGGCGCGAATAGAGTTGGGGCGTGTCACTGTCCCGTACCGAAAACGCGCCGCAAGCCCCTTCGCTGACCGGGGTGCGTCCCGATGCCGATGGTGATGCGGGCTTTCCGTTCTCGGCGGTGGTGGGGCAGGAGCGGTTGCAACTGGCATTGATCCTGTGTGCGGTGCATCCCGGGATCGGCGGCGTATTGGTGCGCGGAGAGAAGGGGACCGCGAAATCGACCGTTGTGCGGGCGCTTGCGCAATTGCTGCCTCCGATTGTCGATGAGACGGGTGCACGGCCCGCTCGGCTGGTCGAGTTGCCGGTGGGTGCCACTGAAGACCGAGTGGTCGGTTCTTTGGATCTGGAGCGGGTGCTGCGCGATGGCGAACAGGCGTTCCGGCCCGGACTGTTGGCGGCCGCGCATCACGGCGTGCTCTATGTCGACGAGGTGAATCTGCTGCACGACCACCTGGTGGACGTGCTGCTCGATGCAGCGGCGATGGGTCGGGTGCATATCGAGCGTGATGGGGTTTCGCATTCGCATCCGGCACGGTTCGTGCTGGTCGGCACCATGAATCCGGAAGAGGGTGAGCTGCGGCCACAGCTGCTGGACCGGTTCGGGCTCACCGTCGATGTCGCGGCTTCGCGGAATGTGGACGTGCGAATGTCGGTGGTGCGGCGTCGGCTGGACTACGAGGCGGACCCGGCGGGATTCGCTACGCGCTATGCCGCGGCCGATCGGGAGGTGGCCGAGCGGATTCTGACCGCCCGCGATCGGGTCGCATCCGTTGCGCTCGATGATGTGGAATTGCGGCGGATCGCCGCGCTGTGTGCGTCATTCGATGTGGACGGTATGCGGGCCGATCTGGTGGTGGCCAGGGCCGCCACCGCGCATGCGGCCTGGCGCGGCGCGGATGCCGTGGCCGAGGCGGATGTGCGGGTTGCGGCCGAGTTGGCGCTGCCGCATCGGCGGCGGCGGGATCCGTTCGATGAGCCGGGGATCAGCGAAGAGCAGCTGGATGAGGCGATGCGTGCGGCGGGAGAAGAGGCGGCAAAGTCCGGTGAGCGTGCGGAGTTAGCGGAGACCGGGGCCGAGGATCTCGACGGCGGCCGTTCGGACGGTGGCGGTTCGCGTGATCTGGACAGCCGCCCCAGCGATGCCGATGATGCCGGGTCCGAAGGCGGTCCGGATAGCGCATTGAACAATGCGGACGATCCGGATGGTGGTCCAACCAATGGTGGCCCGGATGGTCAAGGCCCAGAAGATGATCCGGATGGTGGTCCCGGCAAGGGCGGTTCAGCCGCGCCTGGCCCCGACGACGGCGGTCCGGATTCGCCGGGCGGCGGGCAGTCACCGTCCGCGCGCGAGGGTCGTATCGGCGCACCCGCGACATCCGTTGTGACACCGCCTCGTTGGGAAGTGCCGGGCGTCGGCGAGGGCGCGGCGGGTCGCCGTTCGCGCGCGCAGACCAGACAGGGACGCACGGTGCGGTCCAGTACCGATACCTCCGGCGGCCTACACCTGCTCGGCACCGTATTCGCCGCCGCACCGCACCAGCACGCCCGCGGCCGAGCCGAAGGGCCGTTGAAGTTGGCCGCCGATGATCTGCGCGGTGCGTATCGCGAAGGGCGCGAAGGCAATCTGGTCGTCTTCGTGGTCGACGCATCCGGATCCATGGCAGCGCGCGACCGGCTCTCCGCGGTTACCGGCGCGGTCGTCGCTCTGCTGCGCGACGCCTACCAGCGGCGGGACAAGGTCGCTGTGATCACCGTGCGTGGCCTAGAAGCCGAACTCGTCCTGCCACCGACCTCCTCGGTAGATATCGCGGTGCGACGCCTGTCCGGCATCCGCACCGGCGGCAAAACCCCGCTCGCCGCAGGGCTTTTGAAGGCCCGGGAGGTCGTGCACCGCGAACGCGTCCGCGATCCACGCCGCCGCCCGATGCTGGTCCTGCTCACCGATGGCCGCGCCACCGGCGGCGTCGATCCGGTGCCCCGCTCCCGCGCCGCGGCGAATCTGCTTGCCGCCGATGCGATCACCTCGATCGTCGTGGACTGCGAACGCGGCATGATCCGCCTCGGCCTCGCCGCCGAACTGGCCCGCACCCTGCGCGCAGGCTACCTCCAACTGGCCGAACTGACCGGCGACTCGGTCGCCGAGGTCGTCCGCGCCGGATCCGGCCGCCCCAGCGCGACCCGAGCCGCCTGAGGTGACGCAACGGGTCGGTGTGCAAGTTCTGATCAATTGGCTACCGAGGAGTTTGGATGCCTAAGGGTGTGCCGGAGACGGTTCCGGATGATGGGCTGACTACGCGGCAGCGGCGGAATCTGCCAGTGCTCGCGGTGCATACCGGGCCGGGTAAGGGGAAGTCGACGGCGGCTTTCGGGATGGCGTTGCGCGCGTGGAATCAGGGCTTCGATATCGCGGTATTCCAGTTCGTCAAGAGTGCCAAGTGGAAGGTGGGGGAGGAGGCCGCTTTTCGCACGCTCGGCCGTCTGCACGAGGAGACCGGTGTCGGTGGGCCGGTCGAATGGCACAAGATGGGGGAGGGTTGGTCGTGGACCCGTAAACAGGGCAACGATGAGGACCACGCTGCTGCGGCACTGGCCGGTTGGCGGGAGATCGCGCGCAGGCTTCAGGCCGAACAGCACCGCTTCTACGTCCTGGACGAATTCACCTACCCCCTCAAATGGGGTTGGGTCGATGTCGACGAGGTCGTCGAAACTCTTCGCAACCGGCCCGGCAACCAACACGTGGTTATCACGGGTCGCGATGCCCCTGGAGCCCTCTTGGACGCCGCCGACCTGGTCACCGAAATGACCAAGGTCAAACACCCCATGGACGCGGGCCGCAAGGGCCAGCGAGGCATCGAATGGTGACCTCACCGCGCGGCGCGTCATACGATCCGCACCCGTTGTCGGGACCTGCCCTCCTTGGGGGTGCCCCTCGGGGAACCCGTGGAGTGGTGCGGCTGTGAGTGGGGTCCCGGCGGTGGTGATTGCCGCGCCCGCTTCGGGGAGTGGGAAGACGACGTTGGCGACCGGTCTGATCGGGGCGCTGCGGCGGGCCGGGCATCGGGTGGCGCCGTTCAAGGTGGGCCCGGACTATATCGATCCGGGATATCACGGCTTGGCGGCGGGGCGGCCCGGTCGCAATCTCGATCCAGTGCTGGTCGGCGCGGAACGTGTTGTCCCCCTGTACCGCCACGGTGCCCAGGGTTGTGATCTGGCGGTGGTCGAGGGCGTCATGGGCCTGTTCGATGGCCGCATCGATGAGAACCACGCCGCACCGATCGCCGAGGGATCCACTGCGCAGGTAGCTGGATTGCTCGGTGCCCCAGTAATTTTGGTGGTCGACGCGCGTGGCCACAGTCAAAGCCTCGCCGCCCTCCTGCATGGCTTCGCAACCTTCGATACCGCGATCCGTTTGGGCGGCGTCATTCTCAACCGCGTCGGCAGCGAACGCCACGACCAAGTGCTGCGCGCGGCCTGCGACCGAGTCGGCCTCCCGGTCCTCGGATCACTACCGCGCATGGCCGAACTAGAGGTCCCCTCCCGCCACCTCGGCCTCATCCCCGCCGTCGAACATGGCGCTGCTGCCACCACTGCCGTCGAAGCAATGACCGACCTCGTGGCCGCCCACGTCGACCTCCCCACCATCGCCCGCCTCGCCCGCTCGACCATCACCGCCGCCGCCTGGGATCCGGTAACCGTGATCCGGGAAACCCAAGTCTCGGTGGTCGCGAATAGCGTGGATGAAGCGGTGTCCGCCGACGTGACCAGTGCGTTTGCGGGGGGCGCGAGTCGTTCGAATGCTTCAGGTCCCGCAGGTGCCAGTCGCACGGCTGCATTCGCGGGGAACCTCGCCGAGCTCGAGGAGGTTGGTTCGAATCGCGCGACTGGCGCTCCTGCGGGCATCGGCGACGGAGTGCGTGTGACGGGTCTGGTCGCAGAGCGCTCGACGGCCGCGGGTGGCTCGGGTGTGGCTGGGGGGCTCGGTCCCGTGATCGCGATGGCCGGCGGGCCTGCGTTCACGTTCGGGTATGCGGAGCATCGGGAGCTGTTGGAGGCCGCAGGCGCGCGAGTTGTGGTTTTCGACCCGATGCGGGACGAACTTCCCACTGGGACAGCCGGTTTGGTATTGCCCGGCGGGTTTCCAGAGGAGCATGCGGCAGCATTGGCGGCCAATGATCGGCTGTTGGCGCAGGTGGCCGAGCAGGCCGGGCAGGGCCTTCCGGTGCATGCCGAATGTGCCGGACTGCTGTATCTCAGCCGCTCGCTGGATGGTCATCCGATGGCCGGTGTAGTCGATGCGACAGCTGAATTCGGTCCCCGCCTGACCCTCGGCTATCGAGATGCCGTTGCACTGGCCGATTCCGCCCTATGGCGCGCGGGAGAACGGGTGCGCGGCCACGAATTCCACCGCACTCGCCTGGTCGCCACCGGCACCGATACCCCCGCCTGGGGCTGGCGCACCGCAGGCGACCGCATTCGCGAGGGCGCTCTCGTCCACCACGTCCACGCCTCCTACCTGCACACACATCCCGCCGGAAACCCCAGAGCCACAAGCCGTTTCGTCGCGGCAGTCGCCGACTACGCCCGCACCTGTGCCGCCATCTGACACCTCGGCGTCACCAATCTTCGCCGTCGGCCTCGGGTTCCGACCGGGCACATCGAGCGAACGAATTCTCGATGCGCTGCGAGAAGTAGTGGGCGACAAGCCTGTTGCCTGTCTCGCGACCATCGATCGGCGCGCCGAGGAACTTTGTGCCGCCGCCGACCGCTTGGGCGTCTCGATCCGTACCTTTACGGCGGCCGAACTCGCGCAGGTCGACGTGCCGAATCCCTCGTCACGCACCCAGGACGCCCTCGGCACCGTCAGCGTCGCCGAGGCAGCCGCGCTACTGGCCGCCAACGGTCCGCTCGTAATTCCCAAGCGGACCGTCGACGGAATAGTGATCGCGGCCGCTCTCGCCGCTGAATCACCACTGACGTAACGAGAGTCAGGACACCTTTCCCAGTTCGATCGGCAGGGACAACGGGCCGACGGTGAAGAACGACGGCGAGTAGGGAATCTCATCCGGGTCGATGGCTAGCCGCAGGTCAGGCAGTCGCCCGTAGAGCGAGGCGAGGGCAAGTCGGCTCTCCAATCGCGCGAGTGGTGCGCCTATGCAGTAGCGCGGTCCGTGTCCGAAGCCGAGATGTCCGGTCTGCTGGCGGGTCAGGTCGAATTGGTTCGCGGTCTCGCCGTACTTCTCCGGATCGATTCCGGTCGCCTGATAGACCACACCGACCGCACTCCCCTTGGGAATGGTCACACCTGCGATCGTCACATCGGTCAGCGTGAACCGGTAGCTGGTCATCATGACCGAGTGGCGGAACCGCAACGTCTCCTCGACCACGTCCGCCCAGCGGTCTTCGGCCTTGGCCACTGCGAGCTGATCGGGATTCCGATGCAGTGCGACGACGGCGTGGCCGAGCAGATGCACCGTGGTCTCGTGACCGGCGATCAGCATCAGCCAGAGCACGCCGACCAATTCGTCGGTGGTGAGCCGATCGCCCGCATCGCGCGCCTGCACCAGATCCGAGGTCAGATCGTCACCGGGTTCCCGCTGTTTGCTCTGCACCAGTTCGTGCAGGAACGCCCCGAGTTCGTTCTGGGTCGCGAATGCCACCTCTGGTGGGGTGGTGTGGGCCAACAGAGTAGAGGTCCATTTCCGCAGCCGTGGTCGGTCCCCTTCGGGCACACCGAACAATTCGGCGATGACCGCCATCGGCAGTGCGTCGGTGAACATGGGCACGAGGTCCACTCCATCACCTGCCGCGATCACCTCGTCCAGCAGTCCATCGATGATCTCTTGGATCCGCGGCTCCATTGCCTGTACCAGCCGAGGTGTGAACCCCTTTCCGACCAGACCACGCAACCGGCGGTGATCCTCCCCATCCTTCGTGGCCAGGTGGTCGCCCTGGACGATGGCCCGCAGCGGCCAGTCCTCCGGGATCGATCCGTCGTATAGCGCGGGCCAATGCTTCGGGTCCCTGGCGAAGGTCTTGTTATCTCCGGCGAGGATCTCCGCAACGGCATCGTGCGTCAAGGCCAAATAGGCGGGCACACCGCCCGGGAATTCCACTTCGACCACCGGAGCGGTCTGCTGTAGCCGGATGCAGGTGTCGAGCGGGCTTTCGTCGGCGGCGGGGAATGCGGGAAGACTTGTCATGATGACCCCTCGGGCGGTGCCGACCCGTTGGCACGGGTATGGACGATCGGTCGCATACACGACCAGACAAAACTTCCGCCGAATCATCATGTTCAGCAAGATGTTTCGCCGGTGGAGGGGCATGGTGCCAGACATCGGGTCAGCCCGCTGGTACGACAGTTCTCAGCTGCGGGAAGCCCATCGATTCGTCACCGATCCCGTGGACCGGCGTGGTTTAGTGGGGTGATGGATATCTGTGGTATCGACAATGTGCTGGTTTCGGTCGGTGACCTGGATGCCGCGGTGTCGTTCTACGGGGGCGTGCTGGGATTGGCGGTGAAGTTCACGCTGCCGGAGCAGGGGATTGCGGTATTCGATGTCGGCGGGGAGGTGGCCGGTGTGATGGCTCGGGTGGATCCACGGGCGGGGGAGGCGGGGTTGTCCGGAATGCGGCTGTGGTTGGAGGTGCCCGATGCGTTGGTCGCGACGGCCGAGCTCGAAGGGCGCGGCGTGCAGGTAATCAGCGCGCCGTTCGAGGTCGGAACCGGTTGGAGCGTAGAGGTTTCCGACCCGTGGGGAAATGTGATCGGGCTGACGGACTACCGGAAACGTCCCGAGTTGGCGCGGCCGGTGAGCTGACTCGGGTGGGCGCGCACGAGCACGCGCCCACCGAAAACCTTACTGTGCGACCGAACCCCAGTCGGCGAACCCGGTCGGATCGTGCCGTCCGAGACTCCCGTGTTCGAACAGGCCCCACCCCTCGGAATCCCCGCAGCGCGCATGCGCCACGTGGTCGATGACCCCGAACGGGATTCGCCCCGCGATCGCCGGATCGGTGAGGTCGTAGCTGCTGCTCGACGACCAGTCGCGACCCATCCATCGACCGTGCAGCCAGTCCGGATCCCCGCCGTACCCGCAGCCTACGTGTAGGGGAATATTGGTGACGGTCCGCACCTCGACCTCGAGCGGCTTACCGTCCGGGGTGGTCAGTTCCAGCCGTGCGCCGATGGGATGCCTTGTCCCGGAACGGTATTCGATGTGGTAGCGGGGCCAGCCCAGCTGTTCGGTGCGACCGTCCGGGAAGATGCGGACGGCGTCGTTGAGGGTGCGCTTGCCGTCGGGTTCCTCCTGCAGGATCAGCACGATGGCGAAATCGTCGAAGCGCAGCGGCACATACATCCACCAGAATCCGCCGGACGGTTCGGCGGCGGCCCGGCCCGGCGGTTCGGGTTCGCCGACCGGGCGGATGCCCCAGGAGCGATCCCGGGTGCCCATCCAGACGGCCGGGTCGACGGTGAGGTCCGTGCCGTCGACGTGCAGCGTCCCCTCCCACGAGCCGACCTGCGCGAAGCGGGTCGCCTGGATAATCGGGCGGTTGCCGTTGAGGATCAGATGCGGTTGTTCCTCGACGGCGGGAAACGATCCGTGCCAGGTGAGGTCGAAGCCGAGGTCATTGTGCTCGCAGACCACCCGGATCCGCTGCAGCGGATCCTGCACCTCGACGCGGTAGCCGCCGACTCGCAGGTCGACGCCGCGATCGCCGAGCGCGTCGGAGAAGCGGACCGTGCGCTGGATATCGCCGCGCCGGACGCAGGCGTACGCGTCGATCACTCCGAGGTTCGGATACACCCCGCCGCCGGTGACGAAGAAGGTGCCGCCGTCGCGGTCGTGTCCGTTGAAATAGCTTCTGTCGTAGAAGTTCCGGTCGCTGCTGGCGACTCGGGACATGGACAGGTGCGTCTGGTGGATGGGGTATTCGTCAAGGGGCGAGGGAGCGGAGCCTGCGGAGCGACCATCGGATACAGCCATGATTTCCTCTAATCCCATTCGTAGGTTCCGTCGAGCAGCGCCTCCAGGCTTGCTCGGTGCATCACGTAGTCGTCGCGATCGGGGGTGTCGGTGTCCTCACCGAAATGGATCATCCGGCGCTTGACCCTGGCCATCACGATCGCGTGCCGCAGCGCGGCGTACACGATGTAGAAGTCGAGATCGCGAACCGTATATCCGGTGACCTCTTCGTATTTCGCGACGACATCCGCGCGCCGCAGGAAGTCCGGCAGTCCGGGCTGATCGAAGCGGGTGGCAAGGTCCTGGAAGAAGCGGTGAATGAAGATCACCCAGGCGATATCCAGTTCGCGCGGGCCGAGTCCGGCCATCTCCCAATCGAGTACCCCGACCGGGGTGAAGCCCTCGTACAGAATGTTGCCCGGGCGCGAATCGCCCCAACTCAGCACGTCCGGACCGGGATCGGCGGGCCAGTGCGCGTCGAGCCAGTCGAAGGTCCGCTCGATCAGGGGAATCGAATAGCCGTCATCGGCCAATGCCCAGCGGTACCAGTTGCGGTGCCATTCGACATGTCGGCGCAGCGCCTGGCCCGGACCGTCCAGCATCGGAAATCGCGTTGCCGGATCCGGTATTTCGTGCACTTTCGCGATGACCTCGACGGTCTTCGCGGTCAGCTCGGCCCGCTCCTCGGGACTCGCGTCGAACAGCCAGCCGATGAAAACATACGGCGGATTGTCCGAGGGCACCCTGCCCTCGACCCGGCGCATCACGAAAAACTTTGTGCCGAGCGGCTTCTCGTCGGGTTCCAGCCAGCACAGTTCGGGGACCGGCACCGCGGAGGCGGCCGCGACTCCTGCCATGATCTGGTATTGCAGCTCCAGGTCATAGTTTTCGAAGACCGGGAAGGAATCGGCCTCCGGTGTCATCCTGGCCACGAACGAACCGCCGTCGGCGCGCCCGTCCACACTCCATTGCGCATCGAACAGCACCGTCGGACTCGACATTCCCGCCCCCTGCGGCCGCGACAGCGCAGAAATCCTGGGCGGGTGATCCGCGTGGACTTTGCCGTCCAGCCACCGGGACAGGTCCTCGGCGAGGGTGTCGAGGTCCCGCGCGCTGACGGTCAGCTGCCGTCGCGCGGTGGGATCGGGATCGTCGGCCATTCTTTGTCCTCCTGACGCATGTGCCTGCGGAAACTGTAACGCGTTCTAGTCGGTGCTTACCGCAGAAATCCGAAGAAATCGAGCGACCCTCACTGGGTGATATTCGGTATTGACAATCCCCTGCACCAGGTGGCGGGTCATACCTCCGGCGGAGTCGCGTACGCCGATGGATCGGGGTGGAAATCGGGGTTTTCCTGGAAGCGGGCCGGGCCGCGGCGTCGATACCGTCGGCTGACGTGGAGTTGTGAGAGGGAAGGATCTGCGTGAGCGAGCGCCAGCGAGTGAACCATCGGCACAGGGTGCCTTCGCGCACGACGGAGCCGAGCGCCAGCGAGGCGCGGTTGTGAGCGCGATCGGTACAGAGGTTCTCGATAGGGAAGGCAGCGTCATACCGCCCGAACAGCCCGATCGATGGAATCCGGTGACCAGGATCGTTTTTCGGTTCTCCTTCGGCTATTTCGTCCTGTTCTGCCTGCTGTTCACCCAGATTCCGTTCGCCTTCGCCGGGCTGCTCGCGCAATCGCTGCCGGATGACGCGGTGCTCTGGGAATTTCGCGCCTTGCGCCCGATCATCGAGCCGGCCGGACGACTGTTCTTCGATACCGATGTCGTGCTGCGCGAGGATTCGGGCAGCGGCGATCAATACTTCATCTGGACATTCGTCTTCTGCGTACTGATCGCCGCCGCGGTGGCGACCCTCATCTGGACCGGGCTGGACCGGCGCAGGCCGAACTATCGGCAGCTACAGGCCTGGTTCCTGCTCTTCATCCGGATGTCCTTGAGCGGACAGATGCTGCTCTACGGGTTCGCAAAGGCGATTCCGACGCAGATGCCGGAGCCGACACTGGCCAAACTGCTGCAACCCTACGGCGAGTTCAGTCCCGCCTCGGTGCTGTGGAATCAGGTCGGGAGTTCACCCGGCTACGAGATCCTGCTCGGCTGCGCCGAAGTGTTCGGCGGACTGCTGCTGTTGCTGCCTAGGACCGCGACCGTCGGCGCCATGCTGAGCTTGGTGAGCTTGGCGCAGGTGTTCGTGCTCAATATGACCTTCGACGTGCCGGTCAAGATCCTGGCCTTCCACCTCATGCTGCTGAGCATGGTGCTGCTCGCACCGCAGGCGCGGCGGTTGGCGAATGTACTGGTGCTTAATCGGCCATCCGAACCCGCCACGCAGCCGGATCCGTTCCGCAGCAACCGAACTCGCCGGATCGCGATCGCACTGCAAGTCGTAGTGGGAGTGTGGATGGCATCGGGCTTCGTGCACACCGGCCTGAAGTACTGGAGCGAGGGTGGCGGTGGCAGCCCGAAGCCGCCGCTGTACGGGATCTGGACGGTATCGGAATTCACCCAGGACGGCGTGCCGGTCCCGCCGCTGACCACCGATGAAACTCGTTGGCAGCGTGTAGTTTTCGATGTGCCGGGCATGACCTATCAGAAGATGGACGGCACCCTTGTGCCCGCCGTTCCCGCTATCGATACCGCCGCGCACAAGATCTCGGTGTCCGCGCCGCCGCAGCGGCCGGACGCGCAACCCGCTCAGATCGCCGACTTCAGCTTCGAACAGCCCGCGCCCGACCGTCTGAGGCTCAACGGGCAGTTGAACGGTCGGCCGGTGACCATCACCTTGCAGCAGGTTGATCTGAACAGCTTCCCGCTGCGCGGCCGTGGGTTCAACTGGGTGCAGGACTATCCGTACTTCCGCTGAAATCCCTTGTCCGACATCAATCCCCGGCTACCCCGATATCTTCGTTCCAGAGCAGCGGTTGCTCGGCGATGAAATCGGTCATCAGGTCGATGCAGCGCTGGTCGTCGAGCACGGTTACCGCGACGCCGTGCTCGGCCAGCCAGTCCTGCCCGCCATGAAAAGTCTGCGCTTCCCCGATGATTACCGCCCCGATCCCGAATTGGCGCACCAGCCCGCTGCAGTACCAGCACGGTGCCAGCGTGGTCACCATGATGGTCGAGCCATAGTCACGGCGGCGACCCGCATTGCGAAACGCATCGGTTTCGGCGTGCATGCTGGGATCACCGGACTGCACCCGGCGGTTGTGCCCACGCCCGAGCAGGGTGCCGTCGACCGCGAACAGGGCCGCGCCGATCGGAACCCCGCCTTCGGCCCGGCCACGTAGTGCCTCGGCGTAAGCCACCTCGAGTAGTTGATCGGCCTGTGTCATGGCTCCACCCCGCCCGACCCCCAGCGATTCATGGGCCGAAGTATAGGGAAGCCGTCCGCGGCGGGTGATTGCCGGGCGCGTGCACGCAGGACGTAGGCTCGAACACTGTGCCGAACACGTCAGTACCTACCGATGACCAGCCGGAAATCAACCCGGCCGACCGTCCCGCGAGTGATCCGAACTACCTGGTCGGGCTCGATCTCAATGGGCGGCGCGTCGTCGTAGTCGGCGGCGGGACGGTCGCGCAGCGCAGGCTCGGACTATTGATCGCCTCCGGAGCGGACGTGCACGTCATCAGTCGCGACGTCACCCCGGCGGTGGAGGGAATGGCTACGTCCGGGCAACTCACGCTGAATTTGCGCGCCTACGCCGACGGCGATCTGGATGGTGCCTGGTACGCGATCGCATGCACCAATGAACCCGAGACCAATGCCGCGGTTGTGGAGGAAGCCACCCAGCGACGGATTTTCTGCGTGCGCGCCGATGTCGCCCGGCTCGGCACGGCGGTAACTCCGGCGACCGCTCGCCACGACGGCCTCACGCTCGGCGTGCTCGCCGGTGGACAGCATCGGCGGTCCGCGGCCGTGCGTAATGCATTGCTCGAGGCGCTGCAATCAGGTGTGGTGAACGATGATTCGACGCCGATCACCCCGGGTGTCGCGCTGGTCGGCGGCGGTCCCGGCGATCCGGATCTGATCACGGTGCGCGGCCGCCGCCTGCTGGCCCGGGCGAATCTCGTTGTCGCCGACCGGCTCGCACCGCCGGAACTGCTCGCCGAACTCGGTCCGGACGTCGAGGTGATCGACGCGGCCAAGATTCCCTACGGGCGGGCGATGGCGCAGGAGGCGATCAATTCCGCGCTGATCGAGGGCGCCAAGGCGGGCAAGTTCGTGGTGCGGCTCAAGGGCGGTGACCCATATGTGTTCGGGCGCGGCTATGAGGAGGTCGAGGCCTGCGTCGAGGCGGGCATTCCGGTGACCGTGGTCCCCGGCATCACCAGCCCCATCTCCGTGCCCGCCGCGGCGGGCATTCCGGTGACCCATCGTGGCGTCACCCATGAATTCGTGGTGGTCAGCGGCCACGTCGCACCCGATCATCCGGACTCCCTCGTCGACTGGCCCGCCCTGGCCCGCCTGCGTGGCACCATCGTGCTCATGATGGCGGTCGAGCGCATCGAACAATTCGCCACCGCCCTCATCGAGGGTGGCCGACCCGCCGACACACCGGCGACGGTGATCCAGGAGGGCACGCTGCGCACCCAACGCGTCCTGCGTGCCGACCTCGGCACTGTTGCCGCTCGCGTTCGCGAAGAAGCCATCCGCCCACCCGCGATCGTTGTGATCGGGCCCACGGCCGGCTTCTCCGCCGATGCCGCCGAACCGCAGGCAAAGTCCGCTGCCGGATAACGCATCCTGGCATCGACGAATCATCGCGTCTATGCCGCTCGATGAGCTCAATCGGTTCGTTCCGGCTTCGCCGCTGCCGCATCCGGCCGCGAACGCCGCGTGCGAGATTCGACGACTCAACCGCTCGGCTCCCGCAACTGGAAGGTTTCACAACCGACCAGTGACTTTCGCTATGACTGAGTGAATCGCACGCGCGGGAGCGGAGACCTGGGTTCCGGATCAATTACAGTGGCTCACCGTGCTCGATAATCCCCCTGCGAAGATGCAGTACCCGGTGACGCAGCGGGCCTTCGGGCTCGCCATTCTCGTGCTGAGTGGGCTGCAGCTGATGGTTGTGCTCGACGGCACCGTGGTCATCTTCGCGCTGCCTCGACTGCAAGAGGAAATGGGCATGACCAGCGCGGGCGGCGCGTGGACGGTGACCTCCTACGGTCTGACCTTCGCGGGGCTGATGCTGCTCGGCGGGCGACTCGGGGATGCGTTCGGTCGTAAACGCATGCTCATCCTCGGCGTCGGGATGTTCACAATCGCCTCGCTGATGTGCGGGTTGGCGCAGAGCCAGGCCATGTTGATCGCGGCCCGCGCCGTGCAGGGTGCGGGCGCGGCAATTGCGGCGCCGACTGCATTCGCGCTGGTGGCAACCACCTTTGCACCGGGCAAGGCGCGCAATCAGGCCATTGCGATCGTCGGCTCGATGGTCGGTATCGGCTCGGTCGGCGGTCTCGTGGTGGGCGGTGCCCTGACCCAGCTGTCCTGGCGCTGGATCTTCCTGATCAATGTGCCCATCGGCGTGCTGATCATCCTCGGTGCGCTGTCCCAACTCGCCGATACCGAACACCACCGATCCGCACTCGACATCAAGGGCGCGGTGCTCGGCACCATGGCCTGCGCGTCGATCGTGTTCGGCGCGACCGAGGGGCCCGAGTTGGGGTGGGGCAGTCCGGCCGTAATCGGTGCGTTGGTGGCGGGCGCGGTGTTGTTGATCGTTTTCGTGGTCGTGGAGCGCACCGTCGATGATCCGCTACTGCCGTGGTCGCTGTTCGACAGTCGCGATCGGGTCACCACCTTCATGCTGATCTTCCTGGCCGGTGGCGTACTCGGTGCGATGACCTTCTTCGTCGCGCAGTTCCTGCAGAATGTGCTCGGCTATGGACCACTGGTCGCGGGTATCGCGTCGATTCCGTTCACCATCGGCATCGGCATCGGCGGTGCGGTGGCCTCCAAGGCAGCGCTGTACGTCGCACCGCGCTGGTTGGTGTGCGGCGCGGCATTCGTGCTGGCCGCCGGACTGCTGGTCGGTTCGCAGCTCGACGGCGGCGTGAATTACCTGACCACCCTGCTGCCACTGTTGATAGTGATCGGCTTCGGTGTCGGCGTGGCAATGGTGCTCGCGCCGCTGTGCGTGCTCGTCGGGGTGCCACCGTCCGATATCGGCCCGCTGTCCGCTGTGGGGCAGATGTTCATGAACCTGGCGACGCCGGTATTCATCGGGCTGCTCACTCCCATCGCGGCATCGCGCACCATGTCGATGGGCGGGCGCACAGGTAAGGCGGCCGATATGAACGAGGCCGAGATCTTCGCGCTCGGCAGCGGATACACGCTGGTGCTCGCGGTCTGCTCGTTGGTCGCGGTGCTGGCGGGCTTCGTCGCGCTGACATTGCGTTATACGCCCCGACAACTGGCCGAGGCACAGCACGCGCAAGAGGAATCGCAGCGGACCGGCTCCATGCCGGTGGTGCCGCGGACGGGGCCGCTACCTGTCATCCGTCGCTCTGACTACAGTGGCTGACTGTGCCAGACAATCCCGCTACGACGCCGTATCCGGTGACGCGGCGGGCCTTCGGCCTGGCGATCCTGGTGCTGAGCGGGCTGCAACTGATGGTCGTGCTCGACGGCACCGTGGTGATTTTGGCCTTGCCCCGGCTACAGGAAGAACTAGCGCTATCGAGCTCCGGTAGCGCCTGGATGGTCACCGCATACGGTCTGCCGTTCGCGGGTTTGATGTTGCTCGGCGGCCGGATCGGTGACTCGTTCGGCCGCAAACGCATGTTCATCGCGGGCGTCGCGCTGTTCACGCTGGCCTCGCTGCTGTGCGGGCTCGCGCAGAACGATGGCATGCTGATCGCGGCCCGCGCCATCCAGGGCACCGGTGCGGCACTCGCGGCCCCCACCGCACTTGCCCTGGTAGCGACCACTTTCGCGCCCGGTCGGGTGCGCAATCAGGCGATCGCGATCTTCGGCTCGATGATAGCGGTCGGCTCGGTCGGCGGACTGGTGATCGGCGGTGCGCTCACCGAGGTGAGCTGGCGCTGGATCTTCCTGATCAATGTGCCGATCGGTGGGTTGATCCTGTCGGGCGCGGTGCTGCGGCTGCGCGACACCACCCCCCACCGACTGTCCCTGGACGTGCGCGGTGCCGTGCTCGGCACCCTCGCCTGCGCCTCCCTGGTCTTCGGTGCGACCGAAGGGCCCGAGTTCGGCTGGGACAGTCCGGTCATCATCGGGTCGATTGCCGTCGGTCTGGTGCTGTTGATCGTCTTCGTGCTCGCCGAGCGGTGGGTGGTCAACCCGCTGCTGCCCTGGTCGCTGTTCGATAAGCGTGATCGGGTCGCCACCTTCGGCGCCATCTTCCTGGCCAGTGGAGTATTGGCCGCGACAACATATTTCGCAGGTCTGTTCGTTCAGAATGTGGTCGGATACAGCCCGTTGGTCGCCGGGGTCGCGTTCATCCCATTCACCATCGGCGCTGGTATGGGCACCGCCACGGCTTCGCAGCTGGCGATGACGGTCGCCCCGCGCTGGTTGTTGAGCGGTGCCGCGGCGCTTCTCGTCGTCGGATTGCTGTTCGGCTCGACGCTCGAACGGGGGGTGCGGTACTGGCCGACCCTGGTGGGTCTGTTCATCATGATCGGCTTCGGTATCGGTGTTGCCGTGGTGGTCGTCCCACTGTGCGTATTGGTCGGTGTCGCGCCGAAGAATATCGGCCCGCTCACGGCGGTCGGCCAGATGTTCATGAACCTCGGCACACCCTTCGCGATCGGTCTGCTCGCTCCGGTTGCCGCCGCCCGCACGCTGTCGCACGGCGGTCGGACGGGTAAGCCAACCGGTATGACGCCCGCGGAGCTGGATGCCCTCGGAAGTGGTTACACGCTGGTGCTTTTCGTCACCGCCATCGGCGCACTGCTGGTCGGCCTGGTGGCACTGACATTGCGCTATACGGCGGCTGAGGTCGGCCAAGCGCAGCATGCGCGCGAGGAGGCCGGGCAGGGCTGAACCGCGCCCGGCGGCGAGCTCACAGGCGACCGGTGACCTTGCGTGGGGTCACCCGGACGATCACGCGGGGTCCGTCGTTGACGGAGGCCGGGTTGAATTCGGCGTACGGAAGCCCGGTGTAATGGTGCGACAGCTTGTCCGGCAGTGCCTTATCCGGATCGGGGGTGATCGTGGCGGTGCCGCGGATCTCCGCGTACACGTACGGATTATCCGGCGGATTGATCATCACCGTGATCCGCGGATCACGGGCCAGGTTCTTGCCCTGCTGCCGATCCACCGTCGTGGAGAACAGCAGATCGTCGCCATCGCGCTCGAGCCAGATGACGGTCAAGTGCGGTTGTCCGTTCGGTCCGATTGTCGCGGCGGTCGCGAAGACCTTCGACTCGTCCAGGTACTTCTTCAATTCCTCGGAGAGCACAGCTGTCATGAATTGGTGAAACGTTCGCCGACTCTCGAACATTCCCGATCCGATCGAAATCACTTGTCGGTCCTGGAGTTCGAGTCGGCGGTCAGATCTCGGATGAGCAGTGCGGTATGCAGTGAGGTGCGCGATTCACCGTCCTCGAGGTCGACATCGAGAATCCGCTCGATGCGAGCGAGCCGGTCATAGAGGGTCGGTCGGCTGATATTGAGCCGCTTGGCGAGTTCGGTCTTATTGCCCGCGACGTCGAGGAACTGTCGCAACGTGCGCGTCAGATCGGCGGCATGCCGAATGTCGTAGCGCAGCAACGCACTCAGCTCAGTTTCGGCGAAGCTCTGCACACCGGGTTCATTGCGGATCAGCGAGAGCAACCCGCGCAACCGGATATCGCCGCTGCGATAGAACGGTCGCGGCACTGCCGCGCGAGCGACGGACGCGGAGGCGGTAGCGGAGCGTGACGACGTAGCGTCCCGGGAGCGCGGCCGATCAAACGTCGACTCCAACGATAACGCGACCTCGGCGACGTGCGCCGCATGCGTCAATTCGCGCGCGGTGTCCAGTAGCGAATCCGCCTCCGCGCCAACGCCTATGACCACCCGGCGTACCCCATCCACTCGTCGCACTTCGGCGATGATCGCCGAGCAAACGGTGCGGAGCGTGTCGTCGAGATCGGCGCCGCGTGGGATCGCGAGCAGCATGCCGACCCGGTCGCCGTGCTCGGCCGCGGTCAATGCGGTGGCCTTCGACAGTCCGAGACCGTGGGTGACCGCGTCGAGCACCCCCGCGCTGCGGCGCTGCCTGGCGACCTGATCGGCTTCGGCAAGGGCGGCAACGTCTATCGCGAGCGGAACGTAGTGCACACGCCGGGTCAGCAGCCCCAGCGCCGCGGCCCTGGCCTGTGCATCGAGTTCGTCGAGGACGCGGCCGTTGACCATATCGTCGATGAGTCCGGTCTGCGCCTGACGATGCAGGCCGAAGCGATCCTTATCGATCATCCGGTGCAGCGTCAGTGTCTGTGCGGCACGCTCGAGCACCATGCGGGCGCGAGGTGTCGCGACCCGGCTCGAACGCAGGATCAGCCGACCCCAGCGCTGGGTATGCGGGCCGACCTGCACCACATCCCAGCCCTCCGGCAGCAGTCGGGAGGTGGTCTCCCAGTTCTCCAGGATCGCCGAGGTGCTGGTGTGCCGGGCGGTCAGGGCTAGCACCCGGTGCGCCAGATCCTCCAGTACAACCGAGGAATCGAGCATGTCAGCAGCCGTCTCGACGATTTCGGCCAGCGCGGCGCGACGCACACTGAGCTCGGTGAAGGTCTCGTGCACGGTGCGCGCGAATTCGAGTTCGGCGTATTGATCGGCCACGATCACTCGGTGCACGGCCTCGGTGATTTCCACGAAGCGTGTGACGCGATGTAGCGCTATGACCGGGAGCTCCAGTGCGTCGGCGGTCGCCACGACGATCGGCGGTAAGTGCGGCACCGCCGCACCGAGTTCGATGACCAGTCCGGCCACCCCTGCGGCGGCCAGCGAATTCAGATACGCGACCGTCGACTCGTCGCTGCCGGTCATGGCCAAACCGGTGGTCAACATCAGCTCCCCACCGACCAGCAATTCGGCGACATCCGGCAGATCGCTGACGTGCACCCACCGCACCGGCCGATCCAGCGCGGCCGCACCGACGACCTCCGGCTCGCCCGCACGCACGACCGGCATGGCCAGCACATCGGCAACGGAGAGCAGCATCCGACAAATCGTAATAGGAAATGCGAAATCGCATACAGAACGTCGGGCAGAAAACGGGCATCGATGGTGCAGAGTCGGAACCACGACACCATGCGGCGCTCAGCATCGAATCGAGGAGATATGCAGACAATCGCGCACTGGCTCGACGGCAAACCCTTCGCGGGCACGAGCTCCGCGACCGCGCCGGTGACGAATCCGGCGACCGGGGTGGTGACCGGGCAGGTGGCACTGGCCGGTGTCGAGGACGCCAGGGCGGTGATCGCATCGGCCAAGGCGGCCTTCCCGGACTGGCGTGATACCTCACTCGCACGGCGCACGCAGATCGTGTTCCGATTCCGCGAACTGCTCAACGAGCGCAAGGAAGAACTCGCCGAGCTCATCACCGCCGAACACGGCAAGGTGCACTCCGATGCGCTCGGCGAGGTGAACCGCGGTTTGGAGGTGGTCGAATTCGCCTGCGGTATCCCACATTTGATCAAGGGCGGATTCACTGAGAACGCCTCGACGAAGGTGGATATCTTCTCGATCCGCCAGCCGCTGGGCCCGGTCGCGGTGATATCGCCGTTCAACTTTCCGGCGATGGTGCCGATGTGGTTCTTCCCGATCGCGATCGCGGCCGGAAATACCGTGGTGCTCAAGCCGAGTGAGAAGGATCCGTCCGCATCGCTGTGGTTGGCCGAGCTGTGGCACGAAGCCGGTTTGCCCGCAGGGGTTTTCAATGTGCTGCAGGGCGATAAGGTCGCCGTTGACGAACTGCTCGACAATCCGCATCTCAAGGCCGTCTCGTTCGTCGGTTCCACACCCATCGCGAAGTACGTCTACCAGCGCGGCACCGCCAGCGGTAAGCGCGTGCAGGCGCTCGGCGGCGCCAAGAACCACATGGTGGTGCTGCCCGATGCCGATCTGGATCTGGCCGCCGACGCCGCGGTGAACGCCGGATTCGGGTCCGCGGGGGAGCGGTGCATGGCCATCAGTGTGGTGCTGGCGGTCGGTGCGGTCGGTGACGAACTGGTCGCCAAGATCACCGAGCGGGCCAAGACCATCAGGACCGGTGACGGTGCCCGCGACACCGATATGGGTCCGCTGGTGACCCGCGAGCACCGCGATCGAGTCGCCGCCTATATCGATGCGGGCGAAACCGCCGGTGCCAGTGTCGTTCTCGACGGTCGCGGCGTTCAGCCCGATGGCGAAGCGGATGGATTCTGGCTCGGGCCGACGGTTCTCGATCATGTGGGCACCGAGATGAGCGTCTACACGGACGAAGTCTTCGGTCCAGTGCTGTCGGTTGTTCGCGTCGACAGCTATGACGACGCGCTGGAACTCGTCAACGCCAATCCCTATGGCAACGGGACCGCCATCTTCACCAACGATGGCGGCGCGGCCCGGCGCTTCCACAATGAGGTGGAGGTCGGCATGGTCGGCATCAATGTGCCGATCCCGGTTCCGATGGCCTACTACAGCTTCGGTGGCTGGAAGAATTCGCTGTTCGGCGATTCGCATGCGCACGGCATCGAGGGCGTGCACTTCTTCACCCGGGGTAAGGCCGTAACGACGCGTTGGCTCGATCCCAGCCACGGCGGACTCGAACTCGGATTCCCCCAGAACAACTAGCTCGCAGGAGAATTCGATGACCCTCGCGAATGGATCGGCACCCGAACTCGTCCGGCAGGCCGCCGACCGCGCCTATGAGCTCGATCGCCGCCACGTATTCCACTCGTGGTCGGCGCAGGCGCAGCGCACGCCCATGACCATCACTGCGGCCCGGGGCTGCTACGTATGGGACGGCGACGGCAATCGCCTGCTCGATTTCTCCTCGCAGCTGGTCAACACCAATATCGGTCACCAGCATCCGAAAGTCGTTGCCGCGGTGCGGGAGCAGGCCGCCAAGCTGTGCACCATCGCACCACAGCACGTCAACGATGCCCGCTCCGAGGCCGCTCGGCTGATTGCCGAGCGTACCCCGGGCGAGCTCGACAAGATCTTCTTCACCAATGGCGGCGCCGATGCGGTCGAACACGCGGTTCGGCTGGCACGCCTGCATACCGGCCGGTACAAGGTGCTTTCGCGCTACCGCTCCTATCACGGCGGCACCGAGACCGCGATCAACCTCACCGGCGATCCGCGGCGCTGGCCCAACGACCACGGCAATAGCGGCATCGTCCACTTCTTCGGTCCATTCCTGTACCGCTCGCAGTTCCATGCGAGCAACGAAAACGAGGAAGCCGAGCGGGCTTTGGCGCATCTCGAACAGACCATTGTTTTCGAAGGGCCGGACACGATCGCGGCCATCGTGCTCGAATCCATTCCTGGCACAGCGGGAATCATGGTTCCGCCGCCCGGGTATATGGCGGGTGTCCGGGCGTTGTGTGACAAATACGGCATCGTATTCATCGCCGATGAAGTGATGTCGGGGTTCGGCCGCACCGGAAAGTGGTTCGCCATAGAGCATTTCGATGGCGTCATCCCTGATCTGCTGATCTTCGCCAAGGGGGTGAATTCCGGTTACGTGCCGCTCGGCGGCGTCGCGATCAGTCCAACCATTGCCGCGACCTTCGATGATCGTCCGTACCCGGGCGGGCTGACTTATTCAGGTCATCCGCTGGCGACGGCCGCCGCGGTCGCGACGATCAATGCGATGCGGGACGAGCGAATCGTGGAGAACGCTGCCGATATCGGTACCCGCGTCCTCGGCCCCGGCCTACGCGAACTCGCCGAACGTCATCCCAGCATCGGTGAGGTGCGCGGAACCGGCGTCTTCTGGGCACTGGAACTGGTGCGGGACAAGCGAACTCGCGAACCGCTCGCACCATACGGCGGCACCAGCGCGGCCATGAACGAAACTGTTGCCGCGGCCAAGGCGGCGGGTCTGCTGCTTTTCGTCAATTTCAACCGGCTGCATGTGGTTCCGCCGTGCATTATCGACGAGACCGAGGCCGAACAAGGCTTGCACATTCTCGACCACGTGCTCGGACTCGCCGACAAGTACGCGCTCTGACCATGCCTGTACCAACGCAAGGGAACCCGAGGGCGTAGCCTGCCCTCGGGTTCCTTGGTGCCACCCGAATTCGCGCACCGGGTCGGTGGGATCGGATCAAACTGATACGACGTGTCATACGATTAGACCATCTTCCATTGTGGCTGGAAGAACGGGATTTGAACCCGTATCTCGTCGCGATTGTGTCCTTCCTCGTGATCGGGTGTTCGGCGGCGAATGCTCAATCTGGAGCGAGAGTCTGAGATTCCGGCTGCCTCTACCAATTGGGCTATCCGGGCGTGTGCCCGGAGCGGGATTCGAACCCGCACTGTCACCGTGTCTTCAGGCTTATCTTCAGTTTGAGTTTGCGCTCTTGCGCTTCCCTCGCACGCGGCGAGGGCGTCTGTGGGTCGGGGGCGACGGTTCGCCCCCGACCGGTTCAGCGGAAGAGGTAACGGAAGATCACATCACCGGTCTTGCGGTCGGTGACCTGGCTCCCATTGGCCTCCTCGCGGGCGAATTTGACTGCCTGCTGGAGCTTTTCGATGCGCTCGACCAACTCGTTGACCCGGCGGGCCGGCAGCACACCGGAGAACTTCACCGTGGTCCAGTAGCCGATGGCGATGTCCTCGTAGTACACCTCGACCTGAGCCGGATGCTTCTCGGTCGCCTCGGCCTTGACGTGGTTGCGCGGCACCTTCTTGGTACGGATGGTGCGCACGGCGTCGGTGCGCCAGGTGTCGGACGAATCGTCGAACGCCCAGGCCTCCGCGGCGTCGAGCACCGGCAGCTGCTTGACGAAGGTGTACAGGTCGGCCAGCTGCTTCTCCAGGAACAGCAGGTACGACACCGGTACTGCGGCCAGCAGGGTCTCCTCGTCGACGCGCACGTCGGCCTTGGCCTCGCAGTTCGCCCAGTCCTTGGTCGCCGTCACATCGAACAGCCGGGTCAGCGTCGCGGCCGTTTGGCGCAAAACCTCCTCGGACTTCACCTGCACCCGCGTCGACTCCGGCGGAAGCTGTTCGCCCTCTTCGTCTTTCGGCTGGTAGGTGCGTGCGATACCGGACAGCAGCCCCGACTTCTGCAGCTGACCCTGGGTGTGTGCCAACTCGCGCAATGCGCCGTTCTTGACGCCCTTCTCCACCGCGATGATCTGATTCAACTTCGTCATCAATTACCTCCCCGGACGCCCTCGATGCCGTCACATTCCTTGTGCGGCCCTACATTTCGGATTTCCCCCGCCGCTCGCCGAACACTACAGACCGATTATTTTCCGCGCATCCGAGTTTTCGCGCGGGAGGGCATGGAGCCTGGTGTCGGCGCAATGGAGCGGTCGCCGGAGCCACCCTGGGCACTGACTTCGCCCATCTTCGTCGAACGCCTGTGTCCGACCGGACGCAACATCGGGACGCTTTCGGCGCGCTCGAGTTCTGCGTTGTCCCGCTGCAGCTCCGCCGACTCGTCGGTGCTGACCCTGGCATGGGTAGCGGTTTCGATCTGGCTTTGGCGCACCGACTTGCGGCCTATTTCCGGGGTTTCGACGCCGATCAGGTCGGCTACCGCGCGCATCGTGGCCCACTCCGCTTACTGCTCGCGACGCTTTCCGTTGCACCGAGCGCATGCGGGAACAATTGTGGCGTCGACTCGGTTGGGTGGGGGCATGACAACGCTTGGATTGATCGGTAGCGGGAATATTGGCGGCACGCTGGCACGGTTGGCCGTCGCGGCCGGACTCGATGTCGTGGTCAGCAATTCGCGGGGGCCGCAGACGCTGGCGGAGCTGGTTGCCGAGCTCGGGCCACGGGCGCGTGCCGCCACCGCCGCGGAGGCGGCCGCGGCCGGTGACATTGTCGTGGTCACGGTGCCGTTGAAAAACTACCGGCAGGTCCCGGTGGAGCCGCTGGCGGGCAAGGTCGTCATCGACACCAACAACTACTACCCGGACCGCGATGGCATCTTTCCCGAACTCGAGGACGGCACCACCACCAGCAGCGAACTGCTGCAGCGCCACCTGCCGACCTCGAAGGTCGTCAAGGCCTTCAACAACATCTTCTATCCCCACTTGGCAGCCCTCGCCCGCCCCTCCGGTGCCCTCGACCGCTCGGCCCTTCCCATCGCAGGCGATGACGCCGATGCGAAAAAGGGCGCCGCCGAACTACTCGACACCCTCGGCTACGACACAGTCGACGTCGGCTCGTTGAACGAGAGCTGGCGCTCCCAGCCCAACACCCCCGTCTATGGCGACCCCTACGCCGCGGATCTCCCGTTCTGGGAGCACCCCGCTGCCCCCGCGGCTGCTGACAAGATCCGAACCGCGTTGGCCGCCGCACAGCGCTGACGGTACGTAGGACAGGACCCCGTCGACTGCTCGCCGCCGCGGGTCCGAGCCCGCTACCGATGGTGTCGCATACGCAGTCGACGTCGCGCATAGGTTGCATGCGACCTATGTGAGAGGTGCACTGGTCATGTGCCGACATCAGCTGGTGATGATGAGGAGTTCGGTGGGGGAGGCTATTTCGGCGCGCAGGCCGGATTTGGTGGCGATGCGGGCTACCGCGCGGATGTCGGTGGGGTCGGCGCGGGTGAGGACGAGGGCGCGGGCGAGTAGGCCCTTGTGGTGTTTGTTGAAGTGGCTCACCACTGTTCGGGAGCCGTCGGGGTGTTCGGTGAGGACATTGGCGGTGATGGCATCCGGAATGCGGCCGAGCTGCTGGTAGGTGCCAGAGCGCAGGTCGATGACGAGTTCCCCGGCGGCCTCGGCGACCAGGGCGTCGGGCAGGATATCGCGCCAGATGGCCGAAAGCGTCGGGAGACCGGGAAGTTTGGAACCGCCGGAGAGCCGGTAGGCGGGGATGAGGTCATCAGCGCGGACGGCGCCGAACAGTGCGGAGCCGATGCCGAGGCGGGCATAGGCCTTGGCGCGTTGGACCTTGGTGAAGGAGCGGGCATCCAGTGCGTCGTAGAGCACGCCGGTGTAGCGCTCCAGTGCAGGCCGGGTGGCTGACGTGCGTAGCGCCGCATTGCGCGCGATCTCGGTATCAGCCCCCTTGCCGAGCCCGAGCACCGCGCGCGAGGCGTCCGGGTCGGCGGCCAGCTTGACGACCTCGTCGATGAGCCGGTCGCGCACCGCCGTGAGCTGCGGCATCGCCAGCGACTCCAGCTCCAGCGGCACATCGGTTCCGCCATCGGACTTGGTTTCGGAAGGAGGCAGCAGCACCAGCACGAGCGGATACGGTACCGCGTGTGTGAACGTCAGCTGGTGAACCGTCAACACAGCCGAGCATCGCTCAGTCGTGGCGGAGCCGAGCGGCAGCGAGGTGGAGTCATGAGCGAGCGCGTCGAGCGAACCATCAACACCGCGCGCAATCGCGCACTATGGACCGAGCGCGCGAGTTGTCGTTGTGGGGTGGTGCGGCCTCGGAGGCGGTTGCCTGCGTAGTCTCGGAGAGATCCGCTCACGCCGAATGGGCGAATGCGTTGCAGACATGGCGCGGCCAGCGACTACCCTGTCGTTCCGTGATCACCCGCCTCTCCCACCTGTTCCTGCGTACCCTGCGCGACGATCCCGCCGACGCCGAGGTGCCCAGTCACAAACTCCTCGTCCGCGCCGGATATGTGCGGCGCATCGCCCCTGGTGTGTACTCGTGGCTGCCGCTGGGCCTGCGGGTGCTGCGGCGGGTCGAGCAGGTCGTGCGGGAAGAGATGAACGCCATCGGCGCGCAGGAGATCTCGCTGCCCGCGCTGCTGCCACGCGAGCCGTACGAGACCACCAACCGGTGGACTGAATACGGCGACGGCCTGTTCCGGCTGCAGGACCGCAAGGGCGCGGACTATCTGCTCGGGCCCACACACGAGGAGCTGTTCGCGCTCACCGTGAAGGGGGAATACAGCTCGTACAAGGATCTGCCGGTCACGCTGTACCAGATTCAGACCAAGTACCGCGATGAGGAGCGGCCTCGCGCGGGCATCCTGCGCGGGCGCGAATTCGTCATGAAGGACTCCTATTCCTTCGACCTCGACGAGGACGGACTCGAGACAAGCTACAACGCTCATCGCGAGGCCTACCAGCGCATTTTCGACCGCCTCGCGGTCAAGTACGTCATCGTCGCGGCCACCTCTGGTGCGATGGGTGGCAGCGCGTCGGAAGAATTCCTCGCCGACAGCCCGGTCGGCGAGGACACCTACGTGGTGTGCCGGGAGTCCGGGTACGCCGCGAATGTGGAAGCGGTGGTCACGCCCGCTGCCGAACCGCAACCCATCGACGGTCTGCCCGCGGCCGTCGTACACGACACCCCGAACACCCCGACCATCGCGACGCTGGTGGACTGGGCAAACAATGCGGGCATCTCCGCAGGTCCCGTCACCGCGGCCGACACCCTGAAGAACATCATGGTCAAGCTGCGTCACCCGGACGGTAAGACCGAACTGCTCGGCATCGGTATCCCGGGCGACCGCGAGGTCGACGACAAGCGCCTCGGCGCCGCGGTCGAACCCGCCGAGGTGGAACTGCTCACCGAGGCCGATTTCGCCGCCAACCCGTTCCTGGTCAAGGGCTACATCGGCCCGAAGGCATTGCAGGCCAACGGTGTTCGCTACCTCGTCGATCCGCGCATCGGCACCGGAACCAGCTGGATCACGGGCGCCGACGAGCCGGGCAAGCACGTCGTCGGCCTGGTCGCCGGTCGCGATTTCACCCCCGACGGCACCATCGAGGCCGCCGAGGTGCGTGACGGCGACCCGTCACCCGACGGGCGCGGCGTGCTGGTGTCCGCGCGCGGCATCGAGATCGGCCACATCTTCCAGCTGGGCAATAAGTACACCGACGCGTTCGAGGTCGATGTGCTCGGCGAGAATGGCAAGCCGGTGCGGCTCACTATGGGCTCCTACGGCGTCGGCGTCTCCCGCATGGTCGCGGTGATCGCCGAACAGCAGCACGACGAGAAGGGGCTGCGCTGGCCGCGCGAGGTCGCACCGTTCGACGTGCACGTGGTGATCGCGAACAAGGACGACTCCTCGCGTACGGGCGGCGAACAGGTTGCGGCGCTGCTGGATTCGGCTGGACTCGATGTCGTCCTGGACGACCGCAAGGCCTCGCCCGGCGTGAAGTTCAAGGATTCCGAGCTGATCGGCGTCCCGCTTGTCGTGGTCGTCGGACGCGGCTGGGTCGAGGGCAAGGTCGAAATCCGCGACCGCTTCACCGGCGAATCCAACGAGGTCCCGGCCGATTCGGTGGTCGAATCGGTGCTCGCGCAGGTCCGCGGCGGACAGTAGATTCGGCCTTCGATAACCGGTGGGGAAGCCCGGTCGACTGAGCCCAGTCGACCGGGCTTCTCGCATTCGTCCGACCTACGGTTCCGTAGGCACGATTCGTGTCGCGTGTTAATCCCGGACCCCCTTCTGGCTGCTGTTACCCGCTGGTAAGTTAGCGGCATGACGAGCACCGACGCGTTGTTGTTCAACCCGACCAGCTATGACCCGAAGCAGTTCGACGCCGAGACGCGGCGGCTGCTCGCGGCCACCATCGAGTGGTTCGAGTCGCGGGGTAAACGGCAGCTGCTGGCTGATGACTCGGATGCGGTCTGGGTGTCGGATTTCCTCGAGTTCGTCAAGAAGGAGCGCCTGTTCGCGACCTTCCTGACCCCGGCCGCCTACGCCGACGGTGACGCGAACCGGCGGTGGGACGGTGCGCGCAATGCGGCGCTGTCGGAGATCTTCGGTTTCTACGGTCTCGCGTACTGGTACGCCGAACAGGTCACCATCCTGGGCCTCGGCCCGATCTGGCAGAGCGATAACGAGGACGCCAAGAAGCGCGCGGCTGCCGATCTCGCCGACGGTCAGGTGATGGCGTTCGGTTTGTCCGAGCGCGACCACGGTGCCGACATCTACAACACCGACCTGATCCTGACGCCGACCGAACCGGGCAGCGCGGATGCCGAGGCCGGAATCCTGTTCCGCGCCAATGGCGTCAAGTACTACATCGGCAATGGCAATGTCGCATCGATGGTGTCGGTCTTCTCCCGCCGCGCCGATATCGAAGGTGCGGACGGCTACGTGTGGTTCGCCGCCGACAGCCGCCACGACAACTACGAGCTCATCGACAATGTCATCCATGGTCAGCTGTATGTCAGCACCTTCGCGCTGCACGACTACCCGGTGACCGCCGCCGACATCCTGTCCACCGGTCCCGAGGCCTTCTCCGCCGCGCTGAACACCGTCAATGTCGGCAAGTTCAACCTGTGCCACGGCAGCATCGGCATGGTCGAGCACTCGTTCTACGAGGCCATCACGCACTCCAACAACCGCATTCTCTACGGCAAGGCCGTCACCGAATTCCCGCATGTGCGTACGAATTTCGTGGATGCGTACGCGCGCATCGTCGCGATGAAGCTGTTCAGTGACCGCGCCGTCGACTATTTCCGCAGCGCCAGCCTCGAGGACCGCCGCTACCTGCTGTTCAACCCGATGACCAAGTCCAAGGTGACCTCCGAGGGCGAGACCGTCATGACGCTGCTGCTGGATGTGCTCGCCGCCAAAGGATTCGAGAAGAACACCTACTTCGCGCAGGTCGCGCGCTATATCGGCACGCTGCCTCGGCTCGAGGGCACGGTGCACGTCAATGTCGGCCAGATCCTGAAATTCATGCCGAACTACCTGTTCAATCCGAAGGAATACCCGGAGATCGGCACCCGCCTCGATGCGGCCGATGACGAGTTCTTCTTCCGGCAGGGGCCGGCCCGGGGCGCGGGCAAGGTGCAGTTCGCCGATTGGGCACCGGTGTACGAAAAGCACGCCGACCTGCCAAATGTCGCGCGCTTCTACGAACAGGCCCAAGCCCTGCGCACCCTGCTGACCACCGCCGCCCCCGATGCCGACCAGCAGCAGGACCTGGACTTCATGCTGACCATCGGCCACCTGTTCTCCCTGGTGGTCTACGGCCAGCTGATCCTGGAGCAGGGCGCCATCACCGGCCTGGATCGCGACATCATCGAGCAGATCTTCGACTTCCAGATCCGCGACTTCAACGGCCACGCCACCACCCTCTACGGCAAGCCCTCCGCCACTCCCGACCAGCAGGCGTGGGCCGCCTCCGCGCTACGCCCACCGGTCACCGACCGCCCCCGTTTCGACCGCGTCTGGACCGAAGTCGCCGCCTACGACGGCGCTTACGAAATGCGGGCGTAGCCACCCGCCGACCGCCGCCGCTCACACACTGGCGTGCCGGGCACGGTTCGGCCACCGCCGAGCAAGTTTTGCGTGCCTGGCGCAAGTTTTTTTTGCGTGCCTGGCGTGGGTTGGTGTGCCTGGCGTGGGTTGGTGTGCCTGGCGTGGGTTGGTGTGCCTGGCGTGGGTTGGTGTGCCTGGCATGGGTTGGTGTGCCTGGCATGGGTTGGTGTGCCTGGCGTGGG
>NZ_JBFANH010000004.1:0-115935 GCF_040674755.1 Nocardia sp. NPDC049737 | reverse complement strand
GGGTTGGTGTGCCTGGCATGGGTTGGTGTGCCTGGCATGGGTTGGTGTGCCTGGCATGAGTTGGTGTACCAGGCGTGAGTTGGTGTGCCGGGCATCAATTGGTGTGCTGAGCATCAACTGGTGGGCCGGGCATCAACTGGCGGGCGCACGAATTCGCTGACGAATCCGTGCGCGGCGTTGCATGCCCGGCGAGGCGGTTAGGCCTTGCCTGGGAAGGCGACGGTCGGTGGGTTGGCGCCGAGGATGGCTTGCCAGGCGGCCAGGCGCAAGGCGCATTCGGTGAGGGCGTCAACCCCCATCCGGCGCAGGGATTCTGAACTGCCGTTCTCTACGACCGCGCGCCAGGCGACTGCGGTGTCGGTTTCCACCGTGACCGCCAAGTTCGCCGCAGGGATCGGATCGTTCACCGGGAACGGCGTGGTGTAGGCCGCGTCCGGCGGCGGCACCGCGACTCCGGCGGCCTTCAACGCATCGATGGTGGTGTCGCGGCGGGCACGGTGGGCGGCGGTGTCCTGTGCGACCAAGCGGGTTCGCTCGGCGGAGGCGTAGGCCGCGATCACGCCGTAGGTGTACACCGCCGCGTATTCGGCGCGCAACGCGTCGAGCAGGGCTTGGCGTTCGGCTTCGGTCATGCGCGCACCCCTGTCTGGGTGTGTTGAGCCGTGCGCATCGCATGGCGTACAGGTTGGGTCGAGGTGGCACGAATCATGCCAGCAACACCCCCGCCTGCGCCGCGCACGATGCGCTGATCGAGGCCAATAGCCCCGCGCGATAACCGGATTGGGTGCGAGCAAGATCACCCGCGGACTGCTGCGACTTAGCCAGCCGCGTGCGCAACTCGTCGATGCTCGGCGGCGTGCTGGGCGATACGGATGCGCCCGATGCCGCGGGGGAAGTGCCGGAAGCGGGCGGGGTGACTTCGCGGGTGCGGTGGGTCGGAGTGGTGCCGTCACCGTAAACGCCGATCACACGGTTGATTTCGGCGCGCAGCGCATCCGCGTGTGCGGTGCGTTGGTCCGCGATCACGGTCAATTCGGCATGTCGCTGCGGCGTCACCGCGATCGCCGCCGTCGCGGCCGCGGCATCGGCGCGGGCCAGGATCTCTTGTGCGGCAAGCGGATCGGGCTGATACACCGTCTTATCTGTACATCCGGCCACCGCGCCGACGGCTAGCACACCCACGGTGGTGCCGCCGGCCAGCCGCAGTGCGGTGCGGCGGTCGAGGATGCCGGTGCGACCGCCGCCGGCGCTGCCGTGCTGGGATTGATGCCGGTCGATGGGGATGCCGGAAGTGCACCCGGCGCGCGGCGGGGCGGGGAGGCGGATTGGCACGGCACCATCGTGCCAGATTCGCGTGGCACGGCCGACCGAGCGTCTGCCGTGCGGTCGGCGCGACGCCCGCCGCGCCGCGTCGCGGGCGCGTGGCCAGGAAACTTGCTCGAGGCCGCTGGTCCTTTACACTCTCGAGGCGCGTTACGCTAGATCTCCGGTAGAGAAATTTCCCGCCGTCTGACAACTGAACCAGGAGCCGCCCCACATGCCCATGCCGACCGAGGAAAGGGTGAGCCAGCTCGTTGCTGGACTCGTCGAGCGCCGAGGATTCGACCTCGAGGGTGTCGAGATCTCGACGGCGGGCAAGCATGTGGATGCCCAGGTTCGGGTGAAGGTGATCGTCGACAGCGATGCCGCTTCCGATCTCGACACCATTGCCGACCTGAGCACCGAACTCTCCGAAGCCCTCGACAACGCGGGCGATTTCGGCGAGACGCCCTATCTGCTGGAAGTGACCACCCCCGGCATCGACCGCCCGCTCACCGCCGATCGCCACTGGCGTCGCGCCCAGGGGCGCAAGGTGCGGATCAAACTACGGACCGGCGCGCCATCGCCGGATCCGAAGTCATCGGACAAGTTCGAGGCCAGGGTCGGTGTGCTCACCGAAGACACGGTGGCGCTGGTGCTCGGCGGGAAGAACAAGCCGCACCGGGTGACGATTCCGCTGACCGATATCGCAGAGGCTGTCGTGCAGGTGGAATTCAACCCACCCGGCGCGCGGGAACTGGAACTCGCGGGCGGAGTCGCGCCCGGCCGTCCGCGGCCGGGCCAAGAGGAAGCGGTGGACCCCACCGTCGATGTCCGAGGAACAACCGATGTACCAACCGAATCATTAGAAGCGTCCGATTCGCCGACCGAAGGGATCGTGGAATGAACATCGAAATCGAAGCCCTGCGCGCGATTGTCGCCGATAAAGGGATCTCGATCGAGACCGTGATCTCCGCGATCGAGTCGGCCCTGCTCACGGCCTACCGCCACACCGAGGGCCACCAGCCCAACGCGCGCATCGATATCAACCAGAAGACCGGCGTAGTCCGGGTGATGGCGCGCGAACTCGACGCCGACGGCAATGTCATCTCCGAATGGGACGACACCCCAGAGGGTTTCGGCCGGATCGCGGCGACCACCGCGCGCCAGGTGGTGCTGCAGCGGCTGCGTGATGCCGAGAACGAGAAGTCCTTCGGCGAATTCTCCACCCATGAGGGCGACATCGTCGGCGGTGTGGTGCAGCGCGATGCCCGCGCCAATGCCCGCGGCACCGTCGTGGTGCGCATCGGCAGCGAACTGCACGGCACCGAGGGGTTGATCCCGTCCGCCGAGCAGGTGCCCGGCGAGAGTTATGAGCACGGCGACCGGATCAAGTGTTACGTCGTCGGTGTCTCCCGTGGCGCGCGGGGCCCGCAGATCACTCTCTCGCGCACCCATCCGAATCTGGTGCGCCGACTGTTCGCACTCGAGGTGCCCGAGATCGCCGATGGTTCGGTGGAGATCGTCGCGGTCGCCCGCGAGGCCGGACACCGCTCCAAGATCGCGGTGCGCACCACCGTGCCCGGTGTCAATGCCAAGGGCGCGTGCATCGGCCCGATGGGTCAGCGCGTGCGCAATGTGATGAGCGAACTGGCGGGGGAGAAGATCGACATCATCGATTTCGCGGATGATCCGGCGACCTTCGTCGGGAATGCACTCTCGCCCTCGAAAGTTGTATCGGTCACGATCGTGGATCCCGAAGCCCGCGCCGCTCGCGTGGTCGTCCCCGACTTCCAGCTCTCGCTCGCGATCGGTAAGGAAGGGCAGAACGCCAGGTTAGCGGCCCGCCTGACCGGTTGGCGGATCGATATCCGCAGCGATGCCACCCCGGATGCGGGCAGTGGCAGTGTGCGGACGGAGGCACATCGGAGTTGACCGATTCCCGCGAATCGAGCCCATCGGATGACAGGTTCGTAACTTCGACGGGGGCGGGGTTCGGTGTTCCGAGCGGGACAGCGGTAGAGTGGTCTCAGGTTCAACGCGAGCCTTCGGTTCCTTTGTTCGAACGCACAACCGAGCAAGTCCCGGCGCACCGACGCCGAGCGGCTCCGGTGCGGACGTGTATCGGGTGTCGGAAGCACGAGTTGGCCGTCGATCTGTTACGGATCGTGGCGCAGGACTGTGAGACCGGTGACGGTTCCGAGGTTGTTGCGATAGTTCCCGATCCGTGGCGCAGACTTCCCGGACGGGGTGCCTGGCTGCACCCCGTTTCGGTTTGTTTGCGCACTGCAGAACGACGCCGAGCATTCGGCAGAGCACTACGAGTGTCCGGACAACTGGATATCTCAGCCCTGGAGAAGTACCTCGAGAACAGGCACGAGCACTCATGAGCACACCGTGAAGCACCAACGATGAACGTCCATCGGAGATAACCCGAGGTCGTGCGGGCCCGCCTTACCTAGGCGGAGGCACTGCTCGACCTCTCAGTGAGGAGAGCAGTGGCAGGCAAGGCCCGCGTGCACGAGTTGGCTAAAGAACTCGGTGTCACGAGCAAAGAACTACTCGCAACGCTCAAGGAGCAGGGCGAGTTCGTGAAGTCGGCGTCCTCGACGGTGGAAGCACCCGTCGCACGTCGACTGCGCGAGTCGGTGGCAGGCAAGTCCGCCCCGGCGAACGGCGCAGCGAAGTCCGGGGCGCGCCCGGGTTCCGCACCGTCGAGCACTCCGGCCGCGAAACCCGCCGCAGGCGGCGGTCCGCGTCCTGGTCCACGTACCCCGCAGACCCCGCAGCCCGCGCAGACCGCGCAGGCGGCAACCCCGACGGCTGCTCCGGCCGCCCGTGAGACGGTCGCTCCGGCAGCTCGCGATACAGCGGCTCCGGCTGCCCGTCCGTCCGATGCGGCCCGGCCCGCCCCGGCCGCGCGTCCCGGTCCGGCGGCCAAGCCCGCCCCACGGGACACCGCCCCGGTCCAGGAGACCCCGGCGGCTCCGGCCGCCAAGGCCGCCCCGGCGCCGGGCGCTCCGACTCAGGGTGGACCGCGTCCGACTCCGGGTGGCGCACGTCCCGGTCAGCAGCAGCGGTCCGGCGCACCGACGCAGGGCGGCCCACGCCCCGGCGGTCCGAAGCCGGGTCCGAAGACACCGCGCGTCGGCAATAACCCCTTCTCTTCCGCACCCGATCGTGAGCGTCCCGCGCCGCGTCCGGCCCCCAGCCAGGGTGGACCCCGCCCGGGTCCCGGCCAGGGTCCGCGTCCGGGTCCGGCCCAGGGCGGCCCCCGCCCGGGTGGCACTCAGGGCGAGCGGCGTCCGTCTCCGGGCCAGGGCGGTCCGCGTCCCGGTGGGCCGCGGCCGAGCCCCGGCTCGATGCCGCCGCGCCCGAACCCCGGTGCCATGCCCGCGCGTTCGGCCCGTCCGGGTCCGGGCGGCGGTGCCGGTGCGGGCCGTCCGGGTCGTCCCGGCGGTGCCCCCGGTGGTGGCGGTCGTCCCGGTGGCGGCGGTGGCGGTGGCTACCGCGGCGGCCAGGGTGGCGGCGGCACGGGTGCGCCCGGTGCCGGTGCCGGTGCTCCCGCGGCCGGTGGTTTCCGTGGTCGTCCCGGTGGCGGCGGTGGCCGTCCCGGTGGTCCCGGTGGCCGCGGCGGTGCGGCCGGTGCGTTCGGACGTCCCGGTGGCGCCCCGCGTCGTGGCCGTAAGTCGAAGCGGGCAAAGCGCGCAGAATACGAAAGCATGCAAGCGCCCGCCATCGGCGGCGTGCGGCTGCCGCGCGGCAACGGCGAGATCATCCGACTCGCCCGCGGCGCCTCCCTGTCGGACTTCGCGGAGAAGATCGATGCGAACCCGGCTGCCTTGGTGCAAGCCCTGTTCAACCTCGGTGAGATGGTCACCGCGACCCAATCGGTGAACGACGAGACCCTCGAGCTGCTCGGCAGCGAGATGAACTACGTCGTGCATGTGGTCAGCCCCGAGGACGAGGACCGCGAGCTGCTGGAATCGTTCGACCTGACCTACGGTGAGGACGAGGGCGGCGAAGAGGATCTCGAGCAGCGTCCGCCGGTGGTGACCGTCATGGGTCACGTCGACCACGGTAAGACCCGACTGCTCGACACGATCCGTAAGGCCAACGTCCGTGAGGGCGAGGCCGGTGGCATTACCCAGCACATCGGCGCCTACCAGGTGCTCACCCATCTGGGCGATAACGACCGGCTCATCACCTTCATCGACACCCCGGGTCACGAGGCGTTCACCGCCATGCGTGCCCGTGGTGCGAAGGCCACCGATATCGCGATCCTGGTGGTCGCCGCCGACGACGGCGTCATGCCGCAGACGGTGGAGGCGATCAACCACGCGCAGGCGGCCGATGTGCCGATCGTGGTCGCGGTCAACAAGATTGACAAGGAAGGCGCGAACCCGGACAAGATCCGGCAGCAGCTGACCGAATACAACCTTGTTGCCGAGGAATACGGTGGCGACACCATGTTCGTCGACATCTCCGCCAAGCAGGGCACCAATATCGAGCAGCTGCTCGAGGCCGTGCTGCTGACTGCGGACGCGGCGCTGGACCTGCGGGCCAACCCGGATATGGACGCGCAGGGTGTTGCCATCGAGGCGCACCTCGACCGCGGCCGTGGTCCGGTGGCGACCGTGCTGATCCAGCGCGGCACGCTGCGGGTCGGCGACTCGATCGTCGCCGGCGATGCCTACGGTCGTGTCCGCCGCATGGTCGACGAGCACGGCGACGATGTCGCCGCGGCGCTGCCGTCGCGGCCCGTTCAGGTCATCGGCTTCACGTCGGTACCCGGCGCGGGTGACAACCTGCTCGTCGTCGATGAGGACCGGATCGCTCGCCAGATCGCCGACCGGCGCAATGCGCGCAAACGCAACGCACTGGCCGCACGCACTCGCAAGCGGATCAGCCTGGAAGATCTGGATGCCGCGCTGAAGGAGACTTCGGAGCTCAACCTGATCCTCAAGGGCGACAACTCCGGTACCGTCGAGGCCCTCGAGGAGGCGCTGCTCGGTATCGAGATCGACGACGAGGTGCGCCTGCGGGTCATCGACCGCGGTGTCGGTGGTGTCACCGAGACCAACGTCAACCTGGCGTCGGCGTCGAACGCGATCATCATCGGGTTCAACGTTCGGGCCGAGGGCAAGGCGACCGAGCTGGCCAACCGCGAAGGTGTGGACATCCGGTACTACTCGGTGATCTACCAGGCCATCGACGAGATCGAGAAGGCCCTCAAGGGCATGCTCAAGCCGATCTACGAAGAGGTCGAGCTGGGCCGGGCGGAGATCCGCGCGATCTTCCGTTCGTCGAAGATCGGCAATATCGCTGGCTGCATGGTCACCTCGGGTTCGGTCAAGCGCAACGCCAAGGCGCGCCTGCTCCGCGACAACGTGGTGGTCGCGGAGACGGTCACGATCTCCACCTTGAAGCGGGAGAAGGACGACGTCACCGAGGTCCGCGAGGGCTTCGAATGCGGTATGACGTTGACCTACAACGATATCAAGGAAGGCGACGTGATCGAGGCCTACGAGCTGCGCGAGAAGCCGCGCGACTGAGATTGTGCGTCGGTGGTCCGGCCCAGCAACACCGGGCCGGACCACCGAGACAGTCTTTTCGTAGGCACCGAAACAGGAGGCTTGGGTGTACCTGGGTGCACTGGAGTTCGACGTCCTGCTCGGAGATGTGCACTCGCTGAAGCAGAAGCGTTCGGTGATTCGGCCCGTGCTGGCCGAATTGCAGCGCTTCGGCGTGAGTGCCGCCGAGGGTGGGGAACAAGACCGCCACCGTCGCTCATTGCTCGGAGTTGCCATGGTCAGTTCCGGTATGGATCACCTGACCGAGGTACTCGACAGATGTGAGCGTCACGTCGCGGCTCGTCCGGAGTTAGAGTTGCTGGCAGTGCGCCGCAGGATCTTCGGACCCGAAGACTGATCCGCGGCGGGAACGACGGGCTCGGAGGCGGTAGCTTGCGTAACCACGCAGGGCCCCGGTCCCGCCCGCAAAATGAACACAGCAGTAGTGAGGAGGGTTCAGCCATGGTGGATCAAGCCAGGGCACGCCGACTCGCCAAGCGGATTTCCGCGATCGTGGCGACCGCGATCGAGTACGAGGTGAAGGATCCGCGTCTGAATTTCGTGACCGTTACCGATGCGAAGGTCACCGGCGATCTACGCGAGGCGACGGTGTACTACACGGTGATGGGCGAAACCCTCGACGTGGAACCGGATTACGCGGCCGCGGCCGCCGGTCTGGAGAAGGCGAAGGGTGTGCTGCGCTCGAAGGTGGGCGCAGGCACCGGCGTGAAATTCACCCCGACGTTGGCGTTCGTGCTGGACAAGGTGCCCGATGCGGCACGGGATATGGAAGAGCTACTGGCCAGGGCGCGGGCCGCCGACGACGCGGTCGCCAAGGTGGCGGCGACCGCTACCCACGCCGGCGAAGCCGACCCGTACAAGGTCGAACGCGAATCCGACGAGTGACGTGCGGTAGACCATGACGACGATGCCCGTCGACCCGGGTAGGGGGGTCGCTGTCGATCCGGTCGATTTCGGACCGGCCGTTGCGGCATTGAGCGCGGCCCGTTCGGTCACCATCCTGTGTCATGTGCAGCCCGATGCCGACACTATCGGCAGTGGGCTCGCCCTGGCATTGGTGTTGCATCGGCGCGGTATCCCGGTATGGGTGTCGTTCGCCGAACCCGCCGAACTGCCCGCCACGATGCGGACGCTGCCCGGTGTGCATTATCTGGTGCCGCCCGCGGATGTACCCGCCGAGGTGGATCTGCTGGTTTCCGTGGACTGTGGCAGTGCCGGTCGGCTTGGTGCGCTTGCCGATCGATTGGCCGGGGCCGCAACGACTTTGGTGTTCGACCATCACCGCTCCAACACCCGGTTCGGGACGATCAATGTGATCGATGCGAGCGCGGAATCGACGACGAGTCTGATCGCGCGGCTGCTCGATACCTGGCAGGAGCCGATCGATGCCGAAGTGGCACATTGCCTTTACGCCGGTTTGGTTACCGATACCGGATCCTTCCGCTGGGTGCGGCCCGGCACCCATCACCTGGCCGAACGGCTGTTGGCCACCGGCATCGACGGTGCCGAAATCACCCGTTCGCTGATGGATACGCATCCGTTCGGCTGGTTGCCGATGTTGTCGCGGGTGCTCGGCTCGGCTCGGTTGGAGCCGCAGGCCGGGGGTGGGACCGGACTGGTGTATGCCATTGTGCGGCGCGAGGATGTCGATGGTGTGCGCTCGGAAGAGGTGGAGAGTGTGGTCGATATCGTCCGCACCACCTCCGAGGCCGGGGTCGCCGCGGTGTTCAAGGAGTCTCGCACGATTCCGGATCGGTGGACGGTTTCGCTGCGGTCGCGCGACAGCGCGCCGGGCGCGCAGGATGGTGTGGATGTGGCTACTGTCGCAACGTCTTTGGGCGGTGGTGGGCATCGGTTCGCGGCCGGGTACACGACCAACGGCACGTCCGAATCGGTCGTCGCGGCTCTGTTGGCTGAACTCGGGTGAGTTCGGAGGTCAGCGAGGTCGCGTCGGATCAGATCGGCGCGGTGGGGCCGCGAAGGATTCTCGGACTCGCCTTACCGACCTTGGGTGTGCTGGTGGCCGAGCCCATCTATCTGCTGTTCGACCTGGCTGTGGTGGGTCGGCTCGGGGCATTGGCATTGGCCGGGCTCGCGGTCGGCGGATTGATTCTGGCGCAGGTCAGTTCCCAGCTGACGTTCCTGTCGTATGGGACGACGGCGCGGGCGGCGCGGCGGCACGGAGCGGGGGATGAGCGCGGTGCGATCGGGGAAGGTGTGCAGGCGACCTGGGTCGCCGTGATCGTCGGGACGCTGGTTCTTGTTGTGGGGCAGGCGATTGCGGTTCCGCTGACCAATGTGATCGCGGGTGGTGGGGATATCGCGGGGGAGGCGTTGGGCTGGGTGCGGATCGCGTTGTTCGGGGTGCCGCTGATTCTGATCGCCATGGCGGGTAACGGGTGGTTGCGCGGGGTGCAGGAGACACGTCGGCCGCTACTGTTCGTTGTCGCGGGACTGCTGGTTTCGGGAGTGTTGTGCCCGACGCTGGTGCACGGGTTACTGGGTGCGCCGCGGCTGGAGTTGGCCGGTTCGGCGGTCGCCAACGCGGTGGGCCAGTTCGTGACGGCCGGGCTGTTCCTGACCGCGCTGGTGCGCGCACGTGTTCCGCTGACTCCGCACTGGTCGGTGATGCGGGCGCAACTGGTACTCGGTCGCGATCTGATCGCCCGCAGCCTCGCCTTCCAAGCCAGCTTCGTCTCGGCCGCGGCCGTCGCCTCCCGATTCGGTGCGGCATCGGTGGCCGCACACCAGCTGGTCCTGCAGCTCTGGAATTTCCTCGCGCTGACTCTGGACTCGCTGGCCATCGCCGCCCAAACGCTGGTCGGTGCGGCACTCGGCGCGGGCGACGCCACCGGTGCGCGCGGTCTGGCGCGCCGCATCACCCGCTGGTCGGGCGGATTCGCGCTGGTGCTGGCGGCGGCCTTCGCGGCAGGCGCCACCGTCATCCCCGAACTCTTCACCGACGATCCGGCCGTCCTCGACCGCACCCACGTTGCCTGGTGGTTCTTCGTCGCCATCATCCCGATCGCAGGCATTGTCTTCGCCCTCGACGGCGTCCTCCTCGGTGCGGGCGACGCCGCCTACCTCCGCAATACCACGCTCGGCGCCGCGCTCCTCGGCTTCCTCCCCGCCATCTGGCTCTCCCTCGTCTTCGACTGGGGCATAGCAGGCATCTGGACCGGCCTCGTAGCCTTCATGCTCCTACGCCTTATCGCCGTAGTCTGGCGCGCGGAATCCGGCCGCTGGGCCCGAGTCGGCACGGAAATCCCGCGCGTCAAGGCTTAGCTCGTGCACGGTTTCGCATGCCGCGCAGGTTTTCGGGGCGAACTCCGCGCTCGGCGGACGGCAGGTCGTCAGTGGGGTCGGTGAAGAACCACGCATCATGCTCGACGGGCGGCCAACCCTTAGCGGTGCCTGCGGACGACCACTCCCACCGGGTGAATCTGGGTGCGGTGGTGCGGCACGTGGTCAGCGGTGTCGGTGAACGACCACGCCTGCCGGGCGGACCGAGCGTCCGGAGACAGTCAGGCCGGTTTGGACGACGGATGCCACCGTGCGATCCAGGGCTGGATCGTCGATCTTCGCAACGTCCGCCGCTTCCATGGTGAGTGAGTCGAAGGCGTCGCCACGCTGTGGGGTGACCAGTGTGCCGCCGCGGCCGACGATGAGCCGTTCGATGCGGGTGGCGATGGCTTCGAATGCTGCACGCTCGCGCGGGGATTCGGCGGTCGTGGCGCACGCGGTGGTGTCGGTATGGAGAGCGAAGAGTTCCACGACGAGCGGGAGGTCGGCGCCAGCGCGATCCCGGCGGTCGCGTGCCTTGGCCTCGTCGGCCAGGCGATCGATAGTGGTGGCTTGGCGGGCGATGACTCGGGTGAGGTCTTCGATACGTTCCGTTAGTTGGGCGAGCGGGTCGGTGTGTTCGAGCTGTGGCGGGTGGGAGTTCGCCGGGTAATCGGTCTGCGGCGCGATCGGGGTCTCGACCTGCCGCGCGGCGAGGGTGGTCGGGTCCTCGGGGTGCGGCGCGACGGGGTCGGTCATGCTCGCACTTTAACGCGAGTTCGCGGGGGAGCATCGATTGTTTTGGGCGGCATCGGGATCCGCTGTCGGTAACTGGGCTGGTGTCGGAGCTGGCTGCTACCATCGCGTCTCATGGGGGTCTACGGCATCGACCTTGGTACGACGAATTCGGCGATCGCGCGGATAGACGCCGATGGTCGGCCCGAAGTCATGATCGGTTTGAACGGCGAGGCGACGGTGCCGTCGGTAGTCTTGTTCGCGTCGGCGTTCGATCATCTGGTGGGCGAGGGTGCTCGGCGGCAGGCCCGCCTCGATCCGGAGCATGTGTGCGCACTGGTGAAACGGCGGATGGGCGATAAGGATTGGCGTTTCGCCGCGCACGGACAAACTTGGTCCGCGCCCGCGGTTTCGGCGCTGATCCTGAAAAGCCTTGCCGCGGATGCCGAATTCAGCGGTGCGGAGCCGGTGAAACGCGCGGTCATCACCGTACCCGCCTACTTCGGTGATGAGGAGCGGCGCGCGACCATCCAGGCGGGCACGTATGCGGGCTTCGATGTCGCCGGTGTGCTCTCCGAGCCGATTGCTGCGGCGCTCTCCTATGGGTTCGGCAGACTCGACGGCAGTGTGGACGTCGGCGAGCCGGGCCTGCGCGAGACCGTTCTCGTCTACGACCTGGGCGGCGGCACCTTCGACGCCACCGTCATCGAACTCGCCGACCGCCGCATTTCGGTGCTCGCGGTCGAGGGTGATCACCAACTCGGCGGCGCTGACTGGGATGAACGCATCGCGCTGTATCTTTCGCAGAAGTTCTGTGAGGCGAATCCGGATGCCGAAGACCCGCTGGACGATTCGGCGGGTTCGCAGATGGTGGTGCTGGCCGCCGAACGTGCCAAGCGCGAGCTGACCGATGCCGAGCGCACCGACGTGGTGATCGCCCACGACGGCGCCCGCGCGGTGATCCCGCTGACACGCGACGAAGTCGACGCGATGACCGCCTCACTCATGCGCCGCACCATCGACCTGACCCGCGACTGCCTGGCTGCGGCGAGCAAGCGCGGCGTCGCATCCGTCGACCGCCTGCTGCTCGTCGGCGGCTCCTCGCGCATGCCGATGGTGGAGCGCGAATTGCGCAAGGAGCTCGGCCTCGCCGGCGAACTGCGCGATCCCGACCTCTCGGTGGCGCGCGGCGCGGCGCTCTACGGCGAAAAGCTGGAGATGGAACGTCTCGTCCTCGCCGACCTCACCACGCGCGGCCGACTGCGCGATGGCGCGCATATCGAGGACGCCGCCCCAGCCGATCTGGACCAAGCGATCGCCCGCGTCGCCGCTTCCTTCGGACAGCCGGTCGGGCTGGTACGTCGGATGCTCGAAATCCAGGTCGATACCGTTGTCGCGCGCGGTTTCGGTGTGCTCGCGCTCGACTACAAGTCCGGGCTGGCGGCGACCTGGTTGGTGCATCGCAATTCGACTCTGCCGGTGAAGGTGCGTCGTTCCTTCGGTACCGTGCGCGCGGATCAGGACGAGATCGCGCTGACCATCGTGGAACAGCAGGGCCAGGCGGCATCGGCGCGACCCGAGGATACGAAGGTGCTGGTGGAAGGCCGCATTCGCGGCATCCCCGCAGGCTATCCCGAGGGCAGCGAGGTGCGGGTTACCTTCGAGATGGGCTTCGACGGCGTCCTGCGCGTCACCTGCCACCACATCGACGCCGATATTCCATTGGTCCTGACCGCTCAGACCGGCGCGACCCTGTCGCAAGCGGATGTGGCGCGCGAACTCGATCAGGTCCAGCGCACCCGCCGCCGCGACAGCTGAGCCGGGACCATGGAGGCGTTCAACCCGAACGACTATCGCAAGCGGGTACTCGCTGATGTCGAGCGCCGCGGCGGGCTCGAGGAATCGGATCCGTTCGAGCTCTACGACATTCCGCTGGACGAGGCGGAGTCGCTGAGCGATGCCGAGATCGCCGCGCGGGTCGAGGAGGTCTGGGGTTTCTGGCAGCGCCAGCGTGATCATCCGAAATACCGGGTGCTCGTGGGTCTGCTGGTCGATGAGCATCCCAAGCTGTCTCGGGTGCTGCTGGATTCGGCGGTGCGTCGCGTGGAAGCGGGGCGGATCCGGGAGATGCGCGAGCGGCGGGATGCGGACCGCTACGAGATGCTCGATGCGGCGATCTCGCGATTGGTACAGCGGCACGGTGGGGTTCCGGCCCGGAAGGTGCCCGGGCTGGAGGAGATCGGCGCGATGGGTGGGCTCAGTGCCGGCGAGGTCGCGACTCGATTGCGCAGGCATCGGGTCATCGAGGATGCTCCCACGCCCGTCGGAGTTCTCACCGACCAACGCAGACAACAGATTCGGCAGTTGCTCAGCGAATGGGAACGGCTCATCGACGGTGATCCGACGCCGACGCTTTTCGCGTTGCTGCGGGTGGATCCGGCGAAAGCCGGTCAGACCCAGGAGATTCGATTGCGCGCCGAGGCTTTGCGCGCGCGGTCCCGCGAGCTGCCACCCGGACGTGTCCGAGTTGTGTTGGACGAGTTGCTGATTCACATCCAGGATGTACTCGAATCGGACGAGGCGACGCTGCGGGAATATCTGCGGTCAGTGGCCGAGGATGTCGCCAAGGAATTGCGACCGAAGGTCAGAGCGGCGGTGCTGGTCGAGGACCAACTCGTCGGCGACGACTTCCAATACCTGCTCGACGAGGCGATGCGGTTGGGTCTCGATCGGTCCGACGCCACCCGGTTGCTCACCGAGATTACCGCGGAACTCGGTGCACGAGTGGCAAATTCGCCGCCTATAGCGGTGCCGCAACACATATCGCAACCACCTGCGCCCAGAAACTGGGAAGCACCGCTCAAGGCTGCTCGGGCGGCGCTGCGCGGGGGACGGCCACACGAAGCCGCGCGGCATGTCGAGGAGGCGCACCGGCTGGTCGGCCCCGATGGGGAAGGGCTCACGCCGATTCGTTCGGTATCCGATGAGGTCGAGCGGGTACTGAACCAGGCGCAGGCCCACTGGCGCGAGGCGACGGCCGCGCGTGCGGCAAAGCGGTATTTCGAGGCGCTGCCGCATCTGGAACAGGTGCGTCGCACCGCGTCCGATCTGTTGCCGCTGAACCAGGTGCCCAGTATCGACCAGTTGCTGTCCGAAGCCCGGGACGCGATCGCCGAAGCGGACCGGCTCTTCGCCGAGGCACAAGCCGGACCGGCCGATGCCAGAATGCGCGGACTGCTCGCCGCGGTCGAGGTATGCACCGATCACGGCGGTGTGCTCGCTGCGCTCGCGGAGTCGCCGATCGAGGCTCCGCAGCGGGTCGAGGCCACCCGATTGGCGAATGGGTCGGTGCTCGTGGCGTGGTCGCCGACATCGACGGATAACGTCGCATATCGGGTGACCAGATTGCAGCCGGACGGATCCTGGCGTGTGCTCGGCCGCACACAGGCGACCGAACTCGAGGACGGTGGTGCACCCACCGTGGGGCACCCGGTGTACGCGGTGGCCGCTGCCGTCGCGGGCAGGTACTCCGAGATCACCCGATCCGATACCGGCCCGGTCGCGAAACCGCAAGGCAGACAAGAACAATCGCAGGTCGATCCGTCGCCGAGTGGCATCCCGGCCGTGACCGGACTGGCCGATCAAGCGGGGCTACTGGTCTTCACTTGGCCCACCGGCGTCACCGAAGTCATGGCCGTCGTGCGGCCCGACCAACCGCCGACCACCCCGGACGACCCCCAGGCCCGCTCCTGGAAGGTCACCAATATGCGGTACGAAATCGACGGCGGCGTCCGGATCCCATCCGATATCCCGCGACCGTGTCACGTCGCCATCGCATCCTGTCGCCGCGAACCGAACGGAAAGCTCACGGTCGCCGCGGTTTTCGCACCGACTGCGCGGATCCGCTGGCTCGGATAGCCGAGGTCGGTCCGCGTGCCGTGGATACCGAGACGCAGTGAATCTGCTGCCGGACCGTCGGGACCTCGATAATGCCGCGTGCGGTCCGCGCCGTCGATTGGTGTGATTCCGGATTCGCATTCGGGATATCCGCCGCGGCACCGCATCCGACGACCACACCGACATGCACGGCCACAGTGCGGTGCTCAGGCACATCGACACACGCCGGCTCAACGACATGCTCGGCGGTGACGATGCACTGGGCCATGCCAGCGGGTGCGTCCGTAGTGACGTGGTCGGTCACGAGGGCACATTCGGTCACAGCGGCGCTGCGCCGGACCACGTGAGCATGCTCAGCCAGGGCAGTGTGGATGGCCCCGCCGACATGGACGGCCGCAGTGCCGTGGCCGGCCGCGAGCACACGTTCGGCCGTGGTGACATGCTCGAGGGTGCATTCGGCAGTGACGATGCCCAGAGCCACACCAACGCACTGAGCCCCACCAACGCCCAGGGCCCCACCAACGCCCAGGGCCACACCAACGCACGGGGCCACCAGGAACCGTTCGGGCATGGCGACCACGGTCACGGGTCCGACCGCGCGCAATGGCTGTTGCTCGCGCCGGTCGCCGCGCTCTTGCTCATCGCACCACCCGCGCTGGGCGCGGGCGCGGCGGTAACCAGTTCGCCCGTTCAAGTCGTGCCGCGCGACGTCGCCGCTGAGCAGCCGGAACTGTGGGCTTTTCCGCCGCTGCCTGCCGAGCCCGCGCCGCGCTTGCCGATCGTGGATCTGGTGGATCGGGCGCTTCAGGACTCCAGTCACTCGCTGGACGGTCGTGAGGTCACGATCAGTGGGTTCATTATTCGGCCCGAAGATCTCGAGCAGCAGCATCCGGATGCGCCCGATGCGGATCTCGCGCGGGTGGTCATCACCTGCTGTGTCGCTGACGCGCGGTATGTACTGGTGCACCTGTCGGGCATGCCGGAGGTGGTCGAGGACGATGCCTGGCTAGAGGTCCGGGGTGTCGTCGAAACCGGTAGCGCCCAGCGGGATCCGGATCACACGCCCACCCTCGCCGTCACCGACTACCAGCGGATCGAGGCTCCGGACCGGCCGTACGAACGCGGCCGTTAGCGCCATGATCATCGAGCCGAACGGCGGCAACGCGAACGGATATGCCAATGTAGGTGTGGTGATACCCAAGTTGATGGCGGTGAGCGACATCCATGTCGGGCACCAGGGGAATCGTCCGGTCGTCGAGCAGATTCGGGCGGATTCGCCCGAGGACTGGCTCATCGTGGCCGGGGACGTCGGGGAGAAGTCCGACGATATTCGCTGGGCGCTGGAGCTGTTGCGCGGCCGCTTCGCCAAGGTGATCTGGGTGCCGGGCAACCACGAATTGTGGACCACGGCGAAGGATCCGGTGCAGATGCACGGTGTCGCGCGCTACGACTACCTGGTGTCGATCTGCCGAGACCTCGATGTCATCACACCGGAGGATCCGTTCCCAGTGTGGACCGGCGCGGGGTCGGAGCAGTACGGCGGTCAGGTGACGCTGGTTCCGATGTTCCTGCTCTACGACTATTCGTTCCTGCCCAAGGGCACCAAAACGAAGGCCGAGGGGCTCGCCCTGGCCCGGGAACGAAATGTGGTGGCCACCGACGAATTCCTGCTGTCACCGGATCCTTACCTGACCCGGGATGCCTGGTGTCACGCCCGCGTCCAAGTCACCAAACGGAAGCTCGACGCGCTGCCACCCGAAACGCCGATCGTGATGATCAATCACTTCCCGCTGGTCCGCCAGCCCACCGAGGTGCTGTGGTACCCGGAATTCGCGCTCTGGTGCGGCACCGATCTGACCGCCGACTGGCACACCAGCTATAACGTGGTCTGCTCGGTCTACGGCCACCTGCACATCCCGCGCACCTCCTACTACGACGGCGTGCGCTTCGAAGAGGTGTCGCTCGGCTACCCCCGCGAATGGCAGCGCCGCGGACTGCCGGACCAGTTGCTGCGTCAAATCCTCCCGACTCCGGATTACCCGCCGGGCTCGCTGAACAAGTGGGGCGGCCACTTCGAGGTCACTCCCGAGATGGAGGCCGCAGCCGCTGAGATGCGCGCCAAAGCCGAGCGTCGTCGCGGCGTTTGACCCTGTCCGGCATAGCGGCGGCAATTTGATTCGCGGGGCAACTACTGATTTGGTGTGTACATGGGTAACTCGTCGGGTACGGGCAAATTCACTTGCCCCCTGACCGCCGGACGCCGACGCTGCTCGCGTGGCACACGAGTCTGGCCCGAAGGTGCGGGGAGGCGGACGAGCTGATCGAGAAAATTCTTCCCGCCGGCGTGGCTTCGGCAGAACTCTTGGAGTATCCGGAGGATCTGCGACCGCATCCGGCCGAGGCGCACCTCATCGAGAAGTCGGTGGACAAGCGCCGCCGGGACTTCATCGGTGCTCGGCACTGCGCCCGGCTGGCGTTGGCGGAACTGGGTGAGGCGCCGGTCGCGATCGGCAAGGGTGAGCGGGGTGCGCCGGTGTGGCCGCGTGGCATCGTCGGCAGCCTGACGCACTGTGACGGCTACCGGGCGGCGGCCTTGGGCCACAAACTGCGGTTCCGCTCGATCGGTATCGACGCCGAACCGCACGGCACCCTGCCCGAGGGCGTGCTGGATTCGGTGAGCCTGCCCCCCGAGCGGGACTGGTTGGCGCGGGTCGACCGTTCCGGCCTGCACCTGGACCGTCTGCTGTTCTGTGCGAAGGAAGCCACCTACAAGGCGTGGTGGCCACTGACCGCGCGCTGGCTCGGCTTCGAGGACGCCCACATCACCTTCACCATCGACGAAAGCTCCGACGGCGCGGGTTCGGGCACCTTCCACAGCCAGATCCTGGTACCCGGACAGGTCACCGACGGTGGCGCGCCGCTGATTTCCTTCGACGGCCGCTGGATGATCGGCGACGGACTCATCTTGACCGCGATCGTGCACGACTGATGGCCGACGCGCGGATCGACGCACTCGGTGGTCTGCTGATCGTCGACAAGGACGGCGGCTGGACCAGCCACGACGTCGTCGCGAAATGTCGAAAACTATTGCGCACCAAGAAGATCGGACATGCCGGCACACTCGATCCGATGGCCACCGGCGTACTGGTGCTCGGTGTCGAACGCGCCACCAAATTGCTCGGCCTGCTCACCCTGACCACCAAGGCCTATACCGCGACCATCCGGCTCGGCCAGGCCACCACCACCGACGATGCCGAGGGTGAAGTGCTCTCGACCGCATCGGCCACCCATCTTGCCGACGCCGAAATCGCCTCGCACACCGCGAAATTGACCGGCGATATCGAGCAGGTGCCTGCCACGGTCAGTGCCATCAAGGTGAATGGCGAACGCGCCTATGCCCGGCATCGGGCCGGTGAAGAGGTGCAGCTGGCCGCTCGCCCGGTGACCGTCTCGCGCTTCGATATCCTTGCCCGCCGGGATATTTCGGCGTTCGTCGATCTGGACGTGGTCGTCGAATGTTCGTCCGGCACCTACATTCGTGCCCTTGCGCGCGATCTGGGCGCCGCACTCGGCGTCGGTGGCCATCTGACCGCGTTGCGGCGCACCAGGGTCGGCCCGTTTACCCTCGAGCACGCCAGAACCCTCGACGAATTGGCCGAATCCGAGGAAGCACCGCTGAGTCTGGATATCGACGACGCCATCCGAACCGCGTTCCCACACCGCGATATCGATGACAAACAGGCCGATGACCTGCGCAACGGTCGCTGGCTCGAGCCGGTCGGCATATCCGGCGTCTACGCCGCCATCGACCCGTTCGGGCGCGCCATCGCGCTATTGCAGGAGAGCGGTAATCGCGCGGCCTCGGTCATGGTCGTGCGTCCGTCGAATCTCTAACCGCGCCAAGCGGCTCCAGCGCGCCGAGCAGCGCGCCGACGCAGATATCGCGGAGTTCGACGCGGGTGCAGGTGCGGTTTTCCAGCCAGTCGACCGATAGCACCCGGACAAAAGTCAGCCAGCTCATCAGCACCGATGAGGTGAGCTCGCGGAGTTGGCCTTCGACGCCCATGCTGTCGAGCAGACGCACCCGGAGTTCGCCGAGTTCGCCCGAGATGATCGCCTGGATCGTCGGATCGCCCGCGAGCAGGCGGTTGGCGGCCACCACCGTATTGGCATTGGCCTCGAAATAGTCGAAGTGCTCGTCGAGTCCGGCCGCCAGCTGTTCGGGCAGCGGGGTTTCGGTATCGAGTTTCGTCGCGACCAGCAGGCGATCCGCGGCCAGCTGGTAGACGCCCGCGAAGAGATCGCGTTTGGTCGGGAAGTGGCGGTAGAGCAGGGCGCGCGAAACACCGGCCGCAGCCGCGACATCCTCCATCAGCACCGCATCGTAGGCGCGTTCGGCGAACAGTTTCGCGCCCGCTTCCAGCAGCAGTCGACGGCGTTCGTCGGGGGCGAGGCGGCGGCGGGTCACCTCTGCAAGCCTAGTTGACGTTTGTCTACTAAGAGTCGTAGGGTCGATCTTAGTAGACATACGTCTACTAGTGAAGGGAGGAATTCATGACCGTGGCACTCAAATGGCTGTCCATGGCGATGGGCGTTGTCATCGTTGGTATCGGCATATTCCACATGGCCGCCGGAATCGACGGCATCCCCGATATGGGATCCTCCGGCGTCACCGCCGACAGTCAGACTCGCTTCTTCGGCGGCATCTTCCTCGGCTACGGCCTCGCCTGGATCTGGGCAGCCCGCCAAAATCCGATCTCCGCACTCGCGGTGCGCTGGCTCGCCGGAATCTTCCTACTGAGCGGCATCGCCCGCTTGATCTCGGTCGCCGTCTACGGCTGGCCGCACTGGTTCCAAATCGTCCTAACCGCAATAGAATTCGCCCTCCCTCCGATCTTCTTCTGGCTAGCCGCCGCCCAGGAAAAGCGCACCGCCTTCACCGCTGACCGCGTGCCCGCCGCTGGCTGACCCATGTCGCATATCGGATGACTACCTCGCACAGGGTGTGCCCTATGTGAGGTAGTCGGTGGCTATGTGTCAACTGGCAGGCGATCCGTACACGGGGCGCGGTAGACAGTGCGACGAAGGGAAGTGGGCAACTCGAATCCCTGATCCGCCATGTCGGCGCTGGGCTGATCGACGAGCCCGCCGAATCACTGCTTGCGGCGGCGGAGACCTGTCGCCATCCGATTCCGTGCGCTGCTGAATTTCCTGTCGCGCTGACCGATTCGACTCGGCGACATTTCTATGGGGCTTGACCTGTGGTAACTCCGAGCCCAACGGCGCGATAGGGGGATATCGGCGTTTGTTCTTGCCGCGGACGCGGTGGCCGCGGCGGCGTGCGGTGGTGACAACTAGTCACCACCGGCACGCGAGTCAGTCGCTGAGCCAGATGGCTTCGGCGGCGGGGCGGCCGAGATCGATGGTGCGGTCCCCGATGCGAATCGCGATGGTGCCCGCGAAGTCTCGGCGTTCCACCACGACGATCGGTGTATCGAGGGCGATGCCGACCGAATCGAAGTAGCGCAACATATCCGGATCGGCATCGGAAATCCGTGCGACATGGCCGGATTCGCCCGCGCGGAAATCGCTGAGCTGGCGGGCGGGTGGCGTCGGCACCGCGCCGTCGACCGAGGGAATGGGATCGCCGTGCGGATCCCGGTCCGGATAGCCGAGTTTCGCGTCGATGCGCGCCATCAGCAACTCCGAAACCGCGTGCTCGAGCACCTCGGCCTCATCGTGCACCTCATCCCAGCCGTAGCCGAGTTCGTTGACGAGGAACGTCTCGATCAGCCGATGCCGGCGCACCATGGCGACCGCCGCGCGGCGTCCGTGTTCGGTGAGGGTGATGGAGCCGTACCGAGCGTGTTCGACAAGGCCTTGATCGGCGAGCTTACGTACCGCCTCGGAGACAGTGGAAGCCGAGACGCCGATCCGTTCGGCGAGCAGTTTCGTCGAGACCTTTTCCTGTGACCATTCCTGAGCGGTCCAGATCACTTTCAAATAGTCCTGGGCGACCGAGGTGAGCTCCGGCGCAATCGTCGCGGTGCTGCCGTGGGGGCCTGGGGTCTCGGTCGGCTGCGCTGCGGTGTCGGCCAGCTCGCGTCGGGTTGCGATGTCTCGTTTACCGGGCACATCTTCGAGCTTATGCATAGGACTCCCGATTCACACATTTAGACACTTGAACACTCGGTGCCGTTGTCCGACAGCCTCGATCCTGCTTGCGGATCCCTCGGTTTCGGCTGGTCCGGGCCGCTCTCGGGGCCGTCGGTGCTCGGTCGGCCTCACCGTGCGAACCCGATGCGGGCGGCTGGTGTTTCGACGAGTTCGAGCGCGATCACACCGTTGCTGTCGTCACCCGCCTGAACCAGCAATTCACCCCATGTACACACAGGCCTCTGGCCCGGAGGGCGGATGGACACCTCCGAATACTGTTCCCCCCGCATTTTGCGTAGGCTGCGGACTGTGCAGAGATGGCGAAGCCTCGATGACGTACCCGCGGACTGGGGGCGGTGCGTACTCACGATCGGCGTATTCGACGGTGTGCATCGCGGCCATGCGCAGCTGATCAGCAGGGCCGTGAAGTCCGCTGCCGCACGGGGAGTTCCGGCAGTGTTGATGACCTTCGATCCGCACCCGATGGAAGTGGTGCGCCCGGGCTCGCATCCGGCGCAGTTGACCACGCTGACCCGGCGTGCGGAATTGGCCGAGGAACTGGGCGTCGACGTGTTCTGCGTCATGCCCTTCACCCAAGAATTCATGAAGCTGACCCCGGCGAGTTACGTACACGATCTGCTGGTCGAGCGGCTACATGTGACCGAGGTCGTGGTCGGTGACAACTTCACCTTCGGTAAGAAGGCCGCGGGCACCATCGAGACCATGCGCGAGCTGGGTGGGCGCTTCGGCTTCGAGGTCGACGGCGTGAGACTGCTCGTCGAGCATGCGGTCACCTTCTCCTCCACCTACATCCGCGCCTGCGTCGACGCGGGTGATATGGCCGCGGCCGCCGAGGCGCTCGGTCGTCCGCACCGGGTGGAGGGTGTGGTCGTGCACGGCGACGGCCGCGGCCGCGAGCTCGGCTTCCCGACCGCGAATATCGCGCCGCCCATGTATGCCGCCATTCCGGCCGACGGCGTATACGCGGGCTGGTTCACCGTGCTCGGTCCCGGCCCTACCATCGGCACCGTGACACCGGGGGAGCGCGCGATGGCCGCGATCTCTATCGGCACCAACCCGACCTTCTCCGGGCGCGCCCGCACCGTCGAGGCCTACGTACTCGACAGTGAGGCCGATCTGTATGGCCAGCACGTCGCGGTGGATTTCGTCGAGCATCTGCGCGGTATGCGCAAATTCGATTCCATCGACGAACTCCTCGAGGCGATGGCCCGCGACGTCGAGAACTCCCGCAAGGTCCTCACCGCCGCCGACTCCTGACCGGATTCGGTTCGGCGCGGGGGTGTCGGGTAAGGTGGCTCCTCGGGTTTGCTGCGGTCCGCGGTGGCGCCCACCGGGTAACCGGAATCCTCGAGCGCGGAACTGAGATATAGGAGTGGATGCCCCATGGCGCTGACCACCGAGCAGAAGTCGGCCATTCTGGCCGAGTACGGCGTGCACGAGAAGGACACCGGTTCCCCGGAGGCGCAGATCGCGCTGCTGTCCAAGCGGATCGCCGACATCACCGAGCACCTGAAGAAGCACAAGCACGACCACCACACCCGCCACGGCCTGATGGCGCTGATCGGTCGTCGCAAGCGCCTGTCGAAGTACCTCGCCGACAAGGACATCCACCGCTACCGTTCGCTGATCGAGCGCCTGGGTCTGCGTCGCTGATCCTTCGACACACCGGCTACCTCGGGTAGTCGACAGACCGGCCAACGGGGAGAAGTACAATCTCCCCGTTGGCTATATGTGTATGAGGGGTTATTCACACCCTGTTTGCACGACAACATTGCACAGCCGTATGCACCCGCCTGCGTGGCGTCGGTCTTCGGTAGTGGCCTCCCGGCAGGCGAGCAGTCGCCGGCGGGCTTCGATCGATGACCGCCTCCGCGTCGCCGTTTCCAAGGGGATCCGGCCGGGTGCGCGCGTCGCAGCCAGGAGGGTTGCCGCGCGTCCTGATCCGGGACGGCTGACGACAGCTGGATCGCGCCTTCCTGGCGCTCGATCCAGCGAAGACGAGAGGTTGAGAGCAGAAAAATGTCCGAAACAGCTACATCATCGGCCATCGAGGTCGAACCCGGTGTGTTCGAATCCGTCGCGCTGATCGATAACGGCACCTACGGAACCCGCACCGTCCGCTTCGAGACCGGCCGTCTGGCCCGCCAGGCCGCCGGTTCGGTCGTCGCCTACCTGGACGACGAGACCATGCTGCTGTCCGCGACCACCGCGGGCAAGCACCCCAAGGATCAGTTCGACTTCTTCCCGCTGACGGTCGATGTCGAAGAGCGCATGTACGCCGCGGGCCGCATCCCGGGTTCGTTCTTCCGCCGGGAGGGCCGCCCCTCCACCGATGCGATCCTGACCTGCCGCCTGATCGACCGTCCGCTGCGTCCGTCCTTCGTCGACGGCCTGCGCAACGAGATCCAGGTCGTGGTCACCGTGCTGAGCCTGGACCCGAACGATCTGTACGACGTCGTGGCCATCAACGCCGCATCCGCGTCCACCCAGATCTCGGGCCTGCCCTTCTCCGGTCCGGTCGGCGGCGTGCGCGTCGCGCTGATCGACGGCCAGTGGGTCGCATTCCCGACCGTCGAGCAGCTCGAGGGCGCGGTCTTCGACATGGTCGTCGCGGGCCGGGTCGTGGAATCCGGTGACGTGGCCATCATGATGGTCGAGGCCGAGGCCACCGATAAGGTCATCGCGCTGGTCGCCGACGGTGCGCAGGCGCCGACCGAGGCCGTAGTGGCGCAGGGCCTCGAGGCCGCCAAGCCGTTCATCGCCCGGCTGTGCAAGGCGCAGCAGGATCTGGCCTCGCTGGCAGCCAAGCCGACCGAGGAGTTCCCGCTCTTCCCGCCGTACGAGGCCGATGTCTACGAGGCCGTCGAAGGCACCGCCAAGCGTGAGCTGGGCGAGGCGCTGAGCATTGCCGACAAGCAGGAGCGCGAGGCGAAGATCGACGAGATCAAGCTCGCCGTGCTGGACCGGCTGGCCGACGACTTCACCGGTCGCGAGAAGGAACTGGGCGCGGCATTCCGCTCGGTCACCAAGAAGCTGGTGCGCCAGCGCATCCTGTCCGACGGCTTCCGCATCGACGGTCGTGGTCTGGCCGATATCCGTGCCCTGTCCGCCGAGGTCGCCGTGATCCCACGCGCGCACGGTTCGGCGCTGTTCGAGCGTGGCGAGACCCAGATCATGGGTGTCACCACCCTCGACATGGTGAAGATGGCCCAGCAGGTCGACTCGCTCGGCCCGGAGACCTCCAAGCGCTACATGCACCACTACAACTTCCCGCCGTTCTCCACCGGTGAGACCGGTCGCGTCGGTTCGCCGAAGCGTCGCGAGATCGGCCACGGCGCCCTGGCAGAGCGGGCCCTCATGCCGGTTCTCCCGAGCCAGGAAGAGTTCCCCTACGCCATCCGTCAGGTCTCGGAAGCGTTGAGCTCCAACGGTTCCACCTCGATGGGCTCGGTGTGCGCCTCGACCCTGTCGCTGCTGAACGCCGGTGTGCCGCTGAAGGCGCCGGTCGCTGGTATCGCCATGGGCCTGGTGTCGGACACCATCAAGAACGACAAGGGCGAAGACGAGGTCCGCTACGTCGCGCTGACCGACATCCTCGGCGCCGAGGATGCCTTCGGCGACATGGACTTCAAGGTCGCGGGTACCCCGGACTTCGTCACCGCACTGCAGCTCGACACCAAGCTGGACGGCATCCCCTCACAGGTGCTGGCCGGTGCGCTGAGCCAGGCACACGACGCCCGCACCGCCATCCTGGAGGTCATGGCCGAGGCCATCGCCACACCGGACGAGATGAGCCCCTACGCACCGCGCGTCACCGCGATCAAGATCCCGGTAGACAAGATCGGTGAGGTCATCGGCCCGAAGGGCAAGGTGATCAACCAGATCACCGAGGAGACCGGCGCCAATATCTCCATCGAGGACGACGGCACGGTCTACGTCGGTGCGACCAACGGCCCGGCGGCGCAGGCGGCGATCGACCAGATCAACGCCATCGCCAACCCGCAGCTGCCGAAGGTCGGCGAGCGCTTCCTGGGCACGGTCGTCAAGACCACCGCCTTCGGCGCGTTCGTCTCGCTGCTGCCCGGCCGCGACGGTCTGGTGCACATCTCCAAGCTGGGCAACGGCAAGCGCGTGGCCAAGGTCGAGGACGTGGTGAACGTCGGCGACAAGCTGCGCGTGGAGATCGCCGATATCGACAACCGCGGCAAGATCTCGCTGGTGCCGGTCGACGAGAACGCCGACGAGTCCGAGTCGGCGGAAACCGTTGATGCGGGCCAGGCGGAGACCGAGTAGTACTTGTCTCTGTGACGAAGAAGAAGACGGCAACCCCTCTGCTCCGCGGCGAGCAGGGGGGTTCGTCTCTGGAGCTGCGGATGGACCAGATGCGGGGCACCGATGCGGGAGTACGGCGCACCGTATTACCCGGCGGGCTGCGCGTGGTCACCGAACATGTGCCCGGCGTGCGTTCGGCATCGATCGGGGTCTGGGTTGGGGTCGGCTCGCGCGACGAGGGACCGACCGTCGCTGGTGCCGCGCATTTCCTGGAACACCTACTGTTCAAGGCGACTCCGACGCGTTCTGCATTGGATATCGCGCAGGCGATGGACGCGGTCGGCGGTGAGCTCAACGCGTTCACGGCGAAGGAGCAGACCTGCTACTACGCCCACGTCTTGGACGAGGATCTGCCGCTGGCCGTCGATATGGTCTCTGATGTCGTACTCAACGGCCTGTGCCGGGCCGAGGATGTGGACGTCGAGCGGCAGGTGGTGCTCGAGGAGATCGCCATGCGCGACGACGATCCGGAGGATCTGGTCGGCGACGCATTTCTATCCGCGCTCTTCGGGGATCATCCGATCGGGCGTCCGGTGATCGGCTCCATCGAAACCATCGAGGCGATGAATGCCGCCCAGCTGCGCGGCTTCCATCTGCGTCGCTATCGGCCGGATCGGATGGTCGTCGCGGTCGCGGGCAATGTGGAGCACGAACACACCGTGGAATTGGTGCATCGCGCATTCGCGCCCCGGCTCGACCCGATCGCCGAGCCGGCCCCCCGCCGCGAGGGCCGCTTTCGGCCGCACAGCGTACCGGCGCTGCACTGGAGCCATCGCGACAGCGAGCAGGCACATCTGGCCTTCGGCGTGCGGGCGTTCGGGCGGCACGAGGGGGAGCGGCGCTGGCCGCTGTCGGTGCTCAACACCGTGGTCGGCGGTGGCCTGAGTTCGCGGCTGTTCCAACGCATTCGGGAGGAACGCGGGCTGGCCTACTCGGTGTACTCCAGCGTGGATACCTTCGCCGATACCGGCGCGTTCTCGGTGTACATCGGCTGTCAGCCGGAAAATCTGAGCAAGGTGGCGACACTGGCGCGCGGGGTGCTGGAAGAGATTGCGGCCAACGGCATTACCGACGCGGAATGCGCGCGCGCCAAGGGGTCGTTGCGTGGTGGTCTGGTGCTCGGCCTGGAGGATTCGGCCTCGCGGATGAACCGGATCGGTCGCAGCGAACTGAGTTACGGCAACCACCGCAGCGTCTCGGAGACGCTGGCCCGCATCGATGCGGTGACCACCGACGAGGTTTCCGCGATCGCCCGCACTCTGCTCGCGCGGCCATTCGCGGCCGCGGTGGCCGGACCGTATCGGCGCGCCCGGGACTTGCCTGCCGCGGTGCGGCGATTGGTCGAAGGCTGAGGTAGGCATTGGTGGCCGGTGCGATTCGCGTCGGCCACCGATCCGATCGGGGGTGGCCATGACGGGATCGGCGCTCGGTCGCGCCCAGGTGGCGGCCGACCTCGGACGGCTGGACGAAGCGCGCCGGATCATCGGTGCGGCCTTGGTGGTCCAACCCGACGACCCGATGCTGCTGGAACGCATGGCCGACATCGCCTATCGGCTCGATCAGACCGACGAGGCGCTGCGCTATGCGACCGCGGCTATCGCCGCCGATCCAGCGCGCTTCGACGCGTATCTGACCGCGGCCCTGGCCTATGATGCCTACACCATGCGTGAGGAAGCGCAACGGCACGCCCGCATGGCGACCCGGTTGGCGCCGGACAATGTTGCCGCCCTGCTGGTGCTGGCTCGGGTCACCGCCAATGCGGCGACCTCCGATAAACCGCGAGCCGAAGCCCGCGACGCTCTCGAACGGGCAACGCAACTCGCCCCCGCGCATGCGGGTACACACGCCCATGCGGCGGAAACTTATCGGCGACTGCATGATTCGGATGCGGCGCGCCGCCACGTCGAGGCCGGTCTCGCCGAGGATCCGGTACATGCCGAACTGCTGCAGACCCGGGCGCGGCTGGACTTCGAGAACATCGCGACCAGGGATAAGGCCGTCGCGACGCTGCGTGGGCTGCTCGGGTCGAATCCGGGCAATGCGGGCGCACGTCGGCTGCTCGCCGAAATCATGTGGCGAGCGCTGATAAGACTGGCCGCTTGGGTGTGGTTCTTCGCGGCGGCCGTGGTTTCCCTATCGATGTGGATTCCTACCGGTGGCATGCGTGTCCTGACACCCGTGCTTTTCGTGGGTGTGCTCGGTGCGTGGTTCGGCGTGTTCCGGAAGCTGGGTCGCCAATTGCCGCGAGAATATATGCGCAAGCGGCTGCTGCGTCGTCCGGAAGCGTTGCTGGCGTTGGTGATCGGGCTGCTGTCGAGTTTCGTCACGGATATCGGTGCGCTGGTATTGCGATCGGATTGGTCGGCCGAGGAGGTGCGTGGCGGGTACGTCGTTGTGCTGGTGGGGGTCGTGGGTGCCGCGCTGGCGCATCTGCTGCTGTTCGGCGCGTGGGTCGTGCGGCGCGACGGCGAGTCGGATCGCGGTGCCGGGGAGGAGTTCGCGCTGCTGAGCGTGATCATCGTGATCGGTGGCGGGCTGCTACTCGTGGGAATGCTTGCCGCGCTGCGGCATTGGGCTCGTCAGCCCGCGGCGTTCGGGGTATTCGTCGCGATCGTCGGCATTGTGGTTGTGACGTTGCTGCTCGAGATTCTGCTGGTGCAGGCGCTGGAGTACCGGTGGCGGATGTTCGACGCGTACGTCGGGGGCGTGTTGTTGGTCGCGGTATTGACGGCACTCGCGATCGGGTGGGGTTTGCAGCAGACCGCGACGCAGATTTTCCACAGCGATGAGCGGACTTCGGTGCCGACCGCCCCGAAATCACCGCCGCCCGCGCCGACCTTCCACTTCACACCGCCGCCCATTCCGACGTTCCATTTCACGCCGCCGGTGCTGCCTACACCCACGGGTTAGCTCAGTCGCTGTGGGCGCGGTTCGCCGCCTCGACGATCGAGGGCAGCAGGCCGGGCAGGGCATGGTCGAGATCCTCGGAGCGCAGGCGCTGGCAGGTCTGCCCGTCGATAATCAATCGCTCGATGACACCGGCTTCGCGCAGAATCTTGAAGTGGTGGGTGGCGGTCGACTTGTTGATCACCTCGTAGAGCGCACCGCAGCGCACGGCGGTGCCCGCATTGCTCAGCCGTCGCACCATTTCCAGCCGTACCGGATCCTGCAATGCGCCGAGCACGGCGGGTAACGAGGCGACCGGCGCCGTCTCGGTGGCCGATTCCTTGGTTTCGGTCATGATCTACCTCACAGTGGTTTGATGGCTATCGTACCGGCTGTATCGTCTATTGAAGTTCGATCATCATCAAACTTACCTGATCGGGGTTCCGATGACAGCGACAATGACGGTGGCGGCCGACCAGCAGACCTCACAGCGTTGGGCATACGCGCTGATATTGGCGGCGAGCGGGGTGGCGCTCGGCGTGTCCGGTGTACCCGCGCCGCTGTATGGCATGTACCAGAAGGAATGGCATTTCACGCCGCTGACGACGACCTTCGTCTTCGCGGTGTACGCATTGGCGGCGTTGGCCGCGGTGCTGGTCTCGGGGCGAATCTCCGATGTGGTCGGTCGCAAGCCGGTGCTGCTCGGCGCGATCGTCACCATGATCATCGGGCTTGTGGTGTTCCTGTTGGCCGACAATGTCGCGATGTTGCTGGTGGCGCGGGCGCTGCACGGATTGGCGGTCGGCTCGACGGTCGTGGCCGGTGCCGCCGCGCTGCTGGATCTGCGGCCGAAGCACGGTGCGCGGTCCGGTCAGCTCAGCGGCGTCGCCTTCAATGTCGGTATGGCCGTGGCGATTCTGGGTTCGGCATTGCTGGCGCAGTACGCACCGCATCCGCTGCGCATGCCGTACGTCGTCATCACGGTGGTGTGCCTGCTCATCGGCGTCGGTGTCATCGCGTTGCGGGAACCGCATACCGCTCGCATCGCCGGGCGCATCACGATCGCGAAGCCGGCTGTGCCGCAGGAGATTCGCGGTGACTTCTGGTTCTCGGCGCTGGGCGTGATGGCGGCTTGGTCGGTGCTCGGTGTGCTGCTGTCGCTGTATCCGTCGCTCGCCTCGGCGGAGACCGGCATCCACAATCTGGTCTTCGGTGGGGCGGTCGTCGCGTCGACCGCCATCGCCGGTGCCACGGCTCAGCTGTTCGCGACCGGAATTCCGGCGCGGCGCGCGGCAATCGGCGGCGACACCGGCATGGCGGTGGCACTGGTGCTCACGGTGCCCGCATTGCACACCGGCAACTGGGTCGTGGTGCTGCTGGCCGGAGTGTTGCTCGGCGCGACCTTCGGACTCGGGTTCGGTGGTTCGCTGCGGCATCTGTCCGAGGTTGTGCCGCAACACAAGCGCGGCGAGACCATGTCGGCGTACTACCTGCTCGCTTATTCGGCCATGGCGTTGCCGACCATTCTCGCCGGATGGGCGGCCACCGAATGGGGGCTGAGCGAGGTGTTCCCGTGGTTCGTCGGTGCGGTCGCGTTCGCGTGCCTGGTCGCGGCGGGGTTGGGGTTGCGTCGGAATCAGGAAGCGAAAACGCAAGGAGCGCAGGGGTAGCCGATTCGGCGCTACTCGTCTGGCCGGTTCGACCAACAGCTGATCCCAGGCCGCGCGTGACCGATCTGCCGTGACCGCCGGATCGGTCAGCCAGCCGCGCACCAAGAATGCATTCGAAAAGGTAAGGGGCGCAGAGTAGCTGATCTGGCCGGGTAGTCGGTGAGCGACGACCCGGCTACCATGCGGTGATGCGATGGGGGCGGTTGGGCGACCGACTACACCGCGCGGCACTGTTGCTCGCGGTGTTGGGTGCGGTTGTCGGTGGATTGGTGATTGCCGGGCTGACCTGGTGGTTGTTGTGGTGGCTGCTGGGTGCGAAGTCCGAGACCCCGAATCAGTTGGATCTCACCAAGATCGCGCTATCGGTGGCGGCTGGTGTTGGTGGCGCGGTCGCATTGGTGGTGGCATACCGGCGGCAGCGGGATCTGGAGCGGGGGCGGTTCGCGGAGTTGTTCGGAGCGGCGGCGCGGCAGTTGGGGGATGCGGATGTGGCGGTGCGGATCGCCGGGGTTTATGCGATGGCGGGGGTGGCCGATGAGTTTTCCGCGCGGAGTCGAAGACAGCAGTGCATAGATGTGCTGTGCGGATATCTGCAGCTGCCGTACGAACCGGTCGATGGCGCGAATCATCTTGTCTCGCGGGCCGAATCGGCGGACGAAGCCGGGATCAAGGTCGAGCGGGTCTACCAGTTCCGGCAGAACGATCGGGAGGTGCGTCGCGCCATCGTCCGCGTGATCGCCCAACACCTGAGACCGTCTGCGGACATCCTGTGGTCGGCGTGCAACCTGACCTTCAACGGCGCGGTGCTGGAGAGAGTCGATTTCCGGGACGCGGTGTTCTCGGGGCGGCATACGTCGTTCGCCGGGGCGACCTTCATCGGGCCGACGACGTTCGAACGCGTGCGTTTCGACGGCCACCATGTCACCTTCCGCGGTGCGACGTTCCGGGACGGCCCTGCGCTGTTCGACCACGCGAAGTTCGATACCAGCCGCATCGAAAAGCGCGAACAGGCAGGTAACGGCACCACCTTCGCCGATGTCACATTCGAAGGTTCGGTGTCGTTCGAGAGCGCTTGCTTCCAAGGCCCGCGCACCAACTGCAGCGGCGCCCGCTTCCTTGGCGCGCGAACCTCGTTCCAGGACGCGAAGTTCCGGGCGGAGCTGACCTCGTTCGAGCGTGCCGCCTTCGATGGTGACCACATCGCCTTCGATCGCGCCGAATTCGTGAGTGCCCGTGTCACATTCAGAGGCGCGCAGTTCTACGCCACGCTCACGGCCTTCGACGAGGCCAGAGTAGGTGCGTCGAATCGACTACGAAACAGAGGCACCCGCGAAACGGACTTCGCGCGGGCCGAGTTCCACGGTGGCGTCAGGTTCCTGCGGACAGTGCTCGGCGGGCGCATAGTCGATTTCACCGAAGGCGACTTCTTCGGCGACATCTCCTTTATCGGCACCCGTTTCGCCGCCCAGGAAATCCACTTCGATCGCCCGAAGGCCTGGGTGGGCAACCACTTCGATTGGGATGACGCGCCGACCCGCAAACCGAGCAGCGTCAAACCCAATCCCTGGCCGCCGACCGCCGCGGTGTGACGCTCAGCCGACCCGCGCGAACAGGCCAGTGGGGTTCACGAACCAACCGTCGGGGCAGCTGCGGTTGGCGGCTGCCCCGACGGTGTGCACTACGTCGGCCAACCGCCGTACGGTACGGTGATCAGCTCCAAGAAGTGGCCGTTGGGGTCGACGAAGTAGACGCCGCGACCGCCATCATTGTGGTTGATCTCGTTGACGCCCTGTTGGCGCGGGTCGGCCCAGTGCTCCAGTTTGTAGCGCTGGATCTTGGCGTAAGCCGCATCGAACTCGGCCTCGGAGATCAGGAATGCGTAATGCTGGGGCTGGATTTCGGAGATGTGTTCCGGCACGTTCGCGAAGTCGAAGGTGACTCCATTACCCGTGGGAAGTGGGATGAACGGGCCCCACTCTTTTCCTAGTTCCAAACCCAGGATGTCCGACCAGAATTCGGCGGACACCCGATTGTCGCGACATCCGACAATGGTGTGATTGAACTGTACTGACAGGGGATTTCTCCTTGTGTCGTGACGGTCCCGACCCCGGGCTCGGTACAAGGCGGCCTACGGGAGCACCGTCACGGGCGTCGAGGTTAGCGAATCACTACCCACCGTGCCACCCTGAGTGATCGGCACCATGTTTCCTCGACCGCGTGTCCGGCTGTGACCCGCTTCTCTGTCTGTGACGCTGCGCGGTAGCGTCGTGGAATGAAGATTCGAGGGGCGGTCCTGGAGCGGATCGCAGCGCCCACGCCGTTCGCCGAGTCGGCGCCGATCACCGTCTGTGAGCTGGATCTGGGGGAGCCGGGTCCGGGTGAGCTGCTGGTGCGGATCGAGGCCGCCGGGCTGTGTCATTCCGACCTGTCGGTGGTGGACGGAAACCGGGTGCGACCGGTGCCGATGCTGCTCGGCCACGAGGCCGCGGGCATCGTCGAAGCGATCGGTCCCGGTGGCAGTGATCTCGCGGTGGGACAGCGCGTGGTGATGACCTTTCTGCCGCGCTGTGGGGAGTGTGCGGGCTGTGCCAGTGACGGCCGCACGCCGTGTGGGCCGGGCAGTGTTTCCAATAATGCGGGTGAGCTATTGAACGGTGGGCGGCGGCTACACCGTGAGGGCGCGGAGGTGCACCATCACCTCGGCGTGTCCGCCTTCGCGACATACGCCGTCGTCGATCGCCGATCGGTGGTTCCGGTCGATGCCGATGTGCCGCCGGAGGTTGCGGCGGTACTGGGCTGCGCGGTGCTCACCGGTGGTGGTGCGCTGCTCAACTCCGCGAAACCCGGTGTGGCAGATCGGATCATGGTGGTTGGGCTCGGCGGCGTCGGCATGGCGGCGGTGCTCGTCGCGGTGTCGCTCGGTGCGCATGAGGTGATCGCCGTCGATACCGTGCCGGAAAAGCTTGCTCTCGCAAAGGAACTCGGCGCGAGCGCCGCGTATACACCGACCGAACTCGCGGACCAGGGCATCCAGGCGGATGTCGTGGTCGAGGCCGCGGGCAATGTCCGCGCCTTCGAAACCGCTGTTGCCGCAACAGGTTCCGGCGGTACGACCGTCACCGTCGGACTACCTGCCCCCGATGCCCGCGCGAGCATTTCGCCCCTCGCGTTGGTCGCGCAAGGCCGCACTATCATCGGCAGCTACCTCGGTTCGGCGGTGCCCTCCCGCGATATCCCGGAGTACGTTCGCATGTGGCGCGAGGGTCGGTTGCCTGTCGAGAAGCTGGTTTCCTCGCACGTCGGATTGGACGAAGTCAACCGCGCCATGGACGAACTCGCTGCCGGGCATGCGCTGCGGCAGGTCATTGTGTTCGATTAGCGCGGCGGTTCTCCGGCCTGCGCGGTTGTCGCGTGTGCTCGCGTGACGCTGCTCCGGCGCGGTCGCAGGACATCGCGGAAGTCGGCAGCGGTGGGACCGGGCAGGTCTGGCTCGCTCAGGACACCGTCGCCGAGCGTTCCCTCGCCAGCCTCGGACGACCCATGTGTGAGGGGATCTGTCATCGCGGGCCGCCTACCGCGCGCCGCCGGTCTGGTCATCCGCGGCGGCCGCTCTCAGGTACCCGTTCCAGGGCGTTCGTCGAGGGCGTCGACGAATCGTCCGAGCAGGCGGGCGAATTCGGTGCGCTCACGGTCGGTCCAGTCCGCCATGGCGGCCGCCATCGCGCTGCGGCGGCCGTCGCGCGCTGCGGTGACGACGGCGCGTCCGGCGGGGGTCAGTCGCAGGACGGCTCGCCTGCCGTCCTGCTGATCCGCCACCCGCTCCAGGTGGCCGGATGAAACTGCCTGGGCGACAAGGCGACTCGCGCGTGGCTGATCGACGCCCAAGGCCGGGCCCAGGGTCCCGACGGTGTCCGTATTCGCACCGGCCACCGCGTCCAGCACTCGGAACACCGCGATCGGCACCGGCGAATCCTTGCCCAGTGCCCCGCGGGTCTGCCGCCGCCGAATCCGCACCATCGCTGTCTCGACGGCCGCGGTGACCGAATCGTGCTCTTCCATCCGGCCTACTTTCATGTCATATTACATGTAGTTGTAATTTTACATGCTTTGGAGGAATGATGGCAGCACAGCGTCCGATCGGCTACTGGCTCAAGGAACTCGACCGCCGGATCGACGCCCGCTTCGCGGACGATCTGGCCGCGTCCGGTCTGACTCGCCGCCACTGGCAGATCCTCAACTCACTCGCCGAAGGCCCCCGCTCGGCCACCGATGTGCGCGACGGCCTCGCCCCGTTCTGGAACGACCCTTCGGAGTGGGGCGTCCAACTCGCGCAACTGGTGGATCGCGGCGACATCACCGACGATTCGGGGACCCTCGCCCTCACCGAGCCGGGCCGCATCTCCCACCACCAGGCCTACGCCCTGATCGGCAAGCGCCGTCGCGCCATGCTCGACGGAATCACCGACGACCAGTACGTAGCGACCGTTCGCCTGCTGGAGAAGATGGCCGAGAACATGGCCGGCGGGTGAGCTGCGTGTCGCCGATCACCAGAGGTCAGCGGACCGGGAGGGGAGCGGGGTCGATAGGCTGGCGGAGTCGTTGGTGGAATTAGGAGGTGCGGTGACCATTCGGGTCGGAGTGCTCGGTGCGCGGGGGAAAGTCGGTCAGGCGATCTGTGCGGCGGTGCGGGCGGCCGACGATCTGGAGTTGGTCGCGACCGTCGACAAGGACGATTCGCTCGAGTCGTTCACCGAGTCGGGCACCCAGGTGGTCGTCGACTTCACCAATCCCGATGTGGTGATGGGGAATCTGAAGTTCCTGGTGGAGCGCGGAATTCACGCTGTCGTCGGGACCACCGGATTCGATGAGGCCCGCCTGGACGAGGTGCGCGGTTGGTTGGCCGGCCGGCCGGAGACCGGCGTGCTGATTGCTCCGAACTTCGCGATCGGCGCGGTGCTGTCCATGCGATTCGCCGAGCAGGCGGCGCGGTTTTTCGATTCTGTCGAGGTCATCGAGCTGCATCATCCGAACAAGGTCGATGCGCCCTCGGGCACCGCATATCGCACCGCGGGGCTGATCGCCGCCGCGCGGGACAAGGCCGGAGTCGGCCGCAGCCCCGATGCCACCACCCAGGAACTCGAGGGCGCCCGCGGCGCCGATGTCGACGGCGTGCGGGTGCATTCGGTGCGCCTGGCCGGACTCGTCGCACATCAGGAGGTGCTCTTCGGCACCCAGGGTGAAACCCTCACCATTCGGCACGATTCCATCGACCGCTCCTCCTTCGCCCCCGGTGTACTACTCGGCGTCCGCGAGATCGCGAACCGCCCCGGCCTGACCGTCGGGCTCGACCCGTTCCTGGATCTGTGACAAAGGAACCGGTCCAGCCCGAAGACCAGGGCTCGGACACCGAGGCACCCGGCAGCGACGTCCGCAAGGTCGTCGCATTCATCGCGGCCCTGGTCGTGGTGCTCGGCTTCTACTTCCTGCTGCTCGGCCGCATCGCACTCAGCCTCATAGGTTCCGGTGACCTCGCCGCCGTCGTCATCGGCATCGGCGTCCTGATCCTGCCGCTGCTCGGCGTCTGGATCGTCGTAGCCACCCTCCGTGCCGCGCTGGCCCACCAACACCTTGCCCGCCGCATCCACAACGAGGGCCTGGAACTCGACACCTCGAACCTCCCCCGCCGTCCCTCCGGCCGCGTCGAACGCGCCGCCGCAGACGAACTCTTCAACAAGGTCAAACAGGAATGGGAGGCGGATCCAGACAACTGGCGCGTCTCCTACCGCCTAGCCCGCGCCTACGACTACGCCGGCGACCGCACCCGAGCTCGCGAAACCATGCGCCGCGCAGTAGCCCTGGAAAAACTAGACCCAAACCCCTAACCCCCTCGCCCTCACTGCGGGCACCCGATACTGTCCTCGGGGAACAGCCCCTCCGAGAACAGCCGGAGCAAAAGACCCCCAATACAGAACAGTCCCCGGTAGTCTCCATCGAATCCATGAGTCTCAGTCGTCGCTGACAACTCCGATATTCGACTGGCTTGCCGGGGGCCTGGCCAGATCCTTGAAATCCCTCCGATGTCTTTGGACGTCTCCGTCGACATCTTCGGTACTTTCCGGTTTTCTGGTGTAAACCTTTATTTTCCTCCTATTTTGTCGCTAGTCAATAGCCGGGGCCCCTTAGATCCGCTCGAGTTCGTGGGCGGCAGTACGCTGCTCGATGTGCCTCGGCTGCTGATCATTCATCACACTCCGTCACCGCATATGCAGGCCATGTTCGAGGCGGTTGTCTCGGGGGCGACGGATCCGGAGATCGAAGGTGTGCAGGTCGAGCGGAGGGCGGCTCTGGCGGTTACCGCGAGCGATGTGCTATCAGCTGATGGTTATCTGCTCGGTAGCCCGGCGAATCTCGGCTATATGTCCGGTGCGCTCAAGCACGCGTTCGACACGTTCTATTACCCGTGCCTCGACTCGACGCGCGGTCGGCCGTTCGGCTTCTATCTGCACGGCAATGAGGGCACCGAGGGGGCCGAGCGTGGTGTGCGAAGCGTGACCACCGGACTCGGCTGGGAGCAGGTTGCCGCGCCGGTCATCGTGATGGGAGCGCCAGGTAAAGCGGAGATCCAGCAGTGCTGGGAACTCGGCGCGACTGTCGCGGCGCAGCTCATGGGATAGTGCGCCGTCCCCCGAATTTTGGTGTCTGACTGGTATACGGCGGATCCGGGCATACTACGAGGTGACGTTGTAGCGGAGGGGATGTGGACGAGTTTGCTCGGGAACGGAGTGTCGAGGTGATGTGGGCCGAAGGGGGCGAAACAGCACCGCGTCGGATCGGGCTGGTCGAAGACCACGAATCGGTGGCGATCGGGCTTGCCGCGATGCTGGCGCCGGAACCTGATCTGGATCTGGTGCTGACCGCGGGGACCGTGCCGGAATTGCTTGCGGCGGCGGCGAATAGCGCACCGCTGGATCTGGTCGTTCTCGATTTGCGACTGGCCGACGGATCCTCGCCCGAAGACAATGTGCGCGCGCTGCGCAACCGCGGCGTCGAGGTCCTCGTATTCACCGGCGCGGATAACGCGTTCCTGGTACGCGCGGCAGCGAAGGCCGGGGTGCTCGGCGTGGTGCGCAAATCCGAGGATGTGCCGACGGTGGTCGCGGCGGTGCGCCGCGCGGCATCGGGTGAGCAGGTGGTGACCACCGACTGGGCCGCTGCCATCGACGGCGATCCGCAACTGTCCGACGTCGGTCTGAGCCCGCGGCAGGAAGAGGTGCTAACCCTCTACGCCTCCGGGGAGAAGGCCTCCCGTGTCGCGCGATTGACGGGACTGTCCGAACAGACCGTCAACGACTATCTGGGGCGCATCCGGCAGAAGTACGCCGATGTGGGTCGTCCGGCTCCCACCAAAACCGACCTCTACAAGCGGGCGGTAGAGGACGGGTGGCTACCGGTTCCCGAGCGGCATCCGCGCGCATGAGCGAGCGACAATGACCACAGCCGCAATCGCGGGCATAACGAAGCCGAGCGCCAGCGAGGCGCAGGTATGACCGCGTCCAGCGCGCTGGACACCTCTACAACCACTGCGAGCTCCGTCGACCTGTTTCGGGCGAGCCGATGGCGCCGTGGGCGGACCGCGGTGTCCAGGGAGAAGATTGTCGAAGCGGCCTCGGATCGCATCCTGCGCCGCATGGGTCTGGCCGTCGGCATCGCCGGTGTGATCGTCGCGATCGTCGAGCTACCCGATATTGTCGACCAAGCCAAATTCGTCTCCGGTCCGTGGGCGAGCCTGGTGGTCGGCGTGGCGCTCGGCTGGTTCCCGGTGCTCGTGGTCGTCTCGTTCACCATGGGCCGCAGGGCGATTCGCGTGGTGGCCGGGGCGGCCGCGGTGAGTTATCTTGCGGCGCTTGCGACCATTCCGTTCATCTATGCCGTGCCATTGACGGATACCACTTCGGTGTGGATGTATCGGGTGCTTGCGCTCGGCGTGCTGGCGGCCGTATTGGCCTGGCGTCCGGCGCTGGCCACCGGCTATCTCGTGGTCGCCGCGGCAACTGCGGCAGTGGGGAACCGGTATGCGGTGCCCAGCACGACGATCTGGTCCCTCATCGGCGATTTCGCCAGGGCCGCGGGCCTGTGCGCACTATTCCTGTGGTGCTGCATCTTCGCGCTCGCGGCGGCCGCGCGGGTGGACCGGGAATCGGTGATCGCGAGCCGGCGCGCAGCCGCCGTGGCCGGTGCCGCGGCCCGGGATCGTGAGCGCGCCCGCTTCGCCGCATTGATCCATGACGCGGTGCTGTCGACCCTGCTCGACGCTTCGCGCGCTGGTGCCGAATCGCCGGTGCTGCGCAGTCAGGCCGAACGCACGCTGGAACAACTCGACGAATGTCGCGGCACCAATACCGAACCCGACCGACTGGACGCGCAATCGGCGATCGGCTTCCTGCGCTCGGCGATCTACGCGGTGAATCCGGGCATCCGATTCACCGCGCGCCGCTGGGCCGGACTCGATGACCTGCGCCTGCCCGTGCATGCGGCGGGCACCATCGCCGCCGCCCTGGCCGAGGCGGCGCGAAATAGTCTGCGCCACGCCACCGTTGCGGGCCGTACCGTCCAGCGCACCGTCACAGTGACGATCAGTGCGGGTGGTATCCGTGTCGTATTCCGCGATGACGGCGCGGGATTCGATCTGGACCGGGTGCCCGCCGATCGGCTCGGCGTCTCGGTCAGTATCCTCGGCCGGATGCGTCAGCTGGCCGGTGGCGCCGGCTTCGTGGAATCCCAACCGGGAGAGGGGACCACGGTGACCCTGGTCTGGGGTGGCGATGGCTGAGATCGAGAACGAATTCGGCCTGCGCGATCTGCTCGGGCTGCGGGACCGTTCGGCCTGGCTCTTCCTGGTCATCTTCGAGGCCACGATCCTGCTGTACATGGTGCGCAACTTCGCCGAGTCCCCGCTGCTTCTGGCCGCGACCGCGCTGGTGTTGGTAGCCGGTGCCGGAGTGGTGGTCCTGGTGATTCCGGTCGATCCGCTGCCGCTGCCCGCTGCCATCGCGGTTGCCGCGGCCGGGCCGATCGCGGCGGCGATGACCACCGTGAGTATCGACCACGGCCTGTCCAAGCAGGTCTGGACCGCATTCGCGTCGTCCTATGTACTCGCGGTACTGGTGGTGCGCGGGCGATTGGGAGTGGCGTGGTGCGGTGTCGCGGGCATCGCGGCGGTGATCGCGGTGGTCGGTGCGACGAACGGTCTGCGGGTGGTGGTCGGATCCGTCGTGCCGATCGCCACGGTGGCGGGGGTCTCCATCGGTGCGGCGGTCATGCGGCCGATGCAGCGCTCGCTGCGGCTGCTGCGCGAGGAGGCGACCATGCGCGCGGCCGCCGAGGCGACCATGGCCGCGCAGAACGGCGAGCGGGATCGGCAACTGGCCCGGCTCGACAAGGTGGCCCGGCCGATTCTGGAACGCATTGCCGAAGGTGCTGAACTCACCGCGGGCGAACGCGAAGAGTGCAGGCTGCTGGAGGCCGAACTCCGGGACGGTCTGCGCGCACCACAATTGGTGACCGACGGGTTGAGCAGCGCCGCCCGCGGTGCGCGCTCGCGCGGGGTCGAGGTGGTGCTACTCGACGACGGCGGATTCGCCGGTGTGCCGAAATGGGTGCGCCAGCAGGTGATCGAATCGGCGACCAGGGAATTGGATGCGGCCAATGCCGGTTCGGTGACCGTGCGGGTACTGCCGATGGGCCGACGGGTGCTGGCGACAGTTCTCGCGAACGCACCCGACCGGGATCGGCGGACCGAGATCGACACCGCGGGCGAGGTCTCGGTCTCGACGTAACCTGTCGGGCCGTGGCGCGCAAGTCAGCAAAGTGCACGCCCGCTCCGGCAGGCAGATGACTCTCCGAATCTGTCGTACCCCCATGGCATTGTCGTGATCATGCGGACGATGAGTGCGGTCGCGGCGCGTCGGACGGCGCTGGCCGCGCAGGGTTTCGGGCGGCGCAAACCGGCCGCGCCGACCCGGCGGACGATCCTGGACGTGCTCGGCAGAACCCAATTACTGCAGCTGGATTCGGTATCGGCGGTGGTGCGCGCGCACTACGCGCCGGTCTTCAGCCGGATCGGCGGTTACGACCGGACCGTGCTGGACGAAGCCGTCTGGAGCAACGGTGTGCGACGCCCGCGGCGACTGGTCGAATACTGGGCGCACGAGGCCGCGCTGATCCCGGTCGAGGACTGGCCGCTCATGCGCTGGCGGATGCGGAAATACGAACACGGGCGCTGGAACGGCATGCGCCGGGCGATCGAACGCAACCCTACCCTCGGCAAGGACATTCTCGACGTCATCACCGAGGTCGGCGCCGCTACCGCCGGTGAGGTGGAACGCCACCTCGAGCTGGACAAGCCGCGCCCGAAGGGGTCGTGGTGGAATCTCAGCGATACCAAGATGGTCTGCGAGGCGCTCTTCGCGGCGGGTGCGCTGTCGGTCGACAAGCGAGTCGGGTTCACCCGTCATTACGACCTGGCCGAGCGAGTGATCCCGCCGGAGATCTTGGCGCGCAACGTATCCGAGACCGAGGCGGTGCGGGAATTGGTGCGGCGCGCGGGCACCGCCCTCGGCGTCGCGACCGAGACCGACCTACGCGACTACTACCGCCTGCACCGCTCCCAAACCGAACCGGCCATCGCGGAGTTGGTCGATGCCGGGGAACTGGAACCGGTCGAGGTGTCGGGCTGGGGTAAACCCGCCTACCTGCGCGCCGGTGCCTCGACCCCGCGCCGGATCGAGGGTGCGGCCTTGCTCTGCCCGTTCGATCCGCTCATCTTCTTCCGAACACGCACCGAGCGGATCTTCGACTTCCACTACCGGATCGAGATCTACACGCCGGAACCCAAACGGGTGCACGGGTACTACGTATTCCCGTTCCTCCTGGACGGAGAACTCGTGGGACGCGTCGACCTGCGCGCCGAACGCGCGTCCGGACGGCTGCTGGTGCCCGGTGCGTTCGCCGAGCCGGGGCACCGTACACCGGAAACCGCTGCGGCACTGACGGGTGCCCTCCGCGAGATGGCGGACTGGCTCGAATTGGACGAGGTAGTCATCGGCGACCGCGGCGATCTCGCGCCGCTACTGTGAACTTCTCGCAACCTTCCGGATGTGTGCTCGTCGCGGCGCCGGGTCGCGTCCCTTCAAACGTCGCGCTTGGGGCCTCCGTACCCGCGCATCTGATCGCGCACTGCGCCGCTGACGGCATTCGAGAGCCAGGAGTTCAACGAGACTCCGCTGGCGGCGGCGGCTTCCTCCGCCTTGGCCTTCAATTGCTCGACCATCCGGAGCGTGACTCGGCTGATATCGCCGGTCATCTCCTCGATCGTCGGATGCTCGCTTTCCGTCGCCGGATTCTTGCGGACGTCCACGGTGGCGTCGGTGCCATTCACCGAGACGTGAACTGTTCGGTCGCCGAGCTCTGTGCTGACCTCCGCGGCGAGGTCCGATAACGCCGCGAGCAGCGCCAATCGCGCCGAACTCTCGGTTGCGGCCGCCAGAGCGGCGGCGGTGGCCTGGGTCTTTTCGTCACCGAGTGCGGCGGCTGCGATCAGGTCCTCGCGTAGCCGGGCGGTGTATTTATTCAAATCCATGACATCAGTGTGACGCCATTCATGGCGTCATTCAAGGACGGATTTGACATCATGGCCGGATACTGGGAGGTGAATCACTGGCCGTGGCAGCCCGTTCGGCGATGAGGGTGTCGAGGCTGTTCCCGGGAGCGGGTAGCCTTTCTGACCATGACGAACGGTGAATCGACGCCTACACCGCGGTGTGAGCCTCAGGCCTGGAGGCGGCAGCATGCGTAACCACGTAGGGCCGGCGAGCACCGCAAATCCAACACAGCTGCGTGCGTCCGGCACGGTAGGTGTCGCGATGGTGACCCCCTTCGGTGCCGACGGCAAGCTCAATGTCGACGCCGGGGTCGCGCTCGCCGCCCGCCTGGTCGACCGCGGCGTCGATTTGCTGGCGATTTCCGGTACCACCGGGGAATCGCCGACCACCACTGAATCGGAGAAGGCGGATCTGCTGCGCGCCGTTGTCGATGCCGTCGGCGCACGTGCCACCGTGATCGCGGGCGCGGGCACCTATGACACCGCGCATTCGATCGAACTCGCCCGCAATGCCCAGCGTGCGGGCGCGCACGGCCTGCTCGTGGTGACGCCGTACTACTCCCGGCCCACCCAGGATGGCCTGATCGCGCATTTCACCGCCGTCGCGGACGCCACCGACCTGCCGGTGACCCTCTACGACATTCCGCCGCGCTCGGTGGTTCCCATTGCCAGCGACACCATTCGCAGACTTGCCGAACATCCGCGCATCGTCGCGGTCAAGGATGCCAAGGGCGATCTGAACGCGGGTGCGGATCTCATCGCGAATACCGATCTGGATTTCTACTCCGGTGACGATGCGCTGAACCTGCCGTGGCTGTCGGTCGGCGCGACCGGATTCATCAGTGTCATCGGACATCTCGTGCCCGAGCGGCTGCGTGCCCTGCTCGACGCCTATACCGCCGGTGACGTGGTGCGCGCCCGCGAGATCAATGCGGGCCTGCTGCCGTTGAATGCCGCGATGTCGCGACTGGGCGGCGTCGCGATGAGCAAGGGCGGGCTGCGTCTGCTCGGTGTGGATGCCGGTGAACCGCGCCTGCCGCAATTGATGCCGACCAATGAACAACTCGATGTCCTCGCCGCCGACCTCCGGCTGGCAGGGGTGCTTTCATGAGGAGTGAGCGAATCAGAATCACCACATTGTCAGACATGATCGAACCGACCAGTAGTGAGGTGCAGTCATGACTGAAGCCGCAGGCCGCCGCCCCCGCCGGACCGCGAGCCGTCCCGCGGGCGCACCCGAACCCCCCGCGCAGCGTCCACCCGCCAGCATCGAACGGTCCGAGCAGGCAGCGCAATCCGATGTCGGCGACCTATCGCAGTCCGACACCGCGCCCAGACGGACCGCGCCGCAGCAGAGCGCCGCGAAAGAGGCCGCGCCGAAGGCCCCGGCGGAGCAGCCCCGCAGACCCGCGCGCGGCCGTCAGCCGCGCGGACGCGGACGCGGTGAGCAACCTGCGCCAGCCCCCGTCGAGCGGGCAGCAGCCGACCGCCTGGGTACCCCGCCGAAGCTGCCCAAGAACGGTCTGCGCGTCTTCGCCCTCGGTGGCATCGGCGAAATCGGTCGCAATATGACCGTTTTCGAATACGGCGGCAAACTGCTCATCGTCGACTGCGGCGTGCTGTTCCCGGAGGATCAGCAGCCCGGCGTCGACCTGATCCTGCCCGATTTCCGGCCCATCGAGGACCGGATGGACGATGTCGAAGCCATCGTGCTCACCCACGGCCACGAGGATCACATCGGCGCGGTGCCGTTCCTGCTGCGCCTGCGCGCCGATATCCCGGTCATCGGTTCGAAATTCACTCTCGCCCTGGTGGCCGCGAAATGCCGCGAGCACCGGCAGCGTCCCAAGCTCGTCGAGGTGATCGAGGGCCAGCACACCACGCACGGCCCGTTCGGCTGCGAGTACTTCGCGGTCAACCACTCGATTCCCGACGCCGTTGCCGTTGCCATCCGCACGCCCGCCGGCGTCGTGCTGCACACCGGCGACATCAAACTCGATCAGCTGCCCCTGGACGGTCGCCTCACCGACCTGGCCGGATTCTCCCGCCTCGGTGACGAGGGCGTCGATCTGTTCCTGGTGGACTCCACCAATGCCGAGGTGCCGGGTTTCGTCACGCCGGAACGTGAAATCGGCGGCGTACTGGATACGGTGATCGGCAAGGCCAGGCATCGGGTGATCGTCGCGTCGTTCGCCAGCCATGTGCATCGCATTCAGCAGGTTGTCGATGTCGCGCAGAAGTACGGGCGCCGAGTGTGTTTCGTCGGTCGCTCGATGGTGCGCAATATGGAGATCGCGCAGGAATTGGGCTATCTGACAGTGCCCGACGGTGTGGTCGTCGATCTCGATGTCGCTGCCACCCTGCCGGGCGATCGGCTGGTCCTCATCTCGACCGGCTCGCAGGGCGAACCACTTTCGGCGCTGTCGCGGATGGCGCGCGGTGAACACCGCCAGATCAATATTCGCGCCGACGATCTGGTGGTGCTGGCCTCCTCGCTGATCCCGGGCAACGAGAATTCGGTATTCGCGGTGGTCAACGGTCTGTCGCGACTCGGCGCCACGGTCATCACCCAGCAGAACGCGAAGGTGCACGTTTCCGGGCACGCGTCCGCTGGTGAATTGCTCTACCTGTACAACGCGGTGCGGCCCACCAACGCCATGCCGGTGCACGGCGAATGGCGGCATCTGCGCGCCAATGCCGCGCTGGCCGTGGCGACCGGTGTGGCCGAGGAACGGGTGGTGCTCGCCGAGGACGGCGTCGTGGTGGACCTGGTCGACGGGATCGCCTCGATCGTCGGGCGCGTGCCGGTCGGACACGTCTACGTCGACGGACTTTCGGTCGGCGATGTCGGTGAATCGACGCTCTCGGATCGCCTGGTTCTCGGTGAGGGTGGGTTCATCTCGATCACCCTCGCGGTCGACTCGACCACGGGTAAAGCGGTGAGCACGCCCGAGGTGAGTGGGCGCGGATTCTCCGACGATCCGACCGCACTAGTTGATGCCGCCGAACTCGTCGAGATCGAACTGCTGCGGCTGGCCGGTGAGGGCGTTACCGAAACCCACCGCATCGCACAGAGTGTGCGGCGGGTGGTCGGCCGCTGGGTGGCCGAGACCTACCGCCGCCGTCCGATGATCGTGCCGACGGTCATCGGCGTCTGACACCTACCCGAAGCCGCCGGAAGCTGTTGCTATCCGGCGGTTTTCGCGTGGCACGGCACTCCTGCTGGCATGCCGCCGAGTCCAGCTCGGCGGATTTGAGCTCTTCGGCGGTCGGCTCGGTCGGATTCGGCGGAGTGGTCGAGGTCGGCGCGCCGCCCTCCCGGCCCCCTGGTGCACCTATCGGATTGGGGACTGCCGCGCCGACATCGCATCCGATATGTTCGGCAGATGAGCATGGCGCAACGGGAACGTCGGGCACTGGTGGACACGATGTCCGCGGCGGGGCCGGACGCGCCCACGCTGTGCGGCGCCTGGACGGTGCGAGATCTGGCCGCGCACTTGGTAGTTCGGGAACGCCGCCCGGACGCGTCCCCCGGCATCATGCTGAAACCGTTCGCCGGATATCTGGAGTCGGTGCAGGCCAAGGCGGCGCGGCGACCCTTTACGGAACTGCTGGCGGATGTGCGCTCCGGCCCGCCGTGGTGGTCTCCGCTCAAACCGCTCGATGCCGTCGTCAATCTGACCGAAATGTTCGTCCATCACGAGGATGTGCGTCGCGGCGCACCCGGCTGGGAGCCGCGTGATCTGCCCGCCGCGGATGAGGACAAGCTGTGGTCGGGGCTGCGGCGCATGGGGCGGATGGCCTACCGCAAAGCACAGGTCACCGTCGAACTGGCCACCCCAGAGGGCAGGCGGGCCGTGGTGCATACGAAGTCCGGAACGGCGCAGGTGACGCTGACCGGCAAGCCCTCCGAACTGCTGCTGCACGCCTTCGGTCGAGATGAGGTCCGGATCGAAACCGAAGGTGATTCCGCCGATGTGCGCGCTGTCCTGGAGCTGGATCGGTCAGTGTAACCCTGTTCGTGGGTGCGGTTGCTCGGTCGACACGCCAAACAGGATGGCTGATTCGCGACGACTGATCTCGTGCGGACATGGGTAACTCGTCGGGCACGTCCAAAAGCCGCCTAGCACTTCACATGCGGTCCGGTACGAGAGTGCCGAGGTACTCACGACCGGCAAAAGGTTCGGGGAGGCGGGACAGTTACCTGTGTGGTTGATGGTCTGGATGGGGCGTTTGCGGCTAGCCTGGGTCCATGGCAGGTAAGTCCCGCAGCTCCACGACCACTCGTGCGCGGGCGGGATCGGCCCGGGGGAGGACCACGGCGGCGTCTCGTTCGGGCCAGGCTCGCACCACCGCTCAGCGCCGCTCGCCCGCACCGCGCGGCCGCACCACACCGGTGCGCCGCCCGGTCCGTCGCAAGTCGAATACCGCACCGCTCGCGGTGATCAGTCGTGGGATCAGCAGCGGCTGGAATATGCTCGCGCGCGGTCTCGGCGCCACCACCAGGGCCGTGAGTCGGGCGGGCGAAATCGAACACGGCCATCGCCGCGACGGCATCGCACTGGCCCTCATCGCCCTCAGCGCGGTGATCGCTGCCGCCGTATGGCTCTCGGCGGGTGGTCCGATCGGGCATTGGGTGGAGGAGGCGATTCGCGCGGTCTCCGGATCGGCTTCGGCCGGACTACCGTTCGTGGCAACCGGAATCGCGATTGTCCTGATGCGGACCGAGGCACGTCCGGAGATCCGGCCGCGGCTGGTACTCGGCGGATTGCTGATCGGCTTGCCGGCCCTGGGTCTGTGGCATGTCGCGGCCGGGTCGCCGACAGATGCACACGGGCGTTCGCGCGCAGCGGGTTTCGTCGGTTTCGTGGTCGGCGGGCCGCTCACCGACGGGCTCACCGGCTGGCTTTCGGTGCCGATTCTGTTGCTGGCCATCGTTTTCGGTGTGCTGCTGGTAACCGGAACCACCGTACGCGAGGTGCCGCAGCGGTTGCGCGAATACTTCGGCACCGGCAGCGGTGGTGACGAATACGGTGACTACGATGGCGAATCCGATTTCGATCCGACCAATTACGATGCCGACGGATTCCCACTGCATCGCAGTACCAAGTCGAAGCGACGTGGTCGCACCCCCGAGGAGAACTACCCGCCCGACGAATTCGGCGGTTCCGATGCGGTCACCGAGCTCATCGGCGAACCACCCCTACGCGATGCTAAACCGATTGCGACCGAGGCAGCACCCGAGGAGAAGCCCAAGCCGAAGAAACGCCCCCCGATCAAGGTCGAGGACCAGACCCCACCGCCGCCTAAGCAGCTGGAGTTCATTACCGACCGCGAGATCGAGGGTGATTACACCCTCCCGCCGCTGACGCTGCTGACCGACGGCGAACCGCCCAAGAAGCGCAGTGCCGCCAATGAATCGATGATCGAGGCGATCACCGAGGTGCTGGTGCAGTTCAAGATCGACGCGGCGGTTACCGGATTCGTGCGCGGCCCGACGGTCACCCGCTATGAGGTGGAACTCGGTCCGGGTGTGAAGGTCGAGAAGATCACCGCGCTGGCCCGCAATATCGCCTATGCCGTCGCCACCGAGAATGTTCGGCTGCTTGCCCCGATTCCGGGTAAGTCCGCCGTCGGTATCGAGGTGCCCAACGCCGATCGCGAATTGGTGCGCCTGGCCGATGTGCTCAAGGCGCCCTCGACTCGAAATGACCACCACCCGTTGGTGATCGGTCTCGGCAAGAATATCGAGGGCGATTTCGTCTCGGCGAATCTGGCGAAAATGCCGCATCTGCTGGTCGCGGGTTCGACCGGTTCCGGTAAGTCGAGCTTCGTGAACTCGATGCTGGTATCGCTGCTTGCGCGTTCGACTCCGGACGAGGTCCGGATGATCCTCATCGACCCGAAGATGGTGGAACTCACTCCATACGAGGGCATTCCGCACCTCATCACCCCCATCATCACCCAGCCGAAGAAGGCCGCGGCCGCGCTGGCTTGGCTGGTGGAGGAGATGGAGCAGCGCTACCAGGACATGCAGGCCAATAAGGTGCGCCACATCGACGACTTCAACAAGAAGGTCAAGTCGGGTGCGATCACCGCGCCGCTGGGCAGCGAACGGGTCTACCGGCCGTATCCGTACATTCTCGCCATTGTCGACGAGCTCGCCGATCTCATGATGACCGCGCCGCGCGATGTCGAGGACGCGATCGTGCGCATCACCCAGAAGGCTCGCGCCGCGGGCATTCACCTGGTGCTCGCGACGCAGCGTCCCTCCGTGGATGTGGTTACCGGCCTGATCAAGACCAATGTTCCGTCCCGATTGGCCTTCGCCACTTCGTCATTGACCGATTCGCGGGTCATTCTGGATCAGCCGGGCGCGGAGAAGCTGATCGGTATGGGTGACGGACTGTTCCTGCCGATGGGCGCGAACAAGCCGACCCGACTGCAGGGTGCGTTCATCTCCGATGAGGAGATCCACGCGGTCGTCGACTTCGCCAAGAACCAGGCCGAACCGGAATACCAGGAGGGCGTCACCGCTGCCAAAGCGGGTGAGAAGAAGGATGTCGACCCCGATATCGGCGACGATCTGGATGTCTTCCTGCAGGCCGTGGAACTGGTCGTCACTTCACAATTCGGCTCGACCTCCATGCTCCAGCGCAAGCTGCGCGTCGGCTTCGCCAAGGCCGGCCGCCTGATGGATCTGATGGAAACCCGCGGTGTCGTCGGTCCCAGCGAGGGATCGAAGGCGCGCGATGTGCTCATCAAGCCCGATGAACTCGACGGGCTGCTGTGGACGATCCGCGGCGGCGGCGACGCGGACCCGGACCACCCAGAGGAGTGAAAACGCTTCGGCGGCAAATATTCTCACCGCCGGTGGGTGGCTGTGGTGTCGGTACAGTGGTGCCGCGTGGTGATCTGCGGAATCAGAGTGTCGCACGATGGTGGGGTCGCGGTTATCGAGGACGACCGGCTGGTGTTCGGCATCGAGCTGGAGAAGCTGGATAACAGCAGGCGCCACCGCACGCTCGGCGATCTCGACCAGGTCGCCGATATATTGCGGTCGGAGGGATTGGCGCCCACCGATATCGACCGATTCGTGGTGGATGGTTCTGCGCCGGAGATGGATTCGACCGAGACCGCACGCATTGCGACATTGGTCGGCGGCCGTCCCGTCGAACTCGCGATCGCGCCGTATCAGGATCGGCCCGGATGCACCATACCGCTGGCACGGCACCGCTTTCGCGGTCACGGATTCGGTTCCGCCGCGGAAGAGTACGTCAGCTATCACCACGTGGACCAGCACATCATGGGTGGCTATTGCACGAGTCCGTTCGCGGCACGCGGGGAGGATGCGCTCGTCTTGGTCGGCGACGGTGGAGCTCGCGCGCGGCTCTACCATGTCGTGGCGGCGGCACGAAGGGTCCGTTCGGTCGCCACATGCCAGGAGCAGACGCAGCGGTTGTCGTTGAGTTCGCTTGTGCGCCAGGATCCTTCATTGCCATCGAGGCTCGTGGTGACCGGGGAAAGCGCCCTCGATATCAAGTGGAACTCGCAGCTGCGCGGGATTTTCGAGGAGGTCTGGATTCCGCCGTTTCCCGACGACTCGGGCGCGGCCATCGGTGCCGCGTGCTGCGAGATGTTTCGGAAGGGGCGAAGTACGGCACTGCGGTGGGGTGTGTACTCCGGTCCACGAGTCAGGGTATGCGGGGTGCCGGACAACTGGCGCAGACAGCCCTGTGACGAGCGGGGAGTGGCGGACCTACTGCACCGGAAAGGTGAGCCGGTAGTGGTGCTTTCGGGTCGCGCGGAGCTCGGACCGCGCGCCCTCGGCAACCGCAGCATTCTCGCTCCCGCAACGGATTCGGCAATGCGGGACCGGCTCAACGGCATCAAGCGCCGAGCCGCCGACCGGTCAGTGGCGGCAGTGTGCCTGGCGCAACGGGCTGCGGAGGTGTTCGGGCCCGGCGGCAACGATCCGTACCTGACCTTCGAACACCGCATCCGTCCGGAGTGGGCCGACCGCATTCGAGCCGTGCAGTTGGACGGTACCGCGCGGGTGCAGACGATCGATGCCGCGGCAAAGAGCCCGACCGCCCGGATCCTTTCGGCGTACGAGGCCATCAGCGGCGTACCGGTGTTGTGCAATACGAGCGCGAATTCCGAAGGGTGCGGATTCTTTCCGGATGTGGCCGCCGCGGCGCGCTGGGGTGGCACCCGCTATATCTGGTCCGAAGGGTATCTTTACACCGATCAGGCACGGGTACGGCAAACCACCCGCGAACGCGGGTCGGCTTCGCGAGAATGGGGCCATACGAGTGTGACTTGGTAGCTCATCGTGGAGTCGAACCACGCGGCAGGGCCTTATGAGAGCCCCGGGGCGAACCTGCATGAGCCTCGGTCGGTGTGCGCTGGAGTGCCAGGATTCGAACCTGAACCGGCGGAGTCAAAGTCCGTCATGCTGCGTTACACCACACTCCATCGTTCTGAGCGCGAGCGCCGAGAACTAAGCCTCGATCCGTGGACGTAATCAGTGGTGGGCCGTCCCCGGAATAGGGAAAGTGCCTTCCGAGCTGCGATGATTGGTGTTCTCACGCATCAATCGTTGCAAGATCGGAAAGACACTTTCAGTGCGATTGTTTCACACGTTCGCCGAGGGCTCGGCAGTGTTCGATGACCACAATCTCGTCTCGGTGGCTGGGCTGGTCCCGGTGATGACGTTGGCCGAGCAAACGGGCCTGACCAGCATGTTGGCTGACAAGGTCGCCATAGCTTCGCCGCGGATCACTTCCGGGTCGGCCAACCCGGCCCCGAAACTGGCCACGCTGATCGCCGGGATGTGCGCGGGTGCGGACAGCATCGATGACATTGACCTGCTGCGCAGCGGCGGGATGGGGCACCTGTTCGGTGGTGTGTATGCGCCCTCGACGGTGGGAACTCTGTTGCGCGAGTTCAGCTTTGGTCATGCCAAGCAGTTGGAGTCGGTGATGCGCGAGCACCTGTCCGCGCTGGCCGCCCGTACCGATCTGCTGCCCGGCGCGGAGACACGGTGTTTCGTCGATATCGATTCGCTGCTGCGCCCGGTCTATGGCAAGCAGAAGCAAGGCGCGTCCTACGGGCATACCAAGATCGCCGGGAAACAGGTTCTCCGCAAAGGGCTTTCACCCCTGGCGGCCACAATCAGCACCGACCTCGCCGCCCCGGTTGTTGCCGGGATGCGGTTACGCGCCGGGAAAACCGGCTCCGGCAAAGGAGCCGGGTCGATGGTCACAGAAGCGATCAGCGCCGCCCGCGCCGCCGGGGCCACCGGCACCATCGTGGTGCGCGGGGATTCGGCCTATGGCAACCGCAGGGTCGTGCGCGCAGCGCTGCGGGCCGGGGCACTGTTCTCGCTGGTGCTGACCAAGAACGCGGCCGTGAAGAAAGCGATCGCCTCGATTCCCGATGACGCGTGGACCCCGGTGCGCTATCCCGGTGCGGTCCGCGATCCCGACACAGGCGAGTGGATCTCCGACGCCGAGGTCGCCGAAACCTCTTACACCGCTTTCGTTTCCACCAAAGACCGCGTCACCGCCCGGCTGATCGTGCGGCGGGTGAAAGACGCCCGATACCCTGATGCGTTGTTCCCTGCCTGGCGTCACCACCCCTTCCTGACCAACTCGCAAGAGCCGGTTGCCGATGCCGACATCACCCACCGCAAACACGCCGTCATCGAGACCGTTTTCGCCGACCTCATCGACGGTCCCCTGGCCCATATGCCGTCCGGGAAATTCGGTGCCAACTCCGCCTGGGTGATCTGCGCTGGGATCGCCCATAACCTGCTGCGCGCTGCCGGAACCCTCGCCGGCGGCAACCACCGCCGCGCCCGCGCAGCTACCTTGCGCCGCAAAATCGTCAACATCCCCGCCCGACTGGCCCGCCCGCAACGTCGGCCGATCCTGCATCTGCCCACCCACTGGCCCTGGGTCGAGCCATGGCTCATGTTGTGGCACAACACGATCGGCTACACACCGCCACAACCCGTCACCACCTGACCACCCGGCCAGAACCGGCCCGAGCCGAGATCCACGTGGAAATGCTGGGCAGACCAGCGGCTACCTCATACCCGAAACCGGCTGGTCTGCGCGCCTCCGGCGCGCAGACCAGCCCGAAACCCGAGTCCATGGATCGAGGCTAAGCTGGAGTGCCAGGATTCGAACCTGAATCGACGGGTTCAGAGCCCATCATGCTGCCGTTTACACCACACTCCATCGGCGCGCTCGGAAGGATTCGAACCTTCATCCGCCTGCTTCGTAAAAAGGTGCTCCGTCCGTTGAGCTACGAGCGCTGATCCACGCAAACCGCGCGGACTGGTTCCCTCGGCGAGATTCGAACTCGCATCAACCGGATTCTAAGTCCGGTGCCTCTGCCAATTGGGCTACGAGGGAATGGTTTTGGTACCCGTGGGTGGGATCGAACCACCGACCTGCGCCGTGGGAGGACACCGCTGGCGACTGCTTGCGGGTCGCTCGAAAGGGTCGGCTCTCTCATTGAGCTACACGGGCTCGAAACCGGTATGCAGCAGGGTTATTCAAATCTCGCATTACGAAATACCTACTGCTGTGCATTCACTATGAAGTTATGAGCACGGATGGAGGGATTCGAACCCCAGCCCACGACTTTGGAGGTCGTTGCTCTTCCAGTTGAGCTACATCCGCTGGACAAGAAAAAGGACCGCTCCGTGGCGAGTATTCCGCCTGGAGCGGCCCCTGTTCAGGCCTTCTCGAATCGAGACCTCAGGGGCGGCTCCGGATACTCGCCTGTCGCGGCTGCGACATCAACGGCCAGGTCAGGCACAGCTGCGACATCGGCCGTCGGGTGCCGGAACGCAATTGCCAGGCACCGGCGAGGGAGCGTAGTCCCTGGTCCTGGGTGCTGGTCATTGCCTTTGCCTTTCGTGGTTCCGATAACCGATCGATTACTGGTTCTTTCGAGCGACCTGCAAGCAGTCGCCAGCGATGCGGATAACGCTAACACCGGAAGCCGCGATGAGGAACCCATTTATTCCCTACCGGCGAGTTGTCGGCGTGCCTGCAGCGTGTAAGTCAGCGGAAGGCGTTCGGATGCTCGCTGAGTCGCCACTCGCCATTCGCCTCGCGCGTCATCTGTCCGGGCAATGCCTCCCAGGGAACGCTGCGGTGCTCCACCAGTCCGGTGATCGTCATGCCGTGATCGAGAAGTGCGGTCACCACGTCGCCGAGTCCGTGGTTCCACTCGTGCGTCACGATCTGTGTGAATTCCGTATCGGTCTCGACATAAGTCGTTCCAGACGAAAACACGGAGGGCTCGGGCATTTCGAAGTAGGGATAGCCGACAGTCGGTCGGTCGGTGCGGGTTTCGTCCATGGCCCACAGCATCCTGAGGAACTCCGGATCGGCGACGAACCGTGACACAGCGTAGTCACGCGATGCGGCATGCGCCGGCGCGCGCTCGTCCCATTTCGCCTTGTTCAGGATGAGGTAGTCGTCGGTCATGCTCGTGAGGGTGACACGACGGTCGGCGGACCCGCATGTGAAATTATGGTTAGCAACTCCCCCGCTAGCTCGACAGATCGGACAAATCGGGCATGATTGCTGTCATGAGACGCCCAGCCGCCCCGGAGCCCGCATGCACGTAACCGCACTCGAGTGGACCCTGACGATCGCGATGATCCTGGGTCTGTTCGTCTTCGACTTCTTCGCCCACGTCCGCACACCACACGATCCGAGTTTCAAGGAATCCGGCATCTGGTCGACGATCTACATCGGCTTGGCCCTGGTATTCGGTGGTTTCGTCGCCTGGAAGTGGGACGCGACCTTCGCGGGCGAGTACTACGCGGGCTTCGTCACCGAGAAGGCCCTGTCGGTGGACAACCTGTTCATCTTCGTCATCATCATGTCGAGCTTCGCGGTGCCGCGGATCTACCAGCAGAAGGTCCTGCTGATCGGCATTGTGCTGGCGCTGGTCATGCGCGGGGTGTTCATTGCCGTCGGCGCGGCCGCGATCAGTGCGTTCAGTTGGGTGTTCTATCTGTTCGGTCTGTTCCTGGTTTATACGGCCGTGAAACTATTGCGCGAGAGCGGACACGAGGTAGAGCAGGAGGAGAAGCGCGACAGCCGGATCGTAGCGCTGGCCAAACGAGTGCTTCCGACCACCGATGAATACGACGGCGACAAACTGCTGACCCGGATCGGCGGTCGGCGCGCAGTCACCCCATTACTGTTGGCGCTATTGGCAATCGGCTTCGCGGATCTGCTGTTCGCGCTGGACTCCATCCCCGCCATCTACGGTCTGACCGAGCAGCCCTACATCGTGTTCACCGCGAACGCCTTCGCGCTCATGGGTTTACGGCAGCTGTACTTCCTCATCGGCGGCCTGCTGGATCGCCTGGTCTACCTGTCCTATGGCCTTTCGGCGATTCTCGCGTTCATCGGCGTCAAACTGGTGCTGCACGCATTGCACGAGAACACCCTGTCTTTCGTCAACGGTGGTCGGCACGTCGAGGTACCGGATATTTCCACGCCCGTCTCGCTGAGCGTGATCATCGGGATTCTGCTCATCGCGACCGTGGCGAGCCTGATCAAAACCCGTGGTGCGGCCCGGTCGGTCGAGAGCCGGATCGGCGATTAGAACACTCGGTTGTATTCGGGCGCGATCTCGAAGCCGCGGCCGGTCGCGTCATTGCGGCAGGTCACCCCGACGGGCTGGGCCCGGCAGGTGAAGCCGTACATGCTCAGGCTCGACCCGACCGGCAGCACCGGCCCGTCGGCATCCGCGCCGGATGTGGTTCCGACGAAGAAGCCCCGGTTCACACAGAGATATCCGGCGCTCTCGCCGACCGCGAGGGCGGCCGCGCTCGGGTCGCTGCCCCAGCAGGCTTGCATTGTCGGTGGGGTGGGTTGGGTCGTGCCCTGGCAACCAACCGGTCGTTTCGGCTGTCCGAACGGCTCATCGAGGAAGCCGCAGGCGATGCCGCCGTCCGCTGTTCGAAAGTAGTAGCCATCGGCGGCGCGGTATATCGACTCGTCGACCACACCTGGTCGTAGCAAGGGACGATCCCCGGCAGCCAAGTTTGCCGTTTTGTCGAAATCGGTGGCCGTCGAGCAGGTAGTGAGTGCGAGGCCTGCGACCGACATCGACGCGAAAATCGCGACGGATATGCGCATACGGGGGAGTCTGCGTCGGCGGGCTCGGATTCGCCCGCACCTGGCGCGGCGTGTCGCCGTAAGTTTGCTGACCGCCGAGGGTTGAGCGGGGACACGCGGCGGTCAGCCCGATCGGTCAGGAAGCGAATGTGCCCATCACGGGCAGCCACTCGACCGCGCGCACGTCGTCGATGAGGTTTTCGCGGGCGAACGGATCCTGTGGCAGCAGATCCTCGATGCTCGCCTCGTCCGCCACCTGGAACAGCAGCAGGGCGCCGGATCCGTCCGGGTAGGGACCGCTGGTCAGCAGCGAACCCGCATCGATCAGACCGTTGAGCCAGGCCCGATGTTCCGGGCGGAAGGTGTCGCGCGCCTCGACGGTGGCGTCGGAATAGGTGTAATGCACGGCGAAGATGGGCACGATCGATCCGTTCTGGTCAGAGGTTCAGCAGCATTCGAGTATTGCCGAGGGTGTTCGGTTTCACATAGCTGAGGTCGAGGAATTCGGCGACGCCGGGATCGAAGGTCCGGCACATCTCCGCGTACACCTCGGCGGTCACCGGTGTCCCGTCGATTTCCACGAACCCGTGCCTGCCGAAGAAGTCCACCTCGAAAGTGAGTACGAACAGCCGTCCCAGTTCGAGTTCCCTGGCCACTGTGACCAGCCGCTCCACGATGAGCCGCCCGACACCGTGCCCCTTGACATCGGGATGCACCGCGACCGTGCGCACCTCGCCGAGGTCGGCCCACAGCACATGCAGCGCACCGCAGCCGACCACCCGGCCGTCGAGTTCGGCCACCCAGAATTCCTGCACCGCCTCGTAGAGCGTGACCAGGTTCTTCTCCAGCAGAATCCGACCGGCGTATTCATCGACGAGGGCCTTGATCTGGGGCACATCGGAGGTTCGGGCGCGTCGCACGACAGGGACAGATTTGTTCGCGGCAGGTGCCGCGCCCGGATGCGCGTCGCTAGTCGAACCACCAAGTGGTCCCCGAGAGGTCATGGGGTGCACAGTAGTCGGCCCGGTTACCGATACTCTGAACGTGTGCCGCACATCCACCCGCTCCGCTCACCGCATCGCGTCGGCATGCGTCCGAGCCTCGTGGCGGTGGGTTTTGTGGCCTGCGCGCGGGAGCTGAGCGCCAGTGGGGCGGGGGCCGTGCGGGAGCGTAGCGAGCGAACCATGTCGCAGCCGTGCACGCACGCGCCGGAGCCGAGCGCCAGCGAGGCGGAGGCGTGAGCGTGCAGCCCGAAGAGATAGATCGACGCTGGGTCGAACCCGCGCCCCGTGCCGGATTCGCGCACGCCCAGGCGGATCCGGTCGTACCGCTGATGAATATCGCGAATGTGCTGACCATGCTGCGCATCGCGTTGGTTCCGCTGTTCGTGCTCGCGCTGTTCGTGGGCGGCGGCCACCAGACTGGCTGGCGGATCGCTGCCGCCGCTTTGTTCGGCATCGCCGCGATCACCGATCGCTTCGATGGGCAATTGGCACGCAAATATGGTCTGGTCACCGATTTCGGCAAACTCGCCGATCCGATCGCGGATAAGGCGCTGATCGGTTCGGCGGTGATCGGACTTTCCATGCTGGGCGATCTGGCCTGGTGGATCACCCTGGTCATCTGCGGTCGTGAGATCGGGATCACGCTGCTGCGGCTGGTGGTGGTGCGGCGCGGGGTGATTCCGGCCGGACGCGGCGGCAAGTTGAAGACGCTGGTGCAGTCCGTCGCGATCGCGGTTCTGCTGTTGCCGCTGCATGGCGGATTCGCCACCGCTGGTATGGCGCTGATGTATGTGGCTGTCGCGCTGACGGTCATTACCGGCCTCGACTATGTGGGGCAGGCGGCGCGGCTGTGGCTCGCGGGAGGTTCGGGCCGGGCGCGCGGCGCATGACCGATCCGCTGACAGCCGGAGCGCCGGTCGTCGAATTGGTGCGCGAGCTCGGTGCCGCCGGGCAGACCGTGGCAACCGCGGAATCGCTGACCGCGGGGCTGCTCGCGGCGACCATTGCAGGGGTGCCGGGTGCGAGTGCGGTGCTGCGCGGCGGGCTGATCGTCTATGCGACGGAACTTAAACACAGCCTCGCCGGTGTCAGTGACGAAGTGCTCGCGACCGAAGGTCCGGTGGCCGCGAGCACCGCCGAAGAGTTGGCCGTCGGTGCGCGGCTGCGCTGTGATGCGGACTGGGGTGTCGGATTGACCGGCGTCGCCGGACCTGAATCCCAGGGTGGGCATGCCGTCGGCACAGTCTTCCTGGGTGTGGCCGGGCCTGGGCATACCGAGGTCATGCGGTTGAAACTGGACGGGGGCCGGTGGGCGATCCGAATCGGCGCTACGCACAGCGCGGTGCGGGAGTTGCGTCGTATCGTGGGAGGCGGCCGTTAGCGACTGCTTGCAGGTCGCTCGAAAGGGTCAGCTAGCTGGGTGCTTCGGCATCTGGTTTGCCACTGTGGGAACCAACCGGTCCCTGCTCGACGTTGTGCCAGAAAGGACGGCGTGCGCAGCGCTGGTAGGCGCCCGCGGACCCGGTTACTGGGAGCTAAGGAGAACGACATGACGCTGCTGCGAGAGGCGATCGGGGACAGTCTGCGGCGTGCTCGTCTCGCCCAGAGCCGGACCCTGCGTGAGGTCTCCACCTCGGCGCGCGTGAGCCTGGGATATCTGTCGGAGGTCGAGCGGGGTCGCAAGGAGGCCTCCAGCGAACTACTCGCCGCCATCTGCGCGGCCCTGGATGTGCCGCTGTCGCGGGTGCTCTGGGATGTGAGCACGATCATGGCCGGTGCCGACGGCCTGCCTGCCGAGGCGCCCGCCCAGACCGTCGACGCCCCAGAGGCGGAGCGGACCGCAGCGGCCGAGCCCGCCGAGGCCGCGCCGGAGCCCGCGACCGCCACGATGTCGGTGGCTGAACCCCGGCCGCAGATCGCCGAGGAGACCCGGATCGTCATTCCGGCGCCCAAGGCGGACATGCTGGTCCTGGTGAAAAGCAACTGATCAATAGACGAGAGGTGGCGCCCGCGGCCGACGCTGCGAACCTGTGCCGAAAGCGGATAGATTCTGTACTAGGCGTCGGATGGGCCGGGTTCGCCCGGCCCGGGTGCCACATGGTGGAGGATAGGCACATATCGGGTGCGTGACGGTCGCGCACTAGAGTCGCGGTAAAGCGCGGCGCATCTTATGGAGGCGGGATCAATCGATGGCTAATCCGTTCGTCAAGGCCTGGAAATACCTGATGGCCCTCTTCGATTCGAAGATCGAAGAGCATGCGGATCCGAAGGTCCAGATTCAGCAGGCTATCGAGGAAGCTCAGCGTCAGCACCAGGCCCTCTCGCAGCAGGCCGCATCGGTCATCGGCAACCAGCGTCAGCTGGAGATGAAGCTGAACCGTCAGCTCGACGATGTCGAGAAGCTCAATGCCAATACGCGCCAGGCTGTCATGCTGGCTGATCAGGCCGCTGCGGCCGGCGATACCGAGAAGGCGATCCAGTACACCAACGCCGCCGAGGCATTCGCCGCGCAGTTGGTCACCGCCGAACAGGCTGTCGAGGACCTCAAGGTGCTGCACGACCAGTCGCTGCAGGCGGCCGCGCAGGCCAAGAAGGCGGTCGAGCAGAACGCGATGCTGTTGCAGCAGAAGGTCGCCGAGCGCACGAAGCTGCTCAGCCAGCTGGAGCAGGCCAAGATGCAGGAGCAGGTCTCGGCATCGCTGCAGCGGATGGATTCGACGCTGTCCGCGCCTGGTACCACGCCGAGTTTGGATGCCGTGCGCGAGAAGATCGAGCGCCGCTACGCGAATGCGCTGGGTGCCGCCGAACTGGCCGGCAATTCGGTGCAGGGCCGGATGCTCGAGGTGCAGCAGGCCAGCGTCCAGATGGCCGGACACAGCAAGCTGGAGCAGATCCGCGCCTCGATGCGTGGCGATGCGCTGCCCGCCGGCGGTGCCACCGCTATCAATCCGGGTGCGGCGCAGGCGAATCCGGCGCAGCCGCAGCCGCAGATGAACAAGGGTCAGACCGCGCAGCAGTAGGCGCGTAGTTCGAAATAAATACAGTTCGGCGAGGACTTGTTCGGTGGAAGACATGGCACGGGTACCTGGCGGGTCGGCCGTCGGTCATGCTCGGGCCCTGCCTGTCCGGCCACCGCGGGTCGCGCGGAACGCCTGCCCTGGAGGAGAACGATGAGCCCGCAGGGACCTCGCGAACAAGGTAAGGGCGGTCGTCGTCGCGGTGCTGCGCTGGTGCGCGCACAGGCGGTGCTCGCGCCACAGCCGGGGAGTCTGCCCGACAGTCTGCGCGAGGTGGGCGAACATGCGCTGGTGGCGGTGCGGCGCTGGGCGGATCCGCGCGAGCGGGAATTGCGTAAGCGCCGCCGGGCTCGCCGCCGCAGCTTCCAACTCGGCACGGTCGGAGGTCTCACTACTGCGGGAACCGTTGGGCTGATGGTGATTTCGGCACCGGTATGGGCGGTAGTGGTGGTCGGCGGCGGAGCGGTGGCGTTGGTCACCGGCACCGCGCTGAGCGCCCGCCGCTATCTCCAATTGCGCAGCGCCCCGCTGCCGCGGGCAGCCTTCGTACCGCGCAAGCAGCCACCGCCGTGGTCCTGCGCGCGCGGGCCGATTTCTCGCTTGGTCCGGGCAGAAAAGGCGCTACACGGCCTCGGCACGCAGATCGCCCGCTCGAACCGACTGCCCGAGGACGAACTCGCCGACATGATCGAAACCGCGGGTTCCGGCGCGGCCGCGCTACACGCGCTGGCCGCCGATATCTCCGCGATGGAACAGGCACTCGGAGCCATGGGGCACTCGAAATCTGTTGCCGCCGTTGGCCTCACCGAGAATATGCAATTCGCGCTCGGCCGCCTCGATAGTGGCGTCGCCGAATACGAACAGGTGGTCGCCGCTGCGGGGCGTATTCTCGCGGTTCCCGAAACTGCCTTGCTACGGCACAACTTCGACACCATCGTCGCCGACCTGCGCGATGCCGCCGATCGCCTCGACGGGTGGGCACAGGCCCTCACCGAGGTTGCGGATCAGCACATCCCGACTTCCCTTCCCCCGCAGGGGATCTAGCGAGCGAGCTCGGAGCGGGACGATACCGCCTCTGCCGTAGTCGCGGGGGCGGGGGATAGTGCTACTGCCGCAGTTGCTGGCCGAGGGACGGTGTACTGCCGTAGATGCTGGGCGGGGGCGAGAGTTGTCTCCTGCGACAGTTGCCGAGGTGAGGGCGAGTGATGGTACTTCCGCCGCAGCGCAGATGATCACTAACGACGGGGGCCGACTACATGGCCCGGCTGCGGCTGCACTTCGCCGCCGACTTGGCGATACTCGACGAATATCCGCAGCATCTGCGGGCGGTGCCCAGCATCGGATGCTCGCCACCCTGCTCGCCGCGCACCCTCTTCGTGGGCACTGCCGACCGGAGGCCAAACGCGGGTGAAAGTATGAGTAACCGCCGAAACCTCTGCTGACCACGGGTGATTGTAGTGCGAGGGTTTCTGCCGTCCCAGACCTGATCGACCAACATGCAACCGATGGTTGCGTGATTGCGGATGGTGGGCTAGCGTTCTGTGCAACCAAACGTTGCGAATGGAGAAAGCATATGGAGTTCGGCAGCATCGAACGCGAGATCCACGTCGACGCCTCGCCCGAGGTGGTCTTCGAGGTGGTCAGCAGTCCCGAACACATCTCGGAATGGTGGTCCGACGCGGCCGATTTCCAGGTGACTCCCGGCGCGTCCGGTGAGCTGGTCTTCGGCGACCGGGAACATGTCGCTCCGATCACCGTGGTGACCGTCGAGCGGCCGCGGCTGTTCTCGTTCCGCTGGTGCTATCCGGAGGGCTCGACCGACCTCGCCGACTCGCTGCTGGTCACCTTCGAGCTCACCCCGGCGGGCGCGGGCACCAGGATTCGGCTCACCGAGACCGGGTTTCGCGAGATGGGTTGGGAGGCTGCGAAGTTGGAGGAGACATATCAGGACCACGCCTCCGGTTGGGACAGGTTCATTCCGCAACTCGGCGAGTACATCGCGCGGCTGGTGTCGACCCCGTGACTACGCCCGTCGACGACGATCTGTGGTCCGCGGTCGGGGATCCGACCCGGCGGCGGATGCTCGACCTGCTTTTGGCGGCCGGTGATGGCACGGCCACCAGCCTCAGTGAGCAACTGCCGGTGACACGGCAGGCCATCGCGAAACATCTGGGCGTGCTCGACCGCGTCGGTCTGGTGCACGCCACGCCCGCGGGGCGGGAACGGAGGTATCGGGTGGACGAGGCGCAACTTGCCCGCGCGGTAGCGCAGTTGTCCACGGTCGGGGCGGCTTGGGACGCCAGGCTCCGGCGTATCAAGCGAATCGCCGAGGCGATTCAGCGCACAAAAGATCAGCAGAAGTGAACATCCAACACTGGAAAGAGGATTCGAAAATGGTGGATATCCTGCACCGCGTCGCGATCAAAGCGTCGACGGCCGAGGTCTATACGGCCCTGACCACCGTCGAGGGGCTCGCCGGTTGGTGGGCGACCAACACCAAGGGCAAAGGCAATGACATCGGCGGCGTGCTCCAATTCCGTTTCGACGCCGGCGGATTCGATATGGAGGTCCTCGAGCTCGACCCTGCCAAGCGCGTGCGCTGGGAGGCCGTAGAGGGCCCCGAAGAGTGGGTCGGCACCCACGTGGATTGGAACCTCGAGCAGGTTGACGACTACGCAGTCGTGCTTTTCAAGCACGAAGGCTGGAAGGAGCCGGTGGAATTCATGCACCACTGCAGCACCAAGTGGGCGGTCTTCCTGCTGAGCCTGAAGTCATTGGTGGAGACCGGAAAAGGCGCGCCCGATCCGCACGACGTCAAGATCGACAACTGGAACTGACGTAACAGGCGAATGGACGGGCGATCACCATGCGCTGGTGCAGTGGTCTCGCGGCGAATGCCGCCACAGCGCATGGTGATCATCTGACCAGCCCCGGGGCGGTCAGGAGTGGATGGTGTGTTCGGCGGTTGTCCAGGCGCGGGCTTGGTCGCTGATGGTGATGCCGAGGCCGGGGCGGGATGACAGGTGCATGCGGCCGTCGGCGATTTCCAGGCGTTCGTTGAAGAGGGAGTCGAACCATTCGAAGTGTTCGACCCAGGGCTCGCGGGGGTAGGCGGCGGCGAGGTGGATGTGGATTTCCATCGCGAAATGTGGTGCCAGTTGCAGGTTTTGGCTGTCGGCGAGGGCCATTACCTTCAGGAACTGGGTGATGCCGCCGACGCGCGGTGCGTCCGGTTGCACGATATCCGCGCCGCGGGCAGTGATGAGTTGGCTGTGTTCGGCGACGCTGGTGAGCATTTCGCCGGTGGCGATCGCGGTGTCGAAGGTGGCGCTGAGTTGGGCGTGGCCGTCGAAGTCGTAGGCGTCGAGGGGTTCTTCGATCCACACCAACCCGAAAGGTTCGAATGCTCGGCACATGCGGCGGGCGGTCGGGCGGTCCCACTGCTGGTTGGCGTCGACCATCAACGGCACCCGGTCGCCGAGCTTCTCGCGCACCGCGGTGAGGCGCGTGAGATCCACTGCGTGGTCGGGATGCCCGACCTTGATTTTGATGCCGCCGATACCGTGTTCCAACGATTCCGTGGCACGGTCGAGGACCTCTTCGATCGGTGCGTGCAGGAACCCGCCGGAGGTGTTGTAGCAGCGCACCGAATCACGGTGGGCGCCCAGCAGTTTCGCCAGCGGCAACCCGGCACGCTTGGCCTTCAGATCCCACAGCGCGACATCGAAGGCGGCGATCGCCTGCACCGACAGCCCGCTGCGACCGACCGACGCACCCGCCCACATGAGCTTGTCCCAGATCTTGGCGATATCGCTGGGGTCCTCACCGAGCAGCACGGGCGCGATCTCGCGGGCATGTGCGAACTGTCCCGGCCCGCCCGCACGTTTGGAGTAGCTGATGCCGATGCCTTCGAGTCCGGCTTCGGTGGTGATCTCGGCGAAGAGCACGGCGACTTCGGTCATGGGTTTCTGTCGACCGGTCAGCACCTTCGCATCGCTGATCCCGGTGGGCAGGGGCACGGTCACCGAGGAGATCTTGACGCTGGTGATCCGGTCGAGGATGGGTGAGTCCATAGTGGGGTCCTTCTGGGGTCAGGCGATCGTCTTCACGAGGGTGGTGAGCTCGGTGAGTTCGGCCTCGGTGAGGTCGGTGAGCGGCGGGCGAACCCGGCTGGAGGGTCTGCCGCCCGCGGTGAGACCGGCCTTGATGATCGATACCGCGTAGCCGGGTCGACGGTCGCGGATGTCGAGGTACGGGATGACGAAATCGCGCAGGTGCGTGTAGACGGTGGCGCGATCACGGGCGCGGACCGCCCGATAGAAATCGAGGGCGAACTCGGGGGCGAAATTGAAGATCGCCGAGGAATAGGTGGTCACACCCATTTCGGTGTAGGGGAGCGCGAAGGTTTCCGCGGTGGGCAGGCCGCCGATGTAGGTCAGTCGGTCGCCCATTCTGGCGTAGATCCGCGTCATCGACTCGATATTGCCGACGCCGTCTTTGAAACCGATGAGGTTCGGGCTGCGCTCGGCCATCCGGGCGACCGTCACGTCATCGCAGGCGGCATTGGCGCGGCTGTAGAAGATCACCCCGAGCGAGGTCGCCGCACACACTTGGGCCACATGTTCGACCAAGCCGTCCGGCGAGGCTTCCACAAGATAAGGAGGCATCAGTAGGATTCCATCCGCGCCAGCCGCCTCGGCCGCGCGTGCCTGTTCCACCGCCATCCTGGTGCCCGCTGTCGCGGGCGCGATCACCGGCACCCGTCCGGCGGTCTCGGCAACCGCGGCGCGCACCACGCGATCGATCTCCGCGCTGGTCAGCGCAAAGCCTTCGCCCGTGCCGCCCGCCGCGAACAGGCCCGCGACCTCGTATCGGGACAGCCAGCCGATGTGATCCCGATAGGCCCGCTCGTCGAAGTCGAGTTCGGCGTCGAAATGGGTGACCGGGAACGAGAGCAATCCGCGCCCTAGCGCGGGTCCCAATTCCTCGGCGGATAGCTGCGACACGGATATCCTCCTGGCAACGGAAACTTCTGATTTCTCTGGAGATTAGGTCCGGCGCACGATGCCGGTCCAACACTGTTTGGAAATCGACCGATACTCGAATGGCATCAGATCAGGCTGTGCGGTGTAAGACCAGCACCCTCTCGTTTGGGTATCGCTCAATACCGAATTGGTGTTCGACGGGTATCGCTTCGGCCCTTTAGCCTCCTTTCACACCCATTGCAGGGTGATCCGGCGCACACCGGCCGGTCACAGGAGGACAGTGATGTTGAAACGTGAGAGTATGCCCGCCGATGGCGGCGCCCGCGCCGTGGTGGCGCCCACCGAACAGCGGCCGGGTCGTCGCATTCCCACGCGCTATCTGGTGCTCGGGCTGTTGTTCATCATCACCGCCGTCAATTACGCCGATCGCAGCAGCCTATCGATCACCGGCAGCGCAGTACGGGCGGATCTCGGATTTTCCACCATCCAGCTCGGCTACATCTTCTCGGCATTCAGCTGGGCCTATGTCGTCGCGCAATTACCCGGCGGGATGCTGCTCGACAGATTCGGTGCACGACGGGTCTATGCGGCGAGCCTGGCATTGTGGACGCTGGTCACCGCGGCCACCAGCCTGGTCGGTCTGATCACCACCCCGGTGCTGGTCGCATTGTCGCTCGTATTCGGGTTGCGATTGCTGCTCGGCGTATTCGAATCCCCGGCATTTCCGGGCAATGCGCGGGTGTCGACCATGTGGTTCCCGACCGCCGAACGTGGCCGGGCGACAGCGGTTTTCAATTCGGCGCAGTATTTCGCGACCGTGATGTTCGCCCCAATAATGGCCTGGGTCACAAATCAATTCGGCTGGCGCTGGGTATTCGTATTGCTCGGCGTGCTCGGCTTCAGTTTGGCGGTGCTCTGGTGGCGCTGGCTGTATCCGCCGCGCGCGCACCGCCGCGTCACCCCGGCCGAACTCGATACGATCGTCGCCGGTGGCGCACTGGTCGACCTCGATACGACCAAGGGCGAGAACGCGACTCAGCGCAAGCGACTCGATCGGCGCATGCTCGTGCGCGTCTTCTCCACCCGGCCGCTGTGGGGCGTCTATGTCTTCCAGTACGCGGTCAACGCACTGACCTACTTCTTCATCACCTGGTTCCCGATCTATCTGAACAAAGGCCGCGGCCTGTCGCTGGTGCACGTCGGATTCGTCGCCGCACTGCCTGCATTGGCGGCCTTCATCGGCGGTCTGGTGGGCGGCATCGTGTCCGACGCCCTATTGCGTCGCGGACGATCGCTGACGGCGGCGCGCAAAATCCCGGCGGCCGCGGGCATGTTGCTCGCCACTCTTATCGCGCTGTCCAACTTCAGCGATAGCACCACGGTGATCGTGGCGATCCTGACCGTGGCATTCTTCGGCAAGGGCATCGGTTCCCTCGGCTGGGCGATCACCACCGATATCGCACCGACGCAGGCGGTCAGCTTCGTGAGCTCCACCATGAATGCCTTCGGCAATATCGCGGGCATTGTCACCCCGATCGTCATCGGCTATCTGGTTTCTTCGACCGGCTCGTTCAATACCGCGCTGTGGTTCGTATCGGCACACGGGTTGCTCGCCGTAGTCGCCCTCATCGGGATGGGCACCATCCGACGTATCGAATTCGACGCCTGAACCGAAATCGGAAGTGCCCCATGACCATCAGATATCGCAGCGCATTCGGTAGCGCCGGAATCCTGCTGGCGGCAGCCCTCGCCGGATGCGCCGCGGACCGTCCCGCCGCGGCCGATCCCACGACGATCGTCTACGTATCGAATGCCGACAGCGCCGAGATTTCGGTGCTCCGGCTCGACAATGCTACCGGTGCGATCACCTCGGTGGACACGGTTGCGGTGCCGGGCAAGGTAATGCCACTGACGACCAGCCGCGACCACCGCATTCTGTACGCATCACTGCGATCGGCACCGTATTCGGTGGCGGCATTCGGAATAGATTCGGCGACAGGGAAATTGCAGCCGACACCGATCGTCGCACTCCCGGACAATATGGCCTACCTCTCGACGGACCGGACCGGACGCTACCTGTTCGGCGCCTCCTATGCCGGGGACAAGATCTCCGTGAATGCGATAGATCCATCGGGCCGGATTTCGGCGGAGCCGCTCCAGGTGATCGCGACACCGCCGCATGCCCATTCGATCGTCGCTGATCCGTCCAACCGGTATGTGTTCGCGGCCGTACTCGGCGGTGATGTCATCCTGCAGTACCGCTTCGACGAGAGCATCGGACGACTGACACCGAACGAACCGGCATCGATCGCAACGAAACCGGGCGCGGGTCCACGGCACTTGCTCTTTCATCCGAACGGCCGCTACGTCTACGCCACCAACGAACTGGACGGAACGGTCAACACCTACCGCTTCGATCCCGACCACGGCACGCTCACCCTGCAGCACTCGGATTCGGTACTGCCGCCCGATTTCGCTGGCGGCGCACCCGCTACCTCGGATCTGCACATCACGCCCGACGGCCGCTATCTCTATGTCGCCGAGCGAACCTCCAGCACGATCAAGGGTTTTCGGGTGGCCGATGCCACCGGCGCATTGACGCCGATCGGATCAACGCCGACCGAGGCACAGCCCCGCGGGTTCGCTATTGATCCGCGCGGCCGCTATCTGATAGCCGCGGGCGAGAAGTCCAATGCGATCACCCGCTACACGATCGACCCGGCCACCGGCACGCTTACCCCGGGTACACATCTCGACCTCGGTCGTGATCCGAACTGGGTCGAGATTATCGATATGCCCTGAGTGGCAGCACCTCCACCGACATTCCGTCCCGCGAACGCGGAATGTGTTGGGACACACCATCCATCCGGGTCTCTGCACCGAATAACAGTTGATCGACGCCGCTGATGCTCGCCCTGGACGAGCATCAGCGGTGCGGATCTGGTCGGTGTGTTTCGGGAGGTGCGTCGCCATATGCTGTTGATATTCATCGTGCCCGTCCTTGCGGCGATCATCGCGGTGGCCATCTTCGTGATCGGAGATCGGCTGCGGCCGGATTCGTGGGTGTCGACCGAGGAGGAAGCGGCCGGGTCCCTCGTACTGGAATTGATCAACACGCTCTTTCTGGCGGTGGTCGCCTTCGTGGTGGTGATCTGTTGGCAGGAGTACGACAACGCGCACAATCACACCATTGCCGAGGCGAAGGCGCTGGTGGATACGTATTGGACCGCGCATTCCATGCCGGATCAGGAGCATCGCCGGATCCAAGGTCTGGTACGGGATTACACCGATCAGGTCCTCACCCGGGAATGGCCGGTCATGCAGGCGGACCGGCGGCTGAGTCAGCCCACGCAGGACACCTTCGACAGTCTGCGCGATGCCGTCGCCTCGATCAATTCGACGGATCCGGACGTCGCGGATCTGCGCACGAGTGCCATGGCCAGCCTCGACGCGGCTGCCGAGGCGCGCCAGGACCGGGCCATGGACGCGAGTTACCAGATGCCCGTATTCCTTTACGCGGCTTTGTGGTTCGGGACGGTCCTGCTGCTGTGTAACGCGGTGCTGTCGGGTGTGGAGGTCACCAAGCGCAGTCTGCTGATGACCGCGCTGCTCGGCATCGTCGTCGGCACGGCGGTGCTGGCGATCTACAACCTCGACCGGCCGTTCTCCGGCGGAAACAGTGTCCCGAAGGACGCCTTCGAATTCGCCATGTCCCGCTACGACCACATCACCTGACAGACCGCTCGAGACTTGCGGAGCTGCGACGGACGGGGTATCGGCAACATGACGTTTGTTGTGCAAAGACGAAGGGCCACAGTGGGGTTGGCCGTGGCAACAGCGGTTCCGTTGTTCATGGGTGGGCCCGCGGCGGCGGATTCTACCGGGCCCGAGTGGCCGGCCATCGGTGATATCGCCACCGGAAGCGCTGCCGTCGACGCGACCGGGACCGGGAGTGCGGCTGCGGATTCCGGGAGCAGCTCCTACGGCGGCGTCTTGGATCTCGAACCCAGGGGCTTCGTCACCGGCAGCGCGACTCCGGGGACAGCGATGTCGGGTAATACGAGGCAGGGCAGCGCGGCGACCGGCACAGGCGGCATCGACAACGGCGCCGATGACCCACCCGCCGGCGGGCGCGCGGATGCGACGGCCGGAGCGGGTGAGTCGCTCGGCCTCGACCCGGGCAGCGTCCAATCCGCCTGCACCGGCAGTGCCGTAATCGGAAGCGCGACAATACTGCTCGGTCTGATGACCGGCAGTGGCGTAACCGGCAGTGGCGTAACCGGCTCCGGTTTGATCGGCACCGGTTCCGTCGGTTCGAGCGGATCCGGGCTCGGCAGTGTCGTGGTCGGCAGCGCGATGACCGGAAGCGCGCTGCTGACCTGTCTGCTCCTGCTCCCGGTACCAGAGCCGGCTCCGCCCGGCATCCCCCTACAACTCGGCCCACCGCCGCCTGCGCCCGCGATACCCGCACCGGCAGCGCTGGTTGCCCCACCTGAATTCCCCCCGCCCGCACCCGCGCTCGCGCCGGAAACGCCGATCCGCACCACCCCGCACCGACCAGCGCCTGCGGCGGCCGAATCCGCCCCGGAGAATCCGATCGCCTGGAACCTGCTGGAGCTGGTGACGGTCATGGTTGTCACGGTCCTGACCGTGGTCCGCAAGGTTGCTGTAGGTCGCAACCGGCGAGCCGAATGACTCCCGCGGGCGCAGCCCTGATCCGCTGAACCCGGGCGAATGCTTGCACGAACGGCTGTTGGGGCTGCGCGTCTCATGAGCGGTGGCTATCATAACGGCGGACACTCAAGAACTGGTCTGGGGCAACGGATTTGGATCATGGGCACCGGCATGGAACTCGTGATCCGCACCACACGTGCTGCCCACATGGGGCAGATCGGCGCGACTGAAGTCGTGCGAGCAGTTTGTTCGTAACCCGTTGTTCATCTACCTGCCGAAGCTCGCCGCTGTGACGTAACTGAGGTCAGTGCTGGGTCCGCTCGATTGTCAAGGTTCTTTAGTTTTCAAAAGGTCGGAGTTCATCTGTGACAACGCACACGCATCACCCACCGGAATCACGCTCCTCGGTCGGCGGCTCACCGGGCTTCGGGGCCGGTCCGCGCATCGTGATGTACACCCCCGAATTCGCCGCCGACCCGCACCGGGTCTACGGGGAGATGCGCGAGAAGTTCGGTTCGCTGGTGCCGGTGGATCTCGCCCCGGGCGTACCGGCCACGCTGGTGACCGGCTACTACACCGCGATCCGCATCCTGACCGATCCGGACCACTTCCCGGCGGATCCCCGGACGTGGGAGCGGAACATCCCAGCGGACTGCCCGGTACTCGGCATGATGAGGCGGCGGGAGAACGCCCTGCGCACCGACGGGCAGGAACATAAGCGCTATCGCGAGTCCGCCAGCGCGGCGATCAATGACGTCGATCTGCTCGGCATGCACGCTGTGATCGAACAGATCGCGATCCCGCTGATCAACGAGTTCTGTGCCGACGGACACGCTGATGTGTTGCAACGCTACGTTTTTCCTCTTGTGTTCACCGCGGTGAACACCATGCTGGGCGTCGACTCGGATATCGGCGCGCGGGTCGCGGCGGCGGTGGATGCCATGTTCGATGCCGGAGCCGAGGTCGGTGCGGGCGACCGAATGCTGCACGAGGCGCTACGGGTGCACGTCGATCGCAAGCGGGAGGAGCCGGGTGACGACATCACGACTCGATTGATGCGTCACCCGAGCGGTTTGACCGATGAGGAGGTGATCCAGCAGTTGGTGACGCATTACGCGATCGGGGTCGAACCGCTGGTCCACCTCATCGGCAACGCGTTGCGACTGATGTTGACCGACGATCGATTCGCCGCGGGCATGCACAGCGGTAGTCTGTCGACCCGCGATGCGCTGGACGAAGTGCTGTTCACCGACCCGCCGTTGGCGAACTACTGCATTTCCTATCCCCGGCAACCGATTCTGCTCAATGGTGTGTGGTTGCCCGCCCACCAGCCGGTCGTCATCAGCATGGCCGCGTGCAACAGCGATCCCTCCGTCAATGCGGTCGACGGGGTCGAGCGCGATGGCAATCGTTCGCATCTGGCCTTCAGCGCCGGACCACATATGTGCCCGGCACAGGATGCCGCCTACCTGATCGCCCAGGACGCGATAGATCAACTGCTCGATGCCCTGCCCGAAATCGAGTTGGCCGGTCCGGCTGCCGAACTCGGCTGGCGCACCGGGCCGTTCCACCGCGCGTTGACCGCGCTGCCGGTCGTCTTTCCGAAGTCCGCTCCGTTCCCGGAGTTCCCGCCTCTCTGAGAACCCCTGCCGAGCCGAGGGCCGAGATCGCCGCACCGTCGACGATCTCGGCCCGCCAGCGGACGCCGAGACCTACATGAGTTTCATCGGCGCGGACGGTGTGAAAACGACCGGGAATGCCGCCATCGCACGGTGGAACGGACCGGGCCGCCAGATCAGCTGATCCGGGTGCACCCCGAGCTGGATATCGGGCAGTGCGTCGAAGAGCTGATCGATGGCGTACTGAACCGTCAGGTACGCAACACCTTTGGCCGGGCAGGCGTGCGGCCCGGCGCTCCACGCCAGGTGTGAGCGATTGCCGAGACGTCTTCCGTCGGCGTCTGCGTCGCCGCGGATCTCCGGGTCGTTATTGCAGCCGGTGAGGCTGATGACGACCGGTTGGTCCGCGGGCAGCCAGATATCGTCGACCATGATCGGCTGGCGCGGATAGGTTGTGCAGAAGTTCGCCATGGGCGGGTCGTTGAACAGAACTTCGTCGATCGCGGTGATCGTCGACAGGTTTCGTCCGAGGACATCCGCGCACTTGAACCGGTCGTCGGTGATCATCAGCAGCAGGGCGTTCGTGATCAGGTTGCGCTGTGCTTCGAATCCGGCGCCGTAGAAGCTCATCAGCTGGGCGAAGATTTCTATGTCGTCCATGGCGGCCGGGTGGTGTGCCAGCCGTGAGGTGACGTCGTCGCCGGGATGGTCGCGTTTGAGCTGGATCAGCTCCAGTAGTGCCTCTTTGAGCATCGCCATGCCCTGGGCGCTGCGGACGGTGTCGAAGCGCGCCGCCATGCCGCTCGCGACGCGCTGCCCGATATCGGGTGGGCAGCCGACGATTTGGTTCAGGACACCGAGGACAAGCGGAAATGCGTACTGGGTAACCAGATTGGCGTTTCCGGCCTTGCAGAAGGTGTTGATCAGCGGGATGGCGATCTGCTCGATGGTCGAAGGCAGTCCGTGCACATCGATTCCGTCGATGCTCGCGACCGAGGCATCGCGATAGCGGGCGTGGGTAGGTCCGTCGTTGTTACGTGCGGCCGGGAGCCAGGCCATCATCGGCCGCACCGGGCAGTCCTCGGGGACGGTCTTCTGCCAGACGCGGGGATCGGCGGGGAAGTGGGTGGGGTCGTTGAGGATTCGCACGGCGGTCGCGTAGCCGATCACGAGGGTGGCCGGCACTCCGGGGGCCAACTCGATCGGAACCAGCGTGCCGTACTTACGCCGCATCTCTTCATAGGCGTGGTGCGGATCGGCGACGAACTCCGGTGTATACAGCGGAATCCGCTCACCGGTAGTGCTCGATGAGCCGTGCTGCACGGGGCAAACTCCGGTCGTGCCGGTATGCGGATCGGACATGGGGGTATGCGGTGTGGTCAAAGACGTTACTCCAAACGGTGGAACAGAATTCGACAAAGACTGAATCAATGAGCGCGGGCAGATTCCTCGACCGAGGTCAGCGGTGCGTCGTCGAGTATTCGAAACGACACACCCTTCCTAGGACCTTTCCGGAACCTGGCGACTCGCCCACGCTAGCAACATAGCAACGGGCAGGCCACGACGCCCGGGGAACCTGGTTGCCAGCCGGTTGGTTAGAGCGTGTCGTCGACGACTATTCGATCGGGCCGCCGACGGGTAAGCGGTTGATCGGGGTGGCTGAATCGCCCCGTGGCGTTTCGTGGACACCGATCAGCCGCAGTAGCGGCGCTGTCATCGCCGTTGTCACCAAAGCCATTACTACCAGTATCGAATATAGCTGTGGGCCAATGAGTCCCGTACTGAGCCCCACGTTGAGTATGACGAGTTCGGTCAGGCCGCGGGTGTTCAGCAACGCCGCCAACGCCGCTGCTGATCGCGATGTCAGACCGGTCAGTCGCCCGGCTAGATAAACACTGCCGAGCTTCCCTGTGACGGCCACCACCATGATCACTACCAACTCGCCGACGGCGGCACGGTCGATCGCCCCGAGATCGACCGCGAGTCCGGCCACGACGAAGAATCCGGGCAGCAGCACCAAGCTCAGAATCCGGGCGCCGGATTCGACCGCTTCGCGTCGCGCGCGTGGGAACACCACACCGAAGGCGAACGCACCGAATATCAAATGCAGTCCGATCCATTCGGTTATCGCGCCGAGCAACAGCGCGCCGCCGACACCGATCACGATCATCGTCTGCTCGGTGCCCGCCACGGCGATCCGCGCCAATGCCGGGCGCACGACCCACCACGTCACCACCACCACCGGCACCAGCAGCGCCAGTCGCCACTGGCTGCCCGTTCCAGGGTGCGCGACGGCCAGCACGACGGCCAGCGCCGTCCAGGCGAAGATGTCGACCAGCGCCGCACAGGCGAGGCTGAGCTGACCGATTCCGGTGCGCGTCAGCCCACGATCGTGCAGGATCCGGGCCAGCACCGGAAATGCGGTCACCGCGAGGGCACAGCCGATGAACAGCGTGAAGCTCGGTAGGTCACCGGTTCGGTGGCGGGCGAGCGCGGTCGCGGCGATGCCGCAGCCCAAGACGAACGGCACGGCGTAGGCGGCGACCGATACCGCCGGAATCGAGCGTCGGCTGCCCGAGAATACGCCGCGGTCGAGTTCCAACCCGGCGACGAACATGAATACGGCGACGCCCACATTGGCGAGCAGGGTCAGATACGAGCGGACCTCGTGCGGGAACAGCATGTCCGAAAGATGCGGCCCCAACACGGTCGGGCCCGCGAGTATTCCGGCGGTGATCTCGCCGATCACCGCGGGCTGGCCGACACGTTCGGCCAGCCACCCCAAGATCCGAGCGGCTGCCATGATGAGGGCGAGATCCATTAGGACCACAACGATTTGACTACTTTGCACTTACTTCTCCTCGCGATTCGACGGGCGTGCGCCGATCAGCTTGCCCACATCGCGCTCAGTGTGGTGATGACACAGTGCAATGCCCGTCCGGTATCGAGTCCGGTGCCGAGGCGGCTTCGGGGTTCGCAGTCCAGGTGCAGGCCGGCCGGTGCGGTGCCCGTGGTCCGGCAGGCGCTGACGTAGGTGTGGATCGCGGCGGCGGGATCGTCGGCATGCATCGGATCGCACATCCAGCTCACCGGGGTACCGCACCGGGTGGCCGCCTCGAACAATGCGGGCAGTGCGTCGGCGGTACGGGTGCCGGACAACGCCGGAATGAGCGTGAGCCGACCGGGCCGACGCATAGGATTGAGATATCGGCACAGGAATTCGACATCGTCCGGCGTCGCGGTCGGTCCGAGGGTTACCGCCAGCGGGTTGCGGACCCGGGCGGCGAAAGACAGGTGCTGGGAGGTGAATTCGTGGTTTCGGTCGCCGATCCACAGCAGTTGGGTCGAACGGTCCCACTCGTGCCGGGTCAGCTGAGGTCGAGTCGCATCCGACTCGCAGGCCCGGACGGTGCGCGAGATATGCAGGGGCGCGATGGAACTGTACAGTTCACGGGAGGCTGTGGGCGCGCTTGCCGCGATCGGGAGCATCGCGGCTACCTCGATCAGCAGATCGCGCACCACTGACGCCTGGTAGCGGTCCGCAGCGCCGCGCAGCATCTGTGTGCAGAGTGCGATGGGCGGGTTAGCGACGCGCCAATATTCCAGCTGTGCCGCGGCCCTGTGGTATTCCTGATCGCCCGCCGAGGTCTCGAAATCGGTTGGTGTTCTGCATGGTTCGCTGTTCGTATGCAATTGGCCGATGGTCACGATCGGTAAATCGAGTCCGTGCTTCAGCACGGCGGCAGCACAGATTGCCAGCGCACGGCGGGCGGGCAGCGTCGCGGCATCGAGGGCTGCGGAAGTGCGGGCGCTGAGATGTACTACGAATGCCTGCCCGCGCGCTGCGGCGGCCAAATCGGTGGTGAGCGAGTCGGATTCGCGCGGATGGACCAGCACGGGCAGGGGGCGCGAACACTGTCCGTCGGTGCGCGGTGACTCGGCATCGCAGCCACCCCGGCGCACTGTCGAGGGGTGGGCCGGTTGTGATCGGGAGTAATCCGGCTCATCGGCCCAACTCAGATCTTCATCCGAGACGGCGGCATGCTCCGGTGGCACAAAGCTGGGATTGAATATCTCACGGATATAGCACAGCGGCTGATGCTCTCCGAGCATGATGACGTACGCCTTGAACGCGCAGAGGCGACCATCGGGCCATCTCGTGACGCCCGCCCGCAGCACTAGTCGCCGCTGGGATAGACCCCGAGAAACCAAGCCGCGTCCGATAGGCACGTGCAGATCGTCCGTGCCGGCCGCGGTCGCCGGCCCACTCACGGCGACAACATAGTTTACCGATGCGGTCACCATGTCGGCATTGATCAGACACGAGCGACGGACGATGACGCGGTCGGGACCGGCCAACCGCAATGCCTCGGAGACGGTGGCGGGTAGCTGCTCGGCCACGAGTTCGTCCTGGCGCAGCACCCGCACCTGGAGATCCGTGCCGAGGATGGCCTCGAGTCTGGGCTGGGTGAAGCCGTCGGTGGCCAGCAGCCGCCGGGTGATCGGATGGCCGAAGCGCGCGATCTGTTGCATGGCTGTCCGGGGGCCCGAACCACCGACCGAGGAATCGCCCGGTGGTTCGGGGTCGGAGCGCGTGATCGTCATAGTGACCGGCTTCGCGCTGTGGTTTTCACGAAGGCCGGAACTAGAGTACGGGGACGTCGGCCGCCTTCGGGGGGAGCACCGGCCGCGCGACGGCCTCGACCTCGGCGGCGTCGCGGGGCCGCGTGGTCAGGCCGAGTACCGGCTCGGTGGTGATCCGCACATCGTTGAGCACCGTGTCCGCCAGCGGGTCACGCCAGTGGTCCCAGACGACCGACATGTCCAGATGGCCCATGTATTCGAGGTTCGCCGAGTCCGCGTGCAGCTTTTCGGTCTCGGTGAGTTCGGCGGCGATGGTGTCGGTCGGGGTGAGCTGTTGCTCTCCCGAGGATTCGTCCACATCGGTGAGTCCGGCCATGATCCGGGTGAACGACACCTCGGGGGTGTCGCCTTCGTGTGTCTCGGTGAGCTTGTCTGCGTGCGAGAAGTATTCGTCGGAACCGATGTACTGTTCGTACATACGCGAGACCAACACGAGGAACCGTGAGTAGGCCCGTCGGGCAGTGTGCTCGTAGAAGGCCATCGCGTCGGTTTCGCTCATTTCGCCACGCAGGGTGGTCGCGATCGCGGCCGCGGCGACGAGTCCGCCGTAGGTCGCCAGATGCACGCCGGTGGACAGCAGCGGATCGAGGAAGGCCGCCGAGTCGCCGACGAGGGCATAGCCCGGACCGCTGAACCGATCCGACACATAGGAGTAGTCCTGCTCGGCCTTGACCTCGGCGACCTGCTGCGCGCCTTCGAGCAATGCGCTCATCGCCTTGCTGTCGCGAATCGTGTTGAGGTAGTAGGCGTCTCGACCTTGCTCGCGTAGTCGCTCGCCCGCCTTGCGCGCGGAAACCACGTAGCCGACGCTGAATCGGCCGTTGGACAGGGGGATATGCCAGAACCAGCCGCCCTCGGGGGTGGACACGACATTGATCGCGCCTTCCGGGCTGTCCGGGTGCAGGTGCGCGCCTTCCCAATACGACCAGACCGCGACATTGCGGAAGGCAGGGTGCTGCCGACGCATGTTGAAGCGCCGCTTGGCCAGCAGGCCGTATCGTCCAGACGCGTCGACGAGAAAATCGAATTCCGTGGTCCGAGTGCCGCTGTCACCGGGGCCGGTCCATTCCACGGCTACCGGGCGGTCACCGTCGAAAATCACGTTCTCGACATTGGCGTTCTCGATCACCTGCGCGCCTTGTTCGGCCGCGTTGCGCAGCAGAATATCGTCGAATGCGTCTCGCTCGACCTGGTAGGACCAGGCTTCGGCATCGACGAGCTGGGACCAGTCCAACAGCCAGTTATCGTTCTGCCACTGGAAATAGCCGCCCCGCTTGATCTGGAAGCCATGCGCCGCGACCTTGTCGAACGCGCCGGAAAGACGCAGTGTCGAAAGGCATGATGCGAGCATCGACTCACCGATGTGATACCGCGGGAACGTATCTCGTTCCAGAAGCGTCACACGGATTCCTGCTCGAGCCAGCAGAGCTGCGGTTGTCGACCCCGCTGGGCCGCCACCGACAACGAGGACATGCGGATCGTTCGCCATTTCACACTCCTTGGAACAGCGGACGCCGACGTGGACTGTGCGCCCACATCAGCAACCGAACCAACTCCGGTCCCACGGTGGTGGATCAACCCGGACCGGGCGTCGCCGTCAGTTAGCCATCCGTGGCGACGCCCTCGTCAGATTGTAGCCGCAACAGTCGAATCATCAACCGCCGGAGTCGATTTGGAGGTCTCAGGCAATCGGTGGTAAACGGTGTCTGAAGGGTAGCCAATACCGCGAATCGGACCTTCTCGCCGGCCCGCCCTTACAAAGCACAACTGGGCGGGTGTCGGATGCGGCGGCGCGGTGTCCGCGAATGCATGTCAGCGCAGCACTTTTCGTCGAGATCGTGCGCCGCGATCGGAGGGAGTCACCTGGGTATGACAGGCGAGGCTGTTCGGTGTCGTTTGGCATCACCCCGCTCTTTCGGCAAATTCAGAGTAAAGCCCAAACCAGGTCCGCGCGAGGCGTTCGCAAAGTTGATTTCTGCGGTTGGCGATCCTTGCGCAGCGATCAATGCGCGGATTCCGCTGTGGTGGAAGCCATTTGCCGGATGAAGGGGCCAGCAACGTGGGTGCGAACTGTCAAGTGCGCACCCGCGTCGGCTGATCGCGACGTTCGATCGGGCGGTTATGCTCCGGCCCGCGCGACCTCGACGGTGGCCTCGGCGGCGTGCCGGGCGACCTCGGGAGTGCATCGCCCGAGTCCGCACGCGGTGGCAACGCCGAAAGCATCGCGCCCCAACGCCGCCTCGAAAAGCGCACGCGCGCTGTCGCTGTTCTCGACCGAATCCGTGGAAACCACACCTGCGATCACGCGCCAGTCGGTGGCGAGTGATCGCAGGGGAGCGTAGAAGCGGGGATCCAGCGGTGCGGGCTCGGCGCCGTACGCGCACGGAATATGCACTGGGGGCAGTGGCGCTCCTTGCCGATCCAGCAGTCGCGCAGTGCGATTGAGCAGACTGACCGCGGGAGCCAGACTGCGTGGGGCCAGCAGGCTCTTGTGCTGATAGTCGCCGTAGCACAGGTGCACGGTGGTTTCCGCACCGATCTCGTGCAGCCGTCCGAGGACGCCGGCGAGCTGACGCGCCACCAGCGGGGCCAGCGCCCACCGCGAACCCAGTTGCGTCGCTTTGACCATGCTCAACAGTGCGAGCGGGGACTCCAGCTGCCAGCTGATCCGGTCGCCGTGACGAGCGACTACCTCCGATACCTCCTGCACCATCGCTTCGGCGAACACGGGCAGCTGCCGCAACGCGGCGACCGTGAGATCGAAGTGCCGCAATGCCTTTCCGACCGGCAGCCCACCGGATACGGCTGCGCCCGCGAATGTAAACATTGCGAGATCGAGTGGATTCGGCAGGCTTATCTGAACTCTTGTCTCGGCTAATTCCGGTCGTTCGCGCTGCAATGACTCGAAGGCCGCCACTACCGCATCAATGCGCTCGACCCGGTCCATCGAAACATGCTGTGTTTCCAGCTTGCGGCCAGACTGGAGGCCGTAGCTGGGGAAGTCGCTGTAGTCGGCGAACCCGCCTTCCTCGACGATCTCGAAGACATCGGAATGCTGCTTTCGTGTCCGCAGGTAGTCGATGATCCAGTCGGGGTCGAGATCGCATGGCAAAGCGGTAACCGGCGAGCCTGCCGTGCGATCGGCAAACCATTGCAGGACAGCTTGATCGCCCGTCATCAGGTCCGCTGGAAGACTGCCGACATAGTGTGCGTACCTGGTCATAACTGGTCCCTTAAGGTTCGAAATACATGCGAGCGGTCAGCCAATAGTGGCGCAGGTGCGCGGAGCCGACAACTTCGACGTTTTCCGTTGTCGCACTTGGCGAATTCGGAAATCGGACGGGCTGTCAGGATACTGAGCAGAGCTCAGGGTGAACCCTGATCTTCACCCGGATATCGGTGCTGAGCTGGTGATTTATCAGCGCCCCGCTGCCAGTATCGAGGTGTCGGATCGTCGGATGGCGGTTCGCCCGAGACCTTCTGGAGGCTGGCATGTTGTGGAAAATCATCGGTGTCGTAGCGGTCGTCTGGATCGCGCTCGCCATCATCGGTGCGTTGATCAAGGGGCTGTTTCCGATTCTGGTGATCAGCGCGGTCGTCTTCGGGCTGTACCTGCTGTACAAGGCGGTCGCGGGCTCGGACAACTCCACCGTGAGCAAGCTGTAGCGTCGGCCCGCGGGCCCGCCGGGACTCGGGCGCCGCGGTTTCGAGAGGTAGGCCGTGCGCCGTCCGCCGCGGACGGCGCGCGGCCTACCCACGTTCGAACATCTGCTTGAATGACCCCTGTGGAGCAGGTTCCCGAGGATTGGCAGCGCGGTCTCGTCATCGTGGCGCATCCGGACGATATCGAATACGGCGCGGCCGCCGCGGTGGCGCGCTGGACGGGACAGGGCAAGGACATTCGCTATGTCCTGGTCACCTCTGGCGAAGCCGGCATCGCGGGTATGGCCCCCAGCGAGGCCGGACCGCTGCGCGAGTCCGAGGAGATCGCCGCCGCCAAGGTGGTGGGGGTGCACGAGGTGGAATTCCTCGGCTATCCGGACGGCCGCGTCGAGGAAACCCTGGCGCTGCGCCGCGACCTGGCCGCCGCGATCCGCCGTCATCGTCCGGAATTCGTCGTGCTGTTCAATTTCGGCGATACCTGGGCTCCCGGCTACGCCAATAGCGCCGACCATCGCGCGGTCGGCCGCGCCGCCCTCGATGCCGTATCCGATGCGGGCAACGAGTGGATATTTCCGGATCTCACCGAAACTCCGTGGTCGCCCCGGCTGGCTGCGGTGGTTGGACCGAGCGCCACGCACGCCGTCGACGTCACCGACACCATCGAACAAGCCGCCGCGTCATTGGCCGAGCACCGCCGCTACCTCGAGGCGCTCAGTCCCGAGCCGGTCGCGGACCAGGTGCGCGCGGTCATCGACATGGCGACCGCCCCGAAGTCCGGATTTTCGGCCGCGCGCGCGGTCGGCTTCGAGCTCTACCACTTCGGCTGACCGCTGTGATCGAAGTCACGTCTACTGTCGCCGTCGAGTCTGCTTTCGCGAAAATGTCGCGGAAATCACGTCCACTAGTCCTGGCTGACCCGATCGCAGGTGGTCGGGGCTATTGCTGTGATAGCGATCGTCTACTGATTCGGGGGTTGCGATCTGGTGCGGAAACGTGGTGGCCGACCGTCACCTAGGCTGTTGAAGGCCGTGTTGTGAAGTCGATCGCGCTTCTCGGGCGAATGTCGTAACAGATTCCCGCGCATGGGGATATGGGACGAGTTCGCTCTTGTAAACTCGAACGCTTGACTCGCGGCAGTAGAGCGGTTCGTTAGTGAAGTATGTGCGTTCCATTATGCGGGTGCGGTCTTTAGGCGCGCAATAGGTGAGAGGTGTAATACCGGAAATGGCAAGGGATCGTCGTTCCGCACGCGGTAGTCGTCGCCGAGTCGGTCTGCTGTTCGGGAATTTGCTCGCCGCCGCTGTGGAGTCCGCCGCCGACGCCGTCGCCATCCGGTTCAACCCTTCGGGCGATCCGTCCGATGATAAACAGCTGACCTATCGCGAACTCGACGAGTTGTCCTCGCGCTTGGCGCGCGAACTCATCGAACACGGCGTTGGCGCGGGCGATGTGGTGGCGATCGGTATCGCGCGCAGCATCGAATCCGTGCTGGCGGTGTGGGCGATCGCGAAGACCGGCGCCGCGTACGTGCCCGTGGATCCCGGATACCCGTCGGACCGGATCGCGCACATCCTCTCCGATTCCGGTGCCGTCCTAGGGCTTACCACTACGGCATATCGGCCGGTGCTCGGCGCGACTGTGGACTGGATCGAACTCGACGACCCGGTACACGCCGGGCGCATCGCCGAACGCCCGGCCCATCCGATCTCCTACGCCGACCGGGTCCGTCGGCTCGACGAGCGCCACCCCGCCTACGTTATCTACACCTCGGGCTCGACCGGACGGCCCAAGGGAGTCGTGGTCTCGCACGGCGGCCTGGCCGGCCTGGTTGCCGCGCAGCGCGAACAGTATGCGGTGACCGGGGAGTCGCGGGTCCTGCACGTCTGCTCGCCCAACTTCGACGTTTCGGTGCTCGAGCTCCTACTGGCGTTTTCCTCCGGTGCGACATTGGTGATCGCGCCGCCATCGGTATTCGGTGGGACCGAACTCTCGGATCTGCTGCGACGCGAGCGCGTCACCCACATGCTCATCACCCCGGCCGCCCTGGAATCGGTGGATCCGGACGGTCTGCACGAGCTGCGGGTCGTCGTGGTGGCCGGTGACAAGTTCGGGCCGGAGCTGGTCGGCCGCTGGGCGGGCGAACGTGCGTTCCACAACGGCTACGGGCCCACCGAGGCGACGATTCTCGCCACCAGTACCCCACCGCTGGCGCCGGGCGAGCCCATCACGATCGGCTCGGCCATCGCGGGCATCGGTGCGTTCGTCCTGGATGCACGATTGCGCCCGGTGCCCGCCGGGGTGATCGGCGAACTGTATCTGTCGGGTCCCGCTTTGGCACAGGGATATCTCGGGCGGCCTGGCCTGTCCGCGGAGCGCTTCGTGGCCAGCCCCTTCGGTGCCGATATCGGCACGCCGGGCGCGCGGCTGTACCGCACCGGAGATCTGGTGCGGCGCACCGAAGAGGGCGGCGTCATCGAGTACCTGGGTCGCTCCGACTTCCAGGTGAAGATTCGCGGCTTCCGCATCGAACTCGGCGAGATCGACAACGCGCTCACCGGTCACCCGGATATCGACTTCGCGGCAACCCTCGGCAAGACGCTGCCGTCGGGGGCGACCGCGCTGGTTGCCTATGTGCTACCGACGGCGGGGGCCGACGTGGACACCGAGGGGCTCGGCGAATTCCTCGGCGAGTCGCTGCCCGCATATATGATTCCGGCCGCCTTCGTGGTGCTGGACGAGATCCCGCTGACACCGGTTGGCAAGCTCGACCGCGCGGCACTGCCCGAGCCGGTCTTCGCGCCCCGTGAGTTCCGCGCGGCGGAGACGCCGGTCGAGGAGATCATCGCCCAGGTATTCGCCGAATTGCTCGGGGTCGAGCGCATCGGTCGCGACGACTCGTTCTTCGCATTGGGTGGCGATTCGATCCTGTCGATCCAGCTGGTCTCGCGGGCCAAGGCGCGCGGTGTCGTCTTCACCGCCGCGGAGGTTTTCGAACATCGCACGGTCGCGGCCTTGGCCGAGATCGCCGCCTCGGCCGATGCGGTGGAGCAGCAGCGGCTGGCAGAACTGCCCGGTGGCGGGGTGGGCGAACTGCCGTTGCTGCCGATCATGGCGGCGATGCTGCCCAGCGACTCGTCCTATCAGCGGTTCTCGCAGACGATGGCGCTGCGGCTGCCCGACGGTATCGACCGGGAGACCCTGGTCGCGACCATCGGCGCGGTCTTCGACCACCACGACATGCTGCGCGCTCGGTTGCGTGAAGCCACCTCGGACAACGTCCGGACCTTCGAGGTCCTGGAGACCGGCGCGGTCGACGTCGACGCGCTGGTGCATCGGGTCGAGGTGCCCGCCGATATCGACGATGCGGAGTTGTCGCGGCGCGCGAGCGTCGAGTACGACGCGGCGCTTGGCCGACTCGATCCGGCGAATGCGGTGATGGTGCAGTTCGTCTGGTTCGCTTTCCCGCAGGGCGGTCGCCGTCGTGATGTCTTGCTGGTTGTCGCGCACCACATCGTGGTCGACGGAGTGTCCTGGCGGATTCTGATTCCGGATCTGGCGATGGCCTGGTCGCAGCTGGCGGCGGGGCAGCCGGTGACGCTGCCCGCCAACGGAACCTCGATGCGGCGCTGGGCGCACGCCCTGCGCGACGCGGCGCAGGATCCGGTGCGGGTCGCGGAACTGCCGTTCTGGCAACAGGTTTCGGGTACCGAAGACCCGCTGTTCGGAGCGCGCGCATTCGATCCCGCGGTGGACACCTTCGGCACCGTCGATCGCGTCGAGGTGACGGTGCCTGCCGAGGTGACCGATGCGCTGCTGACCGCGATCCCGGGCCGGTATCGCGGTGGTGTCAACGACGGCCTGCTCACGGCGCTGGCGCTGGCGGTGAGCAAGTGGCGTGGCGAAGGTGCCGGCGGTACCGCGCTGGTCAAGCTGGAAGGCCACGGCCGCGAAGAGGGGCTCGTTCCCGGTGCGGATCTGTCGCGGACGGTCGGTTGGTTCACCAGCGCCTTCCCGGTTCGGCTCGATCTCGCGGGCGCCGATATCGCCGAGGCGTTCGCGGGCGGAAAAGCCTTGGGCGACATCGTGAAATCGGTGAAGGAGCAGCTGCTCGCGGTCCCGGACAAGGGCCTGGGCTACGGCCTGCTGCGCTATCTGAACCCGGAGACCGCCGCCGAACTGGGCGGTGCACCCCAGATCAGCTTCAACTACTTGGGTCGAGTGTCGACGGGAGAGATCCCGGCGCAGCTCGGCGCCTTGGGGTGGGTGCCGGTCGGGGATCTGGGGCAGCTGGATGCCGAGATGGATCCGGATATGCCCGCGAACGGCGTGATCGACATCAACGCGATTGTCACCGACGGCGCGGACGGACCGCAGCTGGGTGCGTCGTTCGCCTTCCCGCGCGGGCTGTTGCCCCGGGAAAAGGCACAGGAGTTCGCCGACCTGTGGGTCGCGGCGTTGCACGCGCTGGCCGAGCACGCGCGGCATCCGGATGCCGGTGGCCTGACGCCCTCGGATCTGCCGTTGGTCACGGTCGGCCAGTCGGATATCGAAGTGTGGGAACGGAATTACCCGGCACTGTCGGATGTGTGGCCGCTCGCGCCATTGCAGTCCGGGCTGCTGTTCCACGCCCTGCTCACCGAGTCGAGCGTCGATGTCTACACCACCCAAACTGTCGTGGACTTGAGTGGCGACGTGGAGGTCGAGCGACTGCGGGCAGCGGCTCAGGCCATTCTGGACCGCTACCCGAACTTGCGGACCGCGTTCGTCGCCGGTGCCGGCGGCCACGCCGTGCAGGTGGTCCTGGACCGGGTCGAAATGCCATGGCGTTCGGTGGATCTGACGCAGCTGCCCGAGTCCGAGCGGTTGGCGGAATTGAAACGGCAGGTCGCGCTGGATCGCGAATCCCGCTTCGACATGTCGGTGGCGCCGCTGATTCGGTTTGCCTTGTACCGCACCGAACAACAGCAGTGGCACCTGGTGGTCACCTCCCACCACATCCTGCTCGACGGCTGGTCGATGCCGTTGCTGATGCGAGATGTACTGGTGCTCTACGCGACTCGGGGCGATCGGTCCGCGCTGCCGCGGGTGCCTTCCTACCGCACCTTCTTGAGCTGGCTGGCGGGCCGTGATCAGGCGGATTCGGAGCGGGCATGGGCGCAGGCGCTGTCCGGTGTGGACGAGCCGACCCAGCTTGCGTCCCAACCGCGCGCGGCCGAAGGCCGAGGTATCGGCAGGGTGGTCACCGAGATCGACGCCGACCGCACCCGCCGGATCACCGAGCGGGCCGCTGAACTCGGCGTCACCGTGAACACCCTGGTGCAGGCGGCCCTCGGCATCCTGCTCGGACGGCTCACCGGTCGCGGCGATGTGGTGTTCGGCACCACGGTGTCCGGCCGTCCGGCCGAGCTGCCCGGCGTCGAGTCGATGGTGGGCTTGTTCATCAATACGCTGCCGGTGCGCGTGCGGATCGACGGCGGGCTGGCGATCGGCGAGTTCTTGCAGTCGCTGCAGCGCGAGCAGGCCGCGCTGCTCGACCACCACTACCTGGGTCTGGCCGATATTCAGCGGATCGCCGGTGCCGGAGCACAATTCGACACCCTGCTGGTCTTCGAGTCCTACCCGATCGACCGGGACGCCATCACTGCCGCCAGTTCCATCGACGGCATGTCGGTGACCGGCGTCGGCACCAGCGACGATACGCACTATCCGTTGACGCTACTGGTGACCGCGACCGCGACGCTCGAGCTGACGTACAAGTATCAGGGCGAACAGTTCCGTGCCGATGAGGTGGAATCCCTTGCCGCCCGGCTGACCCGGGTATTGGAGGCACTGCTCGGCGATCCCGCGGTACGGGTCGGCAATATCGACATCATGTTGTCCGAGGCCGAGCGGGATCGCGTCCTGCTGGACTGGAACGACACCCGGCATCCGGTCGAACCGGAGCTGCTGCTGGACGGCTACCGCCGAGCGGTTCAAGCGCATCCGGATCGAGTCGCGGTGGCCTATGAGGGCGCCGAGCTCACCTACGGGGAACTCGACGAGAAGGTGAATCGCCTTGCCCGCCTGCTGATCTCGCAGGGTGTCGGCGCGGAATCGCTGGTCGGCCTCGCGGTCCGGCGCTCGCTGGATCTGGTCATCGGCATGTACGCGGTCCTCACCGCGGGTGGTGCGTACGTGCCCGTGGACCCGGATCATCCGGCCGAGCGCGTCGAGCACGTGCTGACGGCGGCGCGGCCGGTGTGCGTGCTCACCACGACCGCGGACGCCGTGCCGGTGCCGGATGGAATTCCGTTGCTGCACATCGACACCGCGGATTTGGACGGATTCGCCAGTACCCCGCTGGCGGCCGGGGAGCTGCTGCGGCCGGTGCGCCCGGAGAGCCTGGCGTATGTGCTGTTCACCTCCGGCTCCACCGGACGGCCCAAGGGCGTCGCGGTCTCGCACCGGGCGATCGGCAACCATCTGGCCTGGATGCAGTCCCGATATCCGCTGCATGCCGACGATGTGTACCTGCAGAAGGCCGCCTTCACCTTCGACGCCTCGATGTGGGGCTACTTCATTCCGCTGCGGCTCGGCGCCAAGCTGCTGATGGCCACACCCGACGGCCATCGCGACGCCACGTATATCGCCGAAACCATTGCGGCGCAGCAGGTTACCGTCACCGACTTCGTGCCGTCGATGCTCGCGGTGTTCGCCGCCCATACGCCCGCCGGTGCGATCCCCACGCTGCGGCACATCATCGTCGGCGGCGAGCTGCTGCCCGCGGAGACCGTGGCCGCGGTGCGCGCGGTCTGCGAGGCGTCGGTGCTCAACGTGTACGGACCGACCGAGACCGCGGTCGCCGTCACCACCTGGCTCGCGACCGTCGACGACCAGGGCGGCCTGCCGATCGGATCGCCGGTCTGGAACAGCCGCCTGTATGTGCTGGATTCGCGCCTGCGGCCGGTGCCCGCCGGGGTCACCGGTGAGCTCTACCTCGCCGGTGATCAGCTGGCCCGCAGCTATCTCGGACGCGCGGATCTGACCGCGGATCGGTTCGTGGCCAACCCGTTCGGAACGGGCGAGCGGATGTACCGGACCGGGGACCTGGTGGCCTGGAGCGCGCCGAGTGTCCTGAAGTACCTGGGCCGCACCGACTTCCAGGTAAAACTGCGCGGACAGCGCATCGAACTCGGCGATATCGAGGCGGCGCTGCTGGCGCAGCCGTCGGTGAGCCAGGCGGCCGTCCTGGTGGTGCCCACCGAACTCGGCGACCAGCTGGTGGCCTACGCGGTCCCGGCGCCCGGCGCACACCTCGAGGTGGAGCCGCTGCGTGCCGCGCTGGCGGGCACGCTGCCCCAATACATGGTTCCGGCCACGATCGTGGAGCTGGCCGAGTTCCCGCTCAACACCAGCGGCAAGCTGGACCGCAAGGCGCTGCCACGGCCGACCCTGGCCGGCCGGGAATTCCGTGCGCCGTCGACCCCGCTCGAGGAGATCGTCGCCGGTGTGTTCGCCGAGGTGCTCGGTGTGGACCGGGTGGGCGCCGACGACGACTTCTTCGTCCTGGGCGGCAACTCACTGGTCGCCACCCAGGTCGTGGCCCGGCTGAGTGCGGCGTTGGGCGCGCGGGTGCCGGTGCGCACGCTGTTCGACGCACCGGTGGTCGCCGACCTGGCTGGGCGCATCGTGCCGGATTCCGAGAACGCGGATCGGCCGCCGTTGACCCCGGCCGTGCGCCCGGAGCGCATCCCGCTGTCGCTGGCACAGCATCGGATGTGGGTGCTCAACCAGGTCGATACCGAGTCTCCCTCCTACAACCTGCCCTTCGCCATCCGGCTCACGGGCAATCTGGACGTACCCGCACTGCGCGCGGCCGTCGCCGATGTCCTGGAGCGGCACGAGGCGCTGCGCACGCGGTTCCCGGTCGACGGTCCGGACGCGACGCCGCGCCAGGACATCCTGTCGGTGGCCGAAACGCTGCCCAACGGGCTGGAGGTCGAAACGACCGCCGATCCGGAGCGGGTCGCGGCACTGTTGTCCGCCGGATTCGATGTCACCGAACATCCGCCCGTGCGCATCCGGCTGTTCTCGGACCCCGCCCGCGACGAGCATCTACTCGTCCTCGTCACGCATCACATTTCCGCGGACGGCGTCTCGCTGGCACCGCTGGCACGGGATCTGGCGACCGCCTACCTGGCGCGCACCGCGGGGATCGCCCCGGGTTGGGCTCCGCTGCCGGTGCAGTACGCCGATTTCGCGCTCTGGCAGCGCGAGGTCATCGGCACCGAGGACGACGAGAATTCCATTGCCGCACAGCAATTGGTGTATTGGCGGCGACAGCTGGCGGGTGTGAGTGAAACCGCGCGGCTGCCGCTGGACCGTCCACGTCCGGCGCAGGCATCGATGCACGGTGCGGCGACCGAATTCGCCGTGCCCGCAGACGTGCACGCCAGCCTGGCCGACCTTGCGCGCCAGCACAATTCGTCGCTGTTCATGGTCGTACATGCCGCGCTGGCCGCGCTGCTCGCGCGGCTGTCCGGCGGCTCGGATATCGCGATCGGCACGCCGATCGCGGGTCGCGGTTCGGCCGAACTGGACGACTTGGTCGGCATGTTCGTCAATACGCTGACCCTGCGAACCGATGTCGATCGCGATGCCCCGTTCGCGGCGTTCGTCGAGCAGGTCCGCGAGACTGATCTGTCCGCCTTCGCCAATGCGGAGATCCCGTTCGAGCGGGTGGTCGAGGAGGTACTGCCCGCCCGGGCCGTCTCGGCTAACCCGCTGTTCCAGGTGATGCTGTCGTTCCAGAACATCGAGCAGCCGACACTGGAATTGCCCGACCTGACCGTCTCGGCCGTCGATACCGGTGAGATAGTCGCGAAATTCGACCTGCAGGTGATCGTCGAAGCGCGCCGGCACGATGATGGCACGCCGGGCGAGCTGGTCATCGGCTTCGCCTACGCGACAGACCTTTTCGAGGAAGCCACCATCCAGGGCCTGGGCCGCCGATTCGAGCGGATCCTCGCCGCGGTCGCCGCCGATACGCAGGTAATCGTCGGTGCCATCGACATCCTCGACGAGGCCGAACGGGACCGGGCACTGGCCGCCCCCGCGCGGACCACCGAACCGGGCCCCGCCGCACAGCTCGAGCTGCTGCCGCAGCTGTTGGCCGATGCCGTTGACACCAATCCGGACGGCGTCGCGGTGATCTTCGCCGATGCCGCCGAACAGCTGGCGGAATGGGAGTACGTCGACCTCGACGAGCGTTCGAGCAGGCTGGCTCGACTGCTGATCGACCGTGGCATCGGCCCGGAGGATCTGGTCGCGATCGGCATTCCGCGCTCGCCGGAGTCCGTGCTCGCGGTGTGGGCGATCGCAAAGACCGGTGCCGGATTCGTTCCGGTGGATCCCAACTATCCCGCCGAGCGGGTCCGGCACATGATCGCGGATTCGCGTGCGGTGCTGGGACTTACGGTCACCGATATCGCCGCCGACCTGCCCGATGAGGTGCAGTGGCTGACCATCGATGCCGACGATATCGATCGGCGGCTCGACGACTACGGTGCCGATCCGGTGACCGATGCGGATCGGTTGCGGCCGTTGCGCGCCGCACATCCGGCCTATGTCATCTACACCTCCGGCTCGACCGGTAAGCCCAAGGGTGTGGTCGTCACGCAGGCCGGTTTGTCGAGTTTCTGCGAGGAACAGCGCGAGCGTTACCGGGTGACGAGCAGTTCGCGCACACTGCATTTCGCATCGCCGTCGTTCGACGCGTCGGTGCTGGAACTGCTGTTGGCCATCGGTGGCGCCGCGACCATGGTGGTGGCCGCGCCGACGGTCTACGGCGGCGACGAGCTGGCTGCCCTGCTGCGCAGGGAGCGGGTGACGCATGCGTTCATCACGCCCGCCGCGCTGGCGTCCGTGGACCCGGCGGGCCTGGACAAGCTCCGCGTCGTCATCGCCGGTGGCGAAGCCTGCCCACCGGAGCTGGTGCGGCGCTGGACGATTCCGATCGCCGGGCGGCGTACCCGTGAGTTCTACAACGGGTACGGGCCGACCGAGACCACGATCATGACCAATATCAGCGCGCCGCTGGTGCCGGGGGAGACCGTCACCATCGGCGGACCGATCCGCGCCATCACCGAGTACGTACTGGACGAGCGGCTCTCGCCGGTGCCGGATCGCGCCGTCGGGGAGCTCTACATCACCGGTGCGCAGGTGGCCCGCGGCTACCATGAGCGCCCCGCGCTGACCGCCGCCCGGTTCGTGGCCAATCCGTTCGATCGTGACGGCGCCAGGCTGTACCGGACCGGCGATTTGGTCCGCCGAACGGTCGACGGTGCGCTGGAATATCTGGGCCGCAACGACTTCCAGGTCAAGGTCCGCGGCTTCCGCATCGAACTCGGCGAAATCGACGCCGTGCTCGCGGCGCACGAAACAGTCGACTTCGCGGTCACCATCGGACACGAAATCGCCAGCGGTGCAACAATTCTCGTTTCCTATGTGCATGCCGCCGCCGGTGCGGCGGCCGATGCCGACGAGCTGACCGCATTCGCCGCGAACAGCCTGCCCGCGCATATGGTGCCGACCACCGTCATGGTGCTCGACGAGATTCCGCTGACCCCGGTCGGCAAACTCGACCGGGCCGCCCTGCCCGCGCCGGTGCTGCACACCAGGGCATACCGTGCGCCGTCCGGCCGTTGGGAAGAGCTGGTCGCGAGCGTATTCACCGAATTGCTCGCGCCCGCGACACCGGTCGGCGCCGACGACGATTTCTTCGAATTGGGCGGCAATTCGCTGATCGCCACCCGGCTGGCGGCGCGGCTGGGCGCCGCATCCGATACCAGGGTGCCGGTACGCCTGCTGTTCGAGGCGTCGACAGTTTCCGCGCTCGCGGCCCGGCTGAGTGAGAACGAGGCCGGAAGCGACCGTCCGGAGCTGATCGCCGGTCCGCGGCCGGAGCGGATTCCGCTGTCGGCGGCGCAGCAGGCCATGTGGTTCCTCAACCGCCTGGATACCTCCTCGTTGGCCTACAACGTGCCGATGGCGGTGCGCCTGAGCGGTGCCGTCGATACGCAGGCGCTGCGGGCGGCGATCGGGGATCTGGTGACTCGTCACGAGATTCTGCGCACGGTATATCCGCCGATCGATGCGGGCCCGGTGCAGGTGATCTTGCCCCCGGCGCAGGCGATTCCGCCGATGCTGGTGCAGCGCATCGACCCGGCCGAAATCGTGGATGCGGTGGCCACGTTGGCCAGAACCGCCTTCGATCTCACCGTCGAGGTGCCGGTCCGGGTCAGCCTGTTCGACCTCGGCGACGGCGCGAACGGGCGCGAATATGTGCTGGCGATGGTCGTGCACCACATCGCGGGCGACGGTTCGTCGATCGGCCCGCTGGCCCGCGATCTGATGACCGCGTATGTGGCGCGCAGCGCCGGACAGGCGCCGAATTGGGCCCCGCTGCCGGTGCAGTACGCCGACTACAGCATCTGGCAGCGCGAACTGCTCGGTGCCGAGGACGATCCGGAGTCTTTGGCGGCCAAGCAGATCGGGTATTGGCAGCAGGAACTGGCCGGATTGCCCGACCAGCTCGACCTGCCCTCGGATCGGCCGCGACCGCTGGTGCGCTCCTATGCCGGTGGTCAGGTGTCGGTGCGGATCGACGCCGAAACCCACAGCGCGTTGGCCGAATTGGCGCGCGCGCAGGGCGCCACAGTGTTCATGGTCGTGCATACCGCACTCGCTGTGCTGCTGGCGCGGTTGTCCGGGACGAACGATATCGCCATCGGTACGCCGATGGCCGGGCGTGGCGATGCCGTGCTCGACGACCTCATCGGCATGTTCATCAATACCCTGGTATTCCGAACCCGATACGACGGCGGCGCGGGATTCACCGAACTGCTCGCACGGCAGCGGGAGACCGATCTGCAGGCGTTCGCGAACTCGGATGTGCCATTCGAGCGCTTGGTTACTGTGCTTAACCCGGTGCGCTCGCCCTCGCGGCATCCGCTGTACCAGGTGGGGCTGTCGTTCCAGAACCTGGACCGCGTCGCACTGGAACTGCCGGGGCTGACGGTCGCGAGCCTGGATGTCGGCGTCGAGGTATCGCAGTTCGATCTGCACTGGTATATCGGTGACGCCTACGACGAGGCGGGCACGCCGCTGGGTATCGGCGGCATGGTCACCTACGCCGCCGATATGTTCGACCCCGCCACCGTGCAGGGTTTCGTGGACCGGTTCGCGCGCCTGCTCACCGCCATCGCCGGTGATCCCGGCGTGGTGGTCGGCGAGGTCGATCTGACCGAGGCGACCGAACGCGCCGCGCTGCTCTCGGATGCGGCCGACACGGCGCATCCGGTATCGGCGGATTACCTGCTCACCGGCTATCGCCGTGCCGCGGCGAGCACACCGGATGCGGTGGCCGTCGTGCACGACGAGACCGCATGGACCTATCGGGAATTCGACCAGCGTGTCAACCGCCTCGCCAGGCACCTGATCGCACAGGGTGTCGGTCCCGAATCCGTTGTGGCGCTGGGGATACCGCGTTCACCGCAGCTGGTTGTCGCGATGTATGCGGTGCTGACCGCGGGCGGCGCGTATCTGCCGCTCGATCTCGATCATCCGGCCGACCGGATCGGGTACATGGTGGCGACGGCCGAGCCGATCTGCGTGCTGACGACCGACGGCAATTCGGTACCCGTCACGGGAGTTCCCGTCATCGATATCGACACTCTAGAGTTGTCGGAATACTCCGGTGAGCCGGTCGATTTCGGCGAGCTGCGTGCGCCGCTGCACGCCGAGCATCCGGCTTATGTGCTGTTCACCTCCGGCTCGACCGGTCGGCCCAAGGGCGTCATGGTCTCGCACGGCGCGATCACCAACCAGATCGAATGGATGGTGGCGGAGTACGGGTTCGGTCCCGAGGATGTCTATCTGCAGAAGACGGCGACGACCTTCGACGTATCGCTGTGGGGCTACTTCGCTCCGCTGTGGGTCGGCGCTCAGCTGGTGCTCGCCGCACCGCACGGACAGCGCGATCCGGGCTATATCGCCGAGCTGATCGCCACCCACCGGGTGACGGTCACCGATTTCGTTCCATCGGTACTGCAGGTCTTCCTGGCGGCTGCTGTGGTGGAGCAATTGGCCTCGCTGCGTGCGGTTTTCGTCATCGGTGAGGCCTTGCCGCCCAATACTGTCGCCGATTTCGCCGCGCTATCGGATGCCGGACTGCACAACCTGTACGGCCCCACCGAGGCGGCGGTATCGGTGACATATCGGCCCGCGTCGATCGACGACCGGTTGACGGTGCCGATCGGTGTATCGCTGTGGAATACCCGCACCTACGTCCTGGATTCCCGGCTGCATCTCGTACCCGCCGGTGTCGTCGGCGAATTGTATTTGGCGGGAAGCCAATTGGCGCGTGGCTACCTCGGCCGTGCCGACCTGACCTCGGATCGGTTCGTCGCCGACCCATACGGCCCGACCGGCGCCCGGATGTACCGGACCGGTGATCTGGTGCGCCGCCGTGCCGACGGAGTACTGGAATATCTGGGGCGCACGGACTTCCAGGCGAAGATCCGTGGCCATCGGGTCGAACTGGGGGAGATCGAGGCCGCGCTGCTGGCGGATCCGTCCGTCGCCCAGGCCGTCGTCGTGGTGGCGAAGTCGGAGACCGGCGATCAGCTGGTCGCCTATGCGGTGCCCGTAACCGAGCTCGATGCCGATGTCCTGCGCGAATCGCTGGCGCACGTGCTTCCGGGCTATATGGTGCCCTCGGCCATCATGGTGCTCGAATCCTTCCCGGTGAACAGCAGCGGCAAACTGGATCGGGCCGCGCTGCCGCGGCCGGTCCTGCGCGCCCGCGAGTTCGTGGCACCGGCGACCGACACCGAGCGCGCCGTAGCCGAGGTTTTCGCCGAAGTACTCGGCATTGCTCGGGCCGGAGCCGAGGACGATTTCTTCGATCTCGGCGGTACCTCGCTGCTCGCCTTCACCTTGCAGCGGGCCCTGGCCACCCGCCTCGGCATCGACGTGCCGATGGCGGCGTTGTTCACCACGCCTACCGTGCGCGGCTTGGCCACTCGACTCGACAATCCGGACGAGACCGCGGCCGTGCTCCCGGGCACTGACACCGCGACGATCACCACCGACGCGGTGCTCGAACCGGAGATCGACGCTGCGGGTCTCGCACCGGCTCGGGTCGAGGCCCCGCGCGACGTACTGCTCACCGGCGCAACCGGATTCGTCGGCGTGCATCTGCTCCGGGAACTGCTGTCCAGTACCGCGGCAACGGTCTGGTGCCTGGTGCGCGGCGACGATAGCGAGCGCGCCTACAAGCGAATTCGCGGCGCCATGCAGCTGTACCGGATCTGGGATGATGCCTATCAGGGTCGGATCGTCGCTGTCGCAGGCGATCTGGCCGCACCCGGACTCGGACTCGACCAGTCCGACTGGGCCCGGCTCGCGGAGCAGATCGACACGATCTACCACAATGGAGCTCGCGTCAATCACATCGAGCCGTACGCGCGGTTGCGTGCCGCCAATGTGTCGGGCACCCGTGAGGTGCTGCGGCTGGCGACCACCGGTCGGATCAAACCGGTGCACTTCGTCTCCACGGTCAACGCCGTGATTCCGAATGCGCCCGCACCGGATTTCGTCGCCCGTGAGGATGCTCGAGTGCCTGTGGGCGAGGTATCCGGAAACGGTTATGTGGCAAGTAAATGGGTGGCCGAACAACTGATCCGCCAGGCCGGCGAGCGCGGTGTTCCGGTGAGCATCTACCGTCCCGGCACTGTGTCCGGTGATCCGCGGCTCGGGGTGAACAGCGTCGACGACTCGTTCTGGAACATGATCCGGGCGGCCGCCATTCTCGGACTCGCCCCGGATGTCGGCGACGCCACCATGTCGCTGGTGCCGGTGAACTATGTGGTGGGCGCCATCGTCGCGCTGGCGGATCAGCCGCCGGTCGGCGCGGCCTATCACCTGGTGAACACCCTGCCGGTGGCGATCGGCGATATCTTCGAATCCCTGCGCAGGAACGGGATTCCGATCGAGATCGCATCGATCGAGGAGATCGCGACCAAGCTGGCCGAGGAAGCGGCGGCGCGCGACGCGACCGGCGACGATTCGCTGGTGCGTGCCGCCTTGGTCAGCGGCAACTACGGCGGGGCCGCGGCCACGGTCGAGGACACCAATACCCGACTCGAGTTGGCGCAGTACGGTATTCACTGCCCGCCCATCGATGCCGAGGCCCTGGACGCCTATGTCAGGTCCTTCATCGATGCGGGTTTCTTCCCCGCCCCGAGCGACGTTCAGCTGTAGAGAGGAAAGTATGACCGCCGAAGCCCAGTCCCGTCCCGCCGCCGCCTCGGGCGCCTTCGCCCTCGGTGGTGACCTACCGGTCGCGCGCCTGGGCTACGGCGCGATGCAGCTGACCGGTGACGGTGTGTGGGGCGACCCGAAGGACCCGGACGAGGCCGTGCGTGTGCTGCGTCGTGCCGTCGAGCTCGGTATCACCCTCATCGATACCGCGGATTCCTACGGTCCGTTCGTCAGCGAAACTCTCATCCGCCGGGCGCTGCACCCGTACCCGGACGAGCTGGTCATCGCCACCAAAGCCGGGCTGGCCCGGCCCCGTCCCGGCGAGTGGGTGCCGATCGGTCGCCCCGAATATCTGCGCCAGCAGTTGGAATTGAGCCTGCGTCATCTCGGTGTCGACCGCATCGATCTCTTCCAGCTGCACCGGATCGACCCGCAGGTGCCGCTCGCCGATCAGCTCGGTGAGCTGGCGTCGCTGCAGCAAGAGGGCAAGATCCGGCATATCGGCCTGTCCGAGGTGACCGTCGCTCAGCTCGACAAGGCGCGCAAGATCGCCGATATCGCCTCGGTCCAGAACCAGTACAACCTCACCAACCGCAGTGCGGAGGACGTGCTCGAATACGCCGAGGCGAACAACATCGCCTTCATCCCGTGGTTCCCCATGGCGACCGGCGATCTCGCGCGTCCGGGTGGTCCGCTGGATTCCCTTGTGCGCGAGGATGCCAGCCCGTCCCAGCTCGCGCTCGCGTGGCTGCTGCGCCGCTCGCCGGTCATCCTGCCCATTCCCGGCACCTCCAGCGTGGCGCATCTCGAGGAGAACACCGCTGCGGCCACCATCACACTTACCGACGATGAATTCGCCGCACTGTCCGCGGTGAGCACCCCGGCATCGGGGGGAGGCGGGCGGGGTTGGCGTTCCCTGCTGCCGAAAGTGTCGCGTAGCTGAGAAGCGCCGGGTCCGCTGCCGAATGAATGCGGACGGGACACTCGGGAGGCGGCCGGAGCCCGGGGACGCGGCCGGAGCCCCGGGGACGCGGCCAGGAACCCGGCGAATGGGTCCGGGGACCCGGGGAGTCCGGCCAGGGACCCCGGAGAGGCGGCGAGGGACCCCGGAGAGGCGGCGAGGGACCTCGGGGAATCGGCCGGGTACCGGGGAATCGGCCGGAGACCCGGGACTTGGGTCGTGAGCGCCGACACCCGATTTCGATTCCGGCAGACGTGATGGCCACTGACCGATGGCATAGTGCAGCAATCGGATCGACGAGAGCAGCATGATGTACGAAGCACAACTGGTGGCCAATGACGCCGCCTATTACTACTTGGCCCGCTCCGGCCGGGTCACCGACTGGCCGATGTGGTGGATATTCGACAACGGCGAAGCGCCGCTGACCGCTGCCGATATCGCCGACCACTTCGGCGAACGAGCCGAACTGCTCGAACCGCTGCGCCGTCGGATCGAGGAGGTGCCCGGCGGGCTCGGGCACCCGTTCTGGGTGGTCGACGACAGTCCGGTCGACACCCACATCGTCACTCATGCTGCGGCACAACTGAATTGGGCACAGTGCCAGGACGAGATCGGGCGCATTCTCGAGCAACCGCTGGACGCTCGGGTCATGGCCTGGCAGCTCCACGTATTTCCGAACGTCACCGGTCTCGCGACGCTGAGTGGCGTGGGCACCGTTGTGCTGATGCATGTCAGTCATGCGCTGATGGCGGGTCCGGCCATGACATCGCTGTCGGAGGCGTTGTTCGCCACGGTGCCGTTGCGGATCGAGGGGCAAGGTCCCGCCACCCAGCGCCCGCGCCCCGCGCTCGCCGCCGTGGCGGGTGCGCTGCGCTGGCCGTTGCAGGCGCTGCGTTTCAATGTCCGCGTCCGACGTGAGATGCGCCGGATCGCCCGCGAAAACGACGACAGCGGACCGAACGTTCCACCGGTTTCCTCCACCCGGCTCAACCGCCGGATCGGGCCGGGACGCGCCATGCGGACGATCCCGTTGGAGCTGAGCCTCGTTCGTGCGCAGGGGGTTACGGTGACGTCGGTCGGCTTGACGGCGATATCGCACGCATTGCAGCGCTATCTCGAAAAACGGGATGGCAGCTGTCCCGACGATCTCGCGGTATTGGTGACCGTCGCGGTTCCCGACGCGCCGGTAATGGGGGTCAATCGTGTCGGTGCCGATGCTGTCGCCCTGGCAGCGGCGGAACCCGACCTCGCCGCTCGTGCGCGGGCGATCGACGCCACGCTCCGGGCGCGCCGCCACTCGGCGTCGAGCCGCAGGGAACTCAACCGTCTCGCACTCATCGACCTGCTGCCGAGCCGCACCTACCGGGCGCGATTCGGAACTTTCGGGCCCGCCGATCCGGACGCGCCTGCGCACGCGCACACGATCCTGACCAGTATCAGGTGCGAGCCGACCGCCGCATGGTCGTTGTCGGGCAAGCCATTTCGCTTCGCCGGCATGCTGCCGCCGGTGTATCCGGAAATCGGTTTGGCACATTCGTTCGTCGGCGCCGGCGACAGCTTCACCGTATCCGTGGCATGCGATCCGGCGATCGTCCCCGACCTGGACGATTACTGCGACCTCCTGCGGGAGTCGTGCCACGAAGTCGCGGCCGCCCTCGGACAGTCGCAGTAACGACTCGCAGCCCGGGCAGCTGTCGCCTCGGGATGTTCCCGCGCACCGATTGGGTGCCCTACCACTTCGAGACAAGACCTGGTCGGAGACGAACGTGCCTACCAGGCCACCGGCAGGGCCTTCGGTCCGCGCACCAGAAGGCCGGACTTCCACGGCACCTCGTCCACCGGTACGGCGAGGTGCAGGGTCGGGAACCGTCGCAGCAGTGATCCGAGCGCGATTTGCAGCTCCACCCTGGCCAGTTGCGCGCCGAGGCAGTGGTGCGCGCCGTGTCCGAAGGCCACGTGCGGGTTGCGTTCTCGGGTCAGGTCGAGGTCTTCGGGGTCGTCGAAAACCGTCTCGTCCCGGTTGGCGGCTTGGGTATTGACGAATACCGACTCACCGGACCGGATATCGACCCCACCCAGCTCGAGGTCCTCGGTGGCGATTCTGGGAAACGAACCGCCCGAACCCAATTGGACGTAACGCAGTAGTTCTTCCACCGCGTTCGGGACGAGTTCCGGTCTGCCGCAGAGCAATTTCCAGTGTTCGGGCTCGGTCAGCAGTACATAGGTGAAGTTGGCGATCTGATTTGCCGTGGTCTCGTGGCCAGCGATGAGCAAGCCGATACCCAGGTTGACCAACTCCGCCTCGCTGAGCTGGTCCTCCTCGTCGCGCGCGGTGACCAATGCGCCGAGCAGGTCGTCGGTCGGCTCTTCGCGACGCTGCGCCACCAGTTCGGTGAGGTATGCCTCCAGGCCCGCGCGTGCGGCGCTGATCTGTTCGCGGGTGTGTGCGGTGGTGGATAGCACCGTATCGGAGAAATCTCGGAATCGGTGCTGGTCTTGCGGTGGGACACCGAGCATTTCGCAGATCACGGTGACCGGCAGCGGCAACGCGAGCAGCTGCACCAGATCCGCGGGTGGGCCGAATCGCTCGATGTCGTCGAGCCGCTCGTCCACGATCTGCTGGGCGCGCGGGCGCAATGCCTGCACTCGGCGGCCGGTGAACGCCTTGACCACGAGCTTGCGTAGCCGTGTGTGCTCCGGTGGATCCATGCTCAGCAGCGAATCGCGGCGCGCGGGTTCCGGTGTGGTGCGCGGAATATCCTCGCGCTCGACCGCGGCCGCCCGACTGAATCTCGGGTCGGCGAGTACCTGTTTGACGTCCTCATAGCGGGTGACCAGCCAGCCCTCACCGCCGTAGGGGAGTCGTATGCGGCTGATCGGCTCTTCCTGGCGCAGCCGCGCGAAGAGCGGATCCATATCCAGGCGTATAGGGGTACTGAAGGGGAAGCTGCGCACCTCGTGGTCGACGGTCTCACCCGTCGCCCGGCTGCCACCCCTCATGGAATCGCTGCGCGATGCTGCCCTCATCTGAACTCCCTTCCGCGATGGCGGATGGTTGATGTAAGCGAGTGCTTACAACCGATGGTAGGGATCGACGCGGTGGCCCGTCAACGGGTGAATCCCGTTATGACGGTGGAAAATTCACATCCACCCGCTCCAGCAGCACTTGCGCGGCGCGCAGCACATGCTCGGCAACCGCCGCTGGATCCGCGCTGGCCAACGGATCTCGGCGGTGCACCGAGCGAACCAAACCGATGCCGAGCAACCAGGCGAGCAGGAGATCGGCGCGCAACTCGGCATCGGGTCCATCGGTGAGTGCGGAAAGTGCGCCCACGTACTCGTCGCCCAGTTCTCGCCGCACCGCGGCCGCACCCTCGTCATGTCCGCTGGAGCGCAGTGCGGCCTGTAGCCAATGTGCCTGTGCCGCAGAGTCGGTCGGCTCGAGCGCACGTGCGAGTAAGCGGCCGAGCAATGCCTCGGCAGGTCCCTCTTCGAGCACGCGCCGACCCCGATCCGCAATCGACGCGCGGAACAGTTCGTCCTTATTGCCGAAGTACCGGAACAGCAGCGCCTGATTCACCCCGGCCCGTGCCGCGATCTCACGCACCGTGGCGCGCTCGTAGCCGCGTTCGGCGAACAGTTGTTGCGCCGCCGCCAATATCGCGAGTCGCGTTGCGGCCGCATTCCTTTTGCGGCCAACGGGCTCGTACTCATCAGACATGGACCCTCCGGTTGAGCTCGACAGTGCAGCGTAAGTCGCGTTCCCAAAATTGGGAACGGGGATTGTGCAAGCGGCCGTCTCGTGCCGGTACTGTTGCGCACCTGGCATCGCTAAGAATTGGACCTCGATGTGGTGCTGGAGACGTCACGATGCGGAAAGGCGTTGGTCGCGCGGCCCTTCGGGTTCCATTGCTCACCTCTTGTTCCCCCTTGCCGGGAGGTGCCGGGGATAGCTGCTGCGACCTGCGATGGGTGCCGTTCGTGACCCCACTCCCGGTTGCGGAATCCAGAATTCCGCAACGGGAGTGGGATACCACCTTGCGCCATCGGAAGGACAATTGATGGATGCCTCCGATCGGCCGATTCTTGTTTCCGCCGATGCGGATCCGCTCTTGTCATTCGGTCAGCTCGAGGCGTGGGCCGAGACCGTCGCATGGTGTTTGAAGAAGAATGGCGTCGGTGCGGGCGACGTGGTGGTCGCCGAACTACCGAATTCGCCTGCTTTCGCGGCCGTAATGTCGGCCGTATGGAATATCGGTGCGGTATTCGCGCCCGTGGATTTGCGGCTGAGTGCGCGGGAGAAACAGCAGATTTTTACACTGGCCGGGCCCCGAGTGGTGGTCGCGCCGACCCTCGCTGCCACCGAGTCGCCGACGCTATTGTGGCGCAACCCCTTCGAGCCGCCCGCGCAGCTCGATTGGATCCCTACCCAGCCCGCGCGCCGCGGCGGCTGGGTGCCGACGGTGCCCGCACCCGCCGTGCACGAGGATGACCGACTGATCCTGTTCACCTCCGGCTCCACCGGAGCGCCGAAGGCGGTGGCACTGTCGGAGGCCAATATCGCGGCCGGAATCGCCGCTGTCGCAGATCATTTCGCACTCACTCCGGACGACCGCACCATCGCACTGCTGCCCTGGGCGCAGAGCCATGGCCTGTTCGCCAACCTGATGGCGACACTGCGCAGCCGATGCACCATGGTGCTACCCGCCGCGGGCGAGGCGCGACAAACGCACCGGTTGCTGGATGCCGCGGCACCCACCTGGCTCACCGTGATGCCGATGCAGCTCGCCGGTATTACCGCGGGACTGGTGGCATCGCGAAAGCGGGCGCGCGGCATGCGTTTCCTGCGCACCGCCTCGGCCCCGCTATCCCGTCTCGCGGCCGAGCGCGCGGAACGGCTGCTCGACTGCCCGGTGGTGGAGGCACTGGAACTCGCCGAAACCAGCCACCAGGCGGCGGCCGATCCGCCGTCGTGGGAGCGGGTGCCCGGCACGGTCGGCACCCCGACCGGTGTCGAATTCCGCTTGGCCGGTGACGAAATCGCGGGCGGCCGCGAACTGGAGGTCCGCGGCACCGCACTGTTCAGCAGATATGTCGGCAATCCCGCGGCCACCGCGGCGGCGTTCACCGCGGACGGCTGGCTACGCACCCGCGACGTGGCGCGCCGGGAAAACGACGGCCGCCTGCGAATCCTGGGGCGGCTCAGCGAGATCGCGCACCGCGGCGATCATGCGGTGGCACCGGTCGACGTGGAGGCCGCGCTGGACGAACATCCGGACGTCGTCTCATCGCTCGCGACCCGGGTGCCGAATCCGCATCTCGGCGACGACGTCGCGGCCGTCGTCCATTTGCGTGAGGGTTCACAGACCACCAAACGCGACATCATGCGCCACTGCCACTCCCACTTGGCCGAACACCAGATTCCGGGCCAGCTCCGCATCGTGAGTCGACTACCTCAATTGCCGAACGGAAAGCCCAGCCGCCGCATGGCGGCGCAGCTGTTCGAGATCGGCTGAAACAGCACGTCGTTTCCGCCGTGTACTCCTGGTCTGCGCGCCGAGTCTTTGTTCCGCGCACCTTTCCGTGCCGCGCGCGAACCCTGCCGCTGAGAGGTCGCGAATTGGGTTCCGAGTCGCGAAGTTACTTCCAACAAAGCCGCTCCCTGGAGCCTGCACGCGCCTGACCGACCCACTCGAATTCGTTGGCGCTTCTGGGGGGAGCCAGCGATGATTGGTGGGTGGATATCACCACACCGGACGGCAGTCCCTGGCGAATCGGAACCGACGCGGAGAGTTCATGGATTGCGGACGGTACGTCGGTCGGCCTGACCATCGTCTCCGCGATCCCGCCGGTTTTCGACAGGTACGCCACGATCGTCGTGCCGGAAGATGACGACGTGGCCTGGGAAGCGCTGGACCGAGCGCTGGTATCGGTCCTGCGCGCTGAGTCGGCGAACCAGCGTTGGTGGTTGGGATACCTCGATAACGGCGCCGACGACATCGTCTTCCCCGAAACTCCTCGGGTGACCTTGTATGCCGATTGGCAATACGTGCTGGTCGAGGCGGGGCCGGAGCAGGCGCTCACCTGGCGCAAGCTGACCTGGCGTCAACGCCGTAGCCTGCCCGACCTAATTTTTCCGACCGACCGCCGCTGGCTGGTGTCGCGGTTGTTCGACGACGACTGGATCTGCGTCGGCGGGCCTGTCGGACTGCTACACAAGCTTCTTCGCCATCCTGACCTCGAGACACGTCGAGTGGAACTCGGGCAGGACGCGACTCCCCCTGGCCACATCGCCATATAGCCACGGATTCGGGTATAAGGTCGCGCAGATCGGTGACCTTCAGGACAGGACGCAACTGCAGGCACAGCCGCCCGCAGAACTGCCGCTACGGCTTTTTCGTTGCGCGGACCTAGAAGGTCGGTATCGCCTTCGATGGGGTCAGAGTGCTGCTGCCGGTCCAGTACTCGGGTAGTGCCATCTTCTGTAGGATTCCCGCTGCCGCCGCGAAGTTTTCGGATTCGGCGGCTGCCAAGTATTGTCGACTCAGGTGCACATTGATGAATCTATTCATAAGCGCGGCCCGCTCCCGGGAAACGGTGCCGGTCAAGTTGGGCAACGAATTCCCGGTGCCCGACACGGCATCTCGAATGGCGTGGATGACCGGTTCGGTCGGGTTGTCGAAGTAGTCGCGCAGGAACTGCTGTTCGGGCGCGGTGAAGCTGCTGAACTGCAGATGGGGGTCGGCGAAGCGACGTTCCGCCAGTCGATGCGCGGTCCGCTTGAACAGTGCGACATTGGCCGGAGTCTCGCCCAATTTGAGCACACCGAGCGAGGCGATGGCCTGCCCGACATGTTTGTCGCCGTCCCACATATTCGGGCCCCAACTCGTCCGGTAGTTGTAGGCCTTGATCGCGTTGGTTCGCATTTCCTTATCGGTGAATCCAGCACTGAACATCGCTGCCTCGGCATCGCCCAGGCTTGCGCCGCGGTCGATCACTCGATCGATCGCGACAGCGGCGCCCATCGGCGTGTGACCATACGTCGCCGCGGCGGACCTGGCAGAGTCGATGATCTGCTCGCGCGTGCGATAGTAATTCCGAATCCAGCCGAACCGATCCGCCTCGACCGCCATCCGCATATTCGCCAGCTCCGCTTGCTGTCGCATTCCGGAGCGGGAACTCAACGGGGATCGCCTGCGGCCCATCAGGTATTCGGTAACCGGCGAGGCGTTCATCGTGTTGAGTGCCGCGAGTCCGGTAACGAGCCGCTGTGTTCCGGACATACTGCCGCCCGCTCCCGCCATGGAGCCTCCGCCGCCACCGGGCTGGCTGGCATGTCCGCTCGCGAGCACTCCACCGATCTGGTTGGCGATCCGCCCGGTTCCGGCGGCGAGGCTGTGGCTCATCCGGCGCAGCAATACGATTCCGACGATCATGAACGATCCGCCGATGAAGATGACCGCGATGCCGTGGCCCTGCGCCTGTTTGAACACATCGCCGAGCACCAAGGCGTAGACGCCGAGATAGACCGTGAACGCGACCATTTTCCCGGACGACACGAAGGCATCGACGAGATTGCGCACCAGGAAGGTCTGGCTCGGTCCGTAGACGTATCCGCCTGCGGCGAAGCCGAATATCGCCATAAAGGCGTGATAGATCGACTCCGCCGCGGCCACCACGATCTTGCCGGACAAGTACACGCCGAACATGAGCAGGACCGCGGCGAAGATCAGTAACAGCAGGCCGGTGCAGATCTGGCCCGCATTGGGATTCTGGGCCTTGGTGTACGCTGCGGCGTCGCCGCAACGTTTCATGCCGCTGGTGACCTTGTCATCGCTACCGGCCAGCACACCTTCCGACCAGGCGGCGCGGCAGGCCGGCGAATCGTCCACCACGTGGCCGAAGTTCCACACCTGTAGTGGATAACGCACGAAGTTGTCGGCGAGTGTGCTCTCTATCGAGTCGACGATCGCATTCGGGCTCGGATTCGATTCGCCGTTGAGGCCCGCGGCTACCGCCACACCGACGTCACGTCCCTGGGCGAGCAGCCCGTCCGAGGACAACACATCGGCCAGCGGATGCGCCAGATAGGGGACGCTGAACATCGCGACCCCGATCATCGTCATCACCTGCAGGGTGGCCTTGGAGAAGTACCCGCGCACAACGAACCAGGCCACCGGTATCCCGCCGATGGTTACCGCGAACACAAAGATGAGGGGCGTCCCGACTTGTCCGGCCAGGGTGTCGGCGACGCGGCTCAATGGCTCGGCGACAAGGTCGAGCCAGCGGAAGCTCACCGCGTAGTCGATCACCCATATGCCGGTGACCTCGGTGGCCATGAACCCCGCGAATTCCAGATCGAGTGCGGTCGACAATGCCGCATTCCCGGGGTGCAGAATACTGCCGTGATTCGTGGCGAAGACATAATTGGCCAGCGGAACTCCGTGCGAATCCCGGACATTCATCCAACCGACCGCATCGATTGTCGATGACCCGGCGGTAGCGGTGCCCGTCTGCGCCGTGGCCACCGCGCCGATCGACATCGGAACAACGAACAGCACAAATGTGCCGAGCAGTAGCCGAGCGGTTATTCGGCGCAGTCGAGTCGCGCCGATCCAGTGCCCGCACCGACGGATGACTGCGCGCGGCCGCCACCGCGCTGTATCCCAGAACTCCGAGTCCGACAACGTATTTGGACGGTCTATCCTGCCCGACCCGAGTCGCGTGCCAATGAGATTATCCGATCGCCCGAACACGCATACGAATATAATGGCTGGTCGAACATCGAAAACCCTTTGGGCTCACGATGATTCGTATGTGATACGTATAGAATTCGACGACTGTTACCGACGACACATGAATTCATGTAGTGCATGGCTGAAATCTGATCATCCGCCGAAACTCGATACGAGTTCGCGGCGCGAAATATTTCCGCGCTCCGGACAGGATGAAATTTTATGCGGTAGGCGGGATTTCGGAGTGCCTGGCGAAGGCCTGATCGATCAGCTCCGATGTTGCACGAGTCACGATCAGCCGCGCGATGGCCAGATCGGTCTCGAGTTTCGTGCGGTCCTTGGGGGTGCGCTCGGATTGTTCGTAACCGCGCCCGGCCAGGCTGTAGAACAGCTCGGTGGCATAGCGATCGGCGATCCGATCGCAGTCGGCGCGCAGCCGCTCGACCAATTCGAAGGCGGCCGATGCCGGGAGGCCGACATCGACGAGCCGGGAGGCCAGATCGCAGCAGCGTGGATTGGTCAGGCGGTAGGCCTCCAGTGGATCGTCACTCGAGGCGAGAGCTTGCTTCACATATTCCGGCAGTTCGGCCGAGTGTTCTTCCCGAGCGGCGCGGCCCGCGTTCTGGGGGGTGGTAGGCGGCTCGGCGGTCGACTGGTCGGGTGCGACACCGAGGACATCGGCCAGGCCGTCCCCACGGTCCCAGGCCTCGAGCAGTTCTCGGATCCCGTTCAGCTTCATGCCGCGGCTGAGCAGTCGACTGATGGTCTGCAGGCGCTCCAAATGGTCGGAGCGGTAGTAACCGATCCGACCCCGCACCTCGGGGGAGGGCAGGAGACCACGCTCGTGGTAGACGCGCACGCTGCGCACCGTGGTGTCGGCTACCCGGGCCAATTCATCGATCGTGTATTCCGACTGCACAGCCATACCTCACAGGAAACCACAACTTACCCCGTAGAACGCGGCCCGTGGATGAACGTGCCGTTAATCAACGATACGTCGAGATCACTACTTGGTCAATGTGCCGTTACATAGCGGCGGAAATGGTTGCCGGGTAACGGATCGTAAGTTAACGTGCGTCATACGGCAGTTCACTGCCGGTTTCCGGGGACTGTTGAGCAGCCCTGATGCCCGCCCGACAATGGGACACGTCTTGCGTGGCGTGTGCCCTCGGCAGTCTCGGAGACGGCTATGAGCATCATTCAGGCGCGTCGCCCAGCGATCGGATCGCAAACGGCGACACAGATTTCGGCGATCCCCACTGCGGCCAAGGCCGCGCACCGCCCGCCCTGCGCGGATGGTCCAGACGATTGGGACCTCGATGTCGGCACCCCGGAATCCTGGCGAGCTGCCATCCAGACTTGCCAACACTGCCCCTTATTCGCCAAGTGTGGGCAGCTTGCGCAGACGCTCACCGCGCGAGGTGACGGCCCACGAGCGATGATCTGGGCCGGCGTGGCATACGACAGCGCGGGCCGGGTGGTGGAGAACCTCGATCGGCACCGCACCGCCCCGATCGATCACAAGCGGCCACTGCGCATTATTCGCAACAGCACCCGCCCGGTATGCGCTGATCTTGTGCCTGCGACCCCACGACGGCGTATCGTGCTCGGGCACCGGCTGCGATCTGCCGGTTCGAGCGGCCTGTAGAACTGTGGGCGGCGGACGGTACGTGAAAACTCTTGTGGCGGTGGGTGACCTATGACGGTGTTGGCTCTGGAGATCGGTCCTGAGGGCTTCGCGGTGACCCGCGTGGCCGACGATGCCGAGGCCGAGGATGTCCGGAGGGCTCCGATACCTTCCGGTGCGGCATGGCCCACCTGCCGGGATCTGTTGCTGGAGGTGGCGCAGAATCAAGAGGTCACCGCCGTCGGCATCGCCTCGTCAGGGCCGGTCGACATGGCGGCCGGGGTCGTGGCACCGGCCGACATCCCAGAGTGGCGAACCGGTTTCGCACTGACGGAGGCCGTGCAGAAGACCTTTCCGACTGCCCTGGTGCAACTCGCTCTCGATGGCGTGTGTCTCGGCTTGGCCGAGCGGAACTTCGGAGCGGCCAGCCAGGTCATGGACTCGCTTTCGGTATCGGTCTCGTCTCGGATCAGCGCTGGACTCATGGTCGGTGGCTTCGTCGTGGTCGGGCGTACCGGAAATGCCGGGCATTTCGGCCATGTCCTGGTCCCGGGTTTCGACGACCTCTGTGAATGCGGTGGGCGTGGTTGCCTGGAGGCGGTCGCGAGTGGCGCGTCGATACTGCGGTGGGCACGTGGCAACGGATGGAACGGAAGCTCTGTCGACGACCTGGCCGAAGCCGCGCGAGCTGGTGACGAGATCGCGGTTGCCGCGCTGAATCGCGCCGGAACGGCGCTCGGTCGGTCGATCGCCTCGGTAGCGCCGTTACTGGATATCGATCTGGTCGTGCTCGGCGGCAGCGTGGCGAGATCCGGTCCGGCGCTGTGGAAGCCGCTCACCGCGGCCGTGGCGACGCACGCCCGACTCGGTTTTCTGACCGCGCTGCGCGTGATTCCGTCGGAGTTGGAGAACGTCGGCATCCTGGCGGGTGCCGGTCTGCTCGCTCTGATGGCGGCGGAGGCAGCCTCGGCCCCGAGCGAGTAATCGGCCGTTCCTGAGGTCGGCTGGAAAACCGTCAGCTATGGGCACGGCTGATGGTGTCGGCCCGTGGCGGTGCGTTTGTTCGCGTGCCGTCACCGGTTTCCGCGGCGTCTGGTTTCCTTCCTGTCCGAGCATTGTCATGCATCGGAATCGACGCAGGTCGCCGAGGGTTCAGCAGGTGCGGTGACGCGCGGTTGCGGCGGGAGATTGCCTGTGCCGCCGTTCATCTTGTCTTAGGACTAGGTTAAGAAACCAGCATTCGGTTTGCTCCATCCGGTATGAATCACAAGACTTCGAACAGGTGAACTTGTTCCTGACGTGTTGATTGGACCGCTGAACAACGGTACATTGAACGTGTCACGATCGTGGCTCATCTGAGTCATGAATCCGGAGGAACGGCTGGTACGGGCAAGCGAGATGCGGAGCGACGCAGTAATCCCATGGGTGACCATCGAAACGTTGACACCGGACATGATGTCGGTGGCGTCGGTGGGGGAAGCACCGCGTGACTTCGCGGGGTGGCCGCGAGTTCTCCAGCGGCTGCTCGCGAAAATGCCTGCGGTATATGACAGTCTGACGACCGCGCGGTTGGCCGCGGCCATGCAGGCGGCGCGTGATCAGGCCGAAGATGTGGATCTGCGGATCCCGACTCGTTCGGGTGTGCACGAGCTGAAGATCCGGCCGGTATTCGGGCCGGCGGGCGATGTGCACGCGATCCGGCTCTGGCTCGGGCCATCGGCTGCGCAGGCGCCGGAATTGCGTGCGGCAGTGGGTATGATCTGGGATCTGAATTCGCAGACCATTCAGCAGCCTATCGGCGTTACTCGACTCTCCGGCAGTGCGCCAGAGGAATACGTGCCGAGGATGTCGATCGCGGAGCTCTTTTACCGGATGTCGGCGTTCGATCGGCATGCCGAGATGCTCGATCTGCTCTACGACCCCAAGCCGGGGGACAAGCTGCAGTTCGATGTCACGGTGCCGCACAGTTCCGGCCGAGCCGGGCGTTGGCGCATCACGATCCGGGCCCGTGACGACGAGCGGACCCGAGGGGCATGGTGGCTGATCGAGGACATCTCCTCCGACGATCAGCCCGCCTCGTGGGCCACGCTGGAACGAGTTGGGCTGCGTGAGGCGCACCGTCGCGCGGGCACCCACTTGGCGGTTGTGCAACTCGAGTACACCAGCATTTCGCATTGGCTCACCGATCCCGCGCCATGGGTGCGCTGGGATTATCTGTTCCAGCCGGTCGACGTATTTCATCCGGACGATCGGATCCGGTTGATCGAGCTCGGTGACCGACTGCGGGCGGGGGAAACCGCCGGAGTCACGATGCGTGCCCTCAACTACGGCGGCGGTTATACGCCGACGTCATTGCTGCTGTATCCGTACCCCGGATATTCGACTCGGCCGTTGGCCATCGCGCAGTTGGTCAGGGTCGCCGATGACGTGCCCGTCCTGGAACCGCACCGGCCGGTCGAGCCGAGCACGCCGGTCGGTTACGACGATCAGCTGCGTCATTGGCTGGTCGATCGCATGAAACGCAGCCCTGCCTACTGATTGTCCTTATTCCCAGCCACGGGAACAGGCGGGCAATTGGGAGCGGTTCGGCTCTCTACCATTTCGAGAGTGCGGACAACGGCTGGCAGGCAGGCAGATTCGGGCGAGGAATTACTTCGCCGGATGGCCGCACGCCGCCGCCGCGACAATGCCATTGTTGCCGTCATCGCCGTGCTCGCGGTGCTCGGCGGTGGGCGCACCATCCTCGGCTGGTTCGCCGATAAGCCGGTCGCCAAGTCGCCGGATTCCATGTCGACCTCGATCATCGGCCATGCCCAGTTGGCGGAGTCCTTCGCCGAGGAGTTCGTGGTCACCTACCTCAGCGCCTCATCCGGACAGCAGGAGCGCCTCGGTGAGTACGTCGGCGGCGGACAGCAGATCAATCTGCCCGCGACCGGGCGACAGGTGTCCGATCCGATCGTCGTGTTCACCTCACGCAATCTGAGCACCGAGGCATTCGACGTCTGGTCGGTCACGGTGTCGGTCCGGGTGGCCAAGGCAGCTGGCGGAGCCAGCGGCAATCGCGAGTACTACCGAGTCTCGGTATCGGTGGCGGCGGACGGCAGGCGCCGCGCGCTGGCGGTGCCCGCGGCGGTCGAATCGCCGGGGCGCGGCATCGATCTGGTGCTGGGATATCAGAATCCGTGTGGCGCGGAATCGCCACTGGCGCAGGTGGCCTCCGGATTCCTGTCGACGTATCTCACCGGCTCGGGTGATATCGCGCGCTACACCATACCGAACTCCGGGATAGCCGCACTGCGGCCAGCACCGTTCACCTCCGTGGAGACCACAACGGTGGCATCCGATGACGGCGGCTGCGGTGTCGGCGGTACGAACGCCCGCGTGCTGGTCACGATCAACCCGAAGACCGGCAGCGGCGCCGCGCCGACCCTTGCCTACCCACTGACGATGATCCAGACCGCAGGGCAGTGGCAGGTCGAGTACCTGGATTCGATGCCCGAACTGCGCGAACCCATGACGGTAGTCGCCGCCAACGAAGGGTCCGGCGGCGCCCCAACCAGCACGGCGACCACAGCACCCAGTTCCGCAGTGTCGATTCCACCGGCAACACAGAACTGAACAGAAAGGCATCATCATGGGTAGTCAAATGAGCATCATCCTGTACAACGGGCTGATCTTCATCCGTTGGGCGGGGATGATCGTCATCGCCGGTTGCGGCATGGTTCTGCTCATTTCCGAAGGGGTGAAGTCGAAGCTGTCACCGGGCAAGCTCATCGGCGTCACCCTCTCGGCATTGATGGCGGGGATCCTGTTCTGGACGCTGCCCACCCTGCTCAACTACGCGCGCGTCGACTCCAATAGCCGGATCGTCCAAGACCAGCCCATCGGCGGGACGTACCGCTAGTGACCCAAGTCGTCAAGGTGTTCACGCCGATCAAACGGGTTCCCACCCTGATCGGCAAGGCGCAGAACGGGCAGAAGCTCCCGTTCGGGCCGTACACCTTGCCGCAGATGATCGGCGGCGGCGTGCTCATCGTCATCACGGCGGTGCTGGCCATGTCGCTGCCCACGAATCCCGCCATCACCTTCGTGGTGGGTGCGGTCATCTCCGTCGTCACTGTTTTCGCACTGGGTTTGGTGCCGTATACGGGTGTGCGGTTGACATCGCGGATCCTGTGGATCGGCCGATTGATCGTCATCCGCAGGCCGGTTTCCGCCTCGGGCATGCCGGTCGGCGAGGAGTCCGGGCGACACACGCTGTTCGTCGAGGAGAGCATCGTGATTCTGCTGCCTGATCGTAAGGTCGCCGCGGACGATGACCGCCCGGCGGTAGCCGTAATGGCTAGCGAGCGTCCGCTCAACATTCTCGAAAGATGGAGCAAGACATTGCCAAAGGTGGAAGACAAGGGCAATGGCGCGTTACCCGGAGGGCGGAACTGATGGCGTTCGAACGAGACCTGCAGCCGACCGCCGCTATTCGCGGGCATCTGCAATTCACGCACGGCGGTCTGGTGACTGCCAACTATTTCATCAACCCGCTGGGCTACGGGTTGCGCAAGGCCAGTGACAAGTTCGATGTCAAGGCGGCCCATCATTCACTGATCAATAATCTGCCGAATGGTTCACTGCTGCTGGGTATCCAGGCTCGTCTCAATACCCTCGACGTGCTGAGCAAAATGGTCGAGGGCGTGGATCTGGACGAGTGCGAGGATTACGCCACCGAGGTGGTGGCCTCGTTCGAGCGGGTCCGCGCGATCCTGCCGCAGACCCGGATATATTTGCTGTCGATCCCGGTCGGGGCCAGCAATTCGGGTATTTCGGCATTGTCGCGAATGTGGCGTGGCACCACCACGACCATCGACGCCGCCGCCCTGTCTCGAGCCGACCTGGACGCCTATGACGAGAAGGCCAACGAGATCCTCTCGCGCATCGGTGGCGATTTCGACCCGGTTCCGGTGCCTGCCGCCCTGTTCCAATGGCTGTGGGAGCACTATCTGAGCCGCGGCGCGGTCGGCGATCCAGTTGCGCCGACCCGCGCCGGTGTGTTGGACGACGCGACATCGGCCGTCTTCCGCTCGGCCGCCCTGGACGAGGGAGCACAGGCCGACAGCAATCGACGCATTCGCCCCTCCTTCGTGCCGGTGATCAAGGTGGTACAGCCGGATCTGGTTTTCCAACCCTCCTACCAGGCGGTGCTGACCCCGCGGTCATTCCCGTACGCGGGCATGTCCTTTCCCGGCGGCAGTGAATTCCTCAGCGTGCTCGAGGGCATGCAGGACGTCACGGTCGACTGGGGCATGCGGATATCGACGAAGCCCGCCGAGCAGGTGCTCAAGAATAATGAGCTGAGCCTTCGACGCCTCGGTGAGCAGATGGACCAGCGGGATCAGGAGGTTTCCTTCGCACAGAACACCTTGATGTCGAAGGCGCAGATGTTGGGCGAGTACAACCAGCATTTCGAGGTCAACGGCGGTGAATCCGAGGTGTCCTTTACGACCGTGATCGCTATAGGTGGAGCGTCACGCGATGCGACGACCGATGCGGTGAACACGCTCAAACGTCGGTACCGGCGCTTCAATGTGGAGATGACCGCGCCGGTCGGCGCGCAGGTTGATCTGTGGTCGATGCTCATTCCCGGCAGTCCGGCGCGGCGGGCGTACGACGATTTCGCGCATATTGTGCCCTCCGATATGTGGGCGGGCTTCGTTCCCTTCACCACCAGCCAGATCGGCGATGACAGCGGTCCGGTGATCGGGGTCAACCTGTTGTCCGGAAATTTCGAGCCGATCCATTTCGGGATCATGGAAGCGGCGCTGCACGACCTGTCCGCATCGTTCGCGGTCACCGGTGAGCTCGGATCGGGTAAATCCTATTTCTTGAAGCTCATGGCCGTGCTGGTCCACGATATGGGCGGCCAATTCCTGGCCATCGATCGCAGTCAGGTCGGTGAATGGGAGCATTTCGCTTCCTCGATCGATAATGCGGTCGTCATCGATCTGGCCAATCCGACGGTGTCCTTGGATCCGCTGCGCCTCTTCGATCCACGGATCGCGGGGGAACGGGCGCTGGATTCGATCCTGCCGCTGCTGGATCTGTCGCCGACATCGGGTGCGGGCGCCGCCGCCAGCAATCTGCTGTCACCGAGGGGAATTGCCGAGCACAGCATCCGCAGTCTGCTGGACTTCCTGCAGGTCGTGCGGCGGCTGCGGGACACACCCGGGTTGGGTGAGGACTACGCCGATTTGGCGGCGCGGCTCGGGACCGTGGTCGACCGGGTTCCGGTGCTGTTCGATCCGAAGCTGCGGCCGCTGCGGCTCGATGCCGCGGCTACGGTGGTCCGCAGCCACAATCTGGCATTGCCGACAGCGGAGGAACTCACCACTCCGCACTTGTACAACCGGTTGCCGCTGACAAAGCGCCTGGGCACCGCGCTTTACGAACTGGTCGGCGTTGCCGCCAGGGAAGCGTTCCTCACCGACAACGGCAGATTCGGACTGCTGGTCGGCGACGAGGCACACCATTTCACGCAGACCCAGGTCGGTTCCGCGGTGACCTCCGATTTCAGCCGGGACGGTCGAAAGCATTTGGCCGCAATCGGATTGGCGTCCCACGATCCCGCGACGGACTTCCAGGGCGCGGCGCACAATCTGATTCCCAACCGGTTCGTCTTCCGGCAGCGTGATGAAACGTTGGCCCGCAACAGCCTGGAATGGCTCGGCGTCGATCTGGAAGAGGCGTCGTTCCTGCTGCAGATCCTGCGCGAAGAGACCTCGCCGCCGGTCGGCCAAGGCCGGCAGGTGCCGGAGGAACGGCGCGGCGAGATGTTTATGCGGGACGCGCTGAACCGGATCGGACGTGGCAAGGTGCTCGGTCCCGCACGCGCCGATCGCGCCGAGGCGATCAGCAGTACGCCCTCGGGGAAGGGCGCCACTCGATCGGCATTGCCACAGCGTCAGGAAATCGCATGAGACTCCCGTCCACCGTGCCCACTTGGTCGCGCGCGTGGCACGGCTCCGATCTGCGACGCGAACTGGAGTTCTGGGATCCGGAAAAATGGCAGCCGAGGGTGCTCGGGCACCGATGTTGGCTGTGGATCACCGCGACCCGGCGTCGACGTTGGATCTTCTGGGGGCTCGTCGCATTCTTCATGCTATTTGTATTGCCGGCTGCGCTCAGCGCGGTTGCCGGCGCGCAAACCGACACCGAGACCGTGCAGTCCAGCGGTAACGGTGCGCTCGGTTTCACGAATATGCGGGATTCATATGGGGTCCCGGTGTCGCGGTATACCTACATCACAAGCGACGGAAGCCTATTCCATCCGATCACGACCGTGATGGCGGCGATCCTCGGCCTTATGTGCGAATTCTTCCTTATTGCTGTGGTTCTGCCGATCTGGGGGTACGACTCGGCGGTCCGCCTGGGTTGGCTCGATTGGCTCCGCGCACCCTTGACCGGGGCTGCCGAAGGTGTCACCGCTCAGATCGCGACGGCGGCGGTGTTCTTCTTCTTCGTTACGCTGGGCGCGTTCTTCGTCGCTTATTTCGTGGCACGCGGATTTTTTGCCAAGGCATCGTTTCAGATTGCGACCATGCTGGTGATGGCAATCGTGAGTGCGCTGTTCCTCAGGGATCCGCTCGCCGAGATATTGTCCTCGCACGGCATGCTGGCTCAGGGCCGCGATGTCGGCCTTTCGGTGGCGGCCGGCGTGAATGGTGACAGCAGCCCGAATCCCGCGGCGCTCGCACAGACCATGCAGCAGAGTATGGTCGACAATTTTGTGCGGCATCCGCTACAGGTGTGGAATTTCGGCCACGTTGTCGACGAGCGGCCGGCGTGTGCCTCTGCGTGGTCATCCGGCATATCGGCCGGCAATGATAGCCAGGTCAAGAAGGGTTTGAAGGCCTGTGGCGATTCCGTCGCGGCCACTGCCGCAGACAATCCCAGCATGGGTCAGATCGGTGCCGGTCTGTTGGTGCTGATATTGATGTTGCTGGGGATCGTACCCTTCTTCGGGTATATGTCCATCAGGATTGTGTGGTCCGGGCTCGACGCGATCTATTGGGCATTCATGGGCCTTTTCGGCTTCGCCGCCGGTGGCTATGTGTACGGTCCTACGCAGACATTCACGATCCGCAGTGTCGTCCATGGCTTCTTTTCTTTCTTCCGGATGGCTGCGGAAATTGCTTTTGTCGCTGTCATAGCTTTGATCGAGAACGAGATGCTGAAACAGGCGAAAGGTCGGGAAATCGCGGTCTTGTTCTTCACCGCGGTGATAATGATCGTCGCATTCCTTCAGGCCAAGCGCTTCACCGGTAACCTCGACCGCGGCAATGAATGGATTGCCAACCGCTTCGCGATCGCGGTCCAGAATGGAGGGACGCGCGCGGGTGCGGGTTCTGGAGGCGGTGGTGGGTATGCGCTCGGTATGGGACAGATCGGCGCGCGCCACAAGATGGGTGGTATGGGGATGATGGCGCTGATGGGTGGTGCGAGCACGATTGCCAACTCACCACTGACGGAATGGATGATGATGGGGCTGCCCGGATCGTTCCATCCGCAATCCAGGCTGAAGAGGGCAATGACGGAGGCGCAGGGAGGCGTGTGGGTCGGGGACGATCGGTTCGGTGGGCGGTACGGCTGGTATGCGCAGTCGTATATGAACCGGGAACTCTTTGCGTCCAACGCCGGACTGGAAGCTGTCGAATATGGCGGTCTGGACTCGGTCTTGGGCAATGCCGCAGCCGTGCAAGGCGTTCTCGATGTCGGCGGCACTGCGGCCGATTCATTCGGAGCCATGATCGGCGCCGGTGCGAGAGACGAGAAAAGGGCGCGGCTTGCGTCGCGCTCGCGGGCAACTATCGCCCAAGCCGCTGGTAACGAACCGCTCCAGGACCGCGACCTTGCGTTCTTGGCTGCTGCTTTGCGGCATACCCAGAATTCAGCACGCCTGCTGATCAGAGGCGATGGCAGTGCCGACGAGGTCGCGGCCAATTTCGGTACTCTGCAGCAGGCGGCCCGGGAATTCCGCAGGGTCAGGGCGGGCGGTGTCGCCCTGGACGAAGACAACCCATTGGGTCATCCGCAGGTGGATTTCGTCCGAGAATATGCTGGTGACCACAGTCGAGGTATTTTTGGTGACATTCGTGATAATCCGGATGAAGCGGCAGCGAAGATGAGGGCGTTGAATAATGTGATAAACGGGACTGTGCCTACGACTGGCATGACCGCCAACGACCGTAGATTGCAGAGCGCTAATGTCGGTGTGCGGGAGGCGGAGCGTATGAAGCAATGGATTATGAACGAGCATGCCAGGAACGCGCAGAATGCCACAGAAGCGCTCGTTCGTAATGTAGCTGATCCGGAAGCAATCCGAAATCTCCGGGATACGGTCTACGACGCCGTCCGATCAGAACATTTGGGCTCGGGTCGAACCACGGATTTGTCCAATACAGTGACACCACGCGGACAAAATGACGCCCATCCGCGCTGGGTACAGACATTGGGACAAGTCGACAGGCTGCTGGGGAACTAGATATACGCCCGCGCGAAGGTGAAGTCGCTCGGCCTGCACAGAGAGGGTATTCGATGATGGGGCGCCTGATGATCCTCGCGATGATCCCGACTTGGGTGTGGGTGCTGCTCATTCCTGTAGTCGGGCTGTGCGGCGTCGGGGGGATGCTTATGACGCTGGCGGGGAACACCTCAACATCGGCCGCTGCGGATCTGCACTACCAGTGCGATAGTGCCGTCGGTCCGGATCCGGCCGTCACGACAACGACATCGAGCGCTACCACTTCGCGCCGGGCAGCCGACACCATTCCCGAATCCGAGGCGCCGACCACGAACCCGTATGCCGAGTGGACCATCGCGCCGGATGACACCGATGCCTCGACCTGGCAGCGCTCCTGCGCGTCCGCGATGCGATCCGCATCCTGGCAGCTGCCGCCGTTGCAGACGGTCAATACCGGGCTCGCTGTGGAGTGCGCGCGGCAGTTCGCGCTGGCGGTGGTCCGTAACCCGGCGACGCTCGAGCCCGGCCGCAATGGCTCGCCGGGCACCGCAGATGCCGCGACATTGACCAAGAGCGTCATCGATGCGGCATCGGACGCGGCAATGACGGGGCAATGTCTCGCGGCGGCGGGCGCCGGTACCGGCACGGTTGGCTCGTCATCGGGTGCGACCATGCCGCGCACCGAGTCGACGCAGGTTGCGTGCGGGCGGCCATCGAGTTCGACGACTACCGCTCGCTCCTCTGTCGTGCTGCCGAGTGCCATTGCCGCCCAAGGTGTTTGCGGTCAGCGGGTCGATACCGAAGCCATCTCGCCGGGGGATCTGGTCTTTTGGGATTACCGGTCCAACGCCCCCACCCGAGTCGGCATTGCTGTCGGTTCTACCCAGATTGTCACTGTTGATCCGGATTCGGGGCAGGTAGTCGAACAAGTGCTGCCGACCGGAGGTGACGTTCGGGTCAAGCGGGTGTTGAAGGGGGATTCATGACGAGTCCATTGGTGTGGGATGCGGGGGTTGAGCCAGCTGTCGATGATCTGGATGCGGAGGGGGATTCGGGTGAAGGTGCGCTAGCGGGGGTGGTGACGCCGTGGACGCGCAAGCCTCGGCAGGGAGCGAGCCCGGGAGCGGGCGGTTTGAGCCCGGGGGCGGGTTCGGGTGGGAATTCGCAAGCATCGCAGGAGGGTTCGGACTCCGAGAATAATCCTGCTCTGCCTGGTCAGTCTTCGGGGGATGGTTCCGGACAGGGCGCGGTGGCGCCGGGACAGGGTGGTTCGGGTAAGGGTGTGGTGCCGCCAGCGGGTGCGCCGGGAGCTGCGGGGGCGCAGGCGGCTCCGGCGCCGAGTGCGCCTGCTGAGGGGGCTGCTGCGCAGGCGGCTCCGGCGCAGGCGGCGCCTGCGCCTGCGGGTACGGTGGCGCCGAATACGTCTCGGACCACGGATGATTCAGCCGCTGATCATGGTGGCGGGTTGTTGGATCCGGATACTTTGACGGCGTTGGCGCCG